>JAESRG010000068.1 GCA_016764785.1 Paracoccaceae bacterium
GCACCATGCCAATGCCAAAAAATACGATCATCGGGATCAGGTATACAAATGTCGGCAGGGTTTGCATCAGGTCAAGCACCGGTCGCAGCGTCTGGAATAGACGCGGACGGTGGGCCATAGCAATGCCGATCGGTACGCCAATAGACATACAAACAATGCAGGAAAACAACACCAGCGTTAGACTTTCGAGGGTTTCTTCCCAATAGCCTTGGTTGATGATGAACAGAAATCCGGCAAGGATAAACAGACAGGTTTTCCAGCTTTTCTGGATCACCCACGTTAGCGCCACAAACATCGCGATGATGACAAGCGGGTGTGGATACTGCAGCAAAAATAGCACCGTGTCGATCATCCAGCCCAGGCCATCCTCGAACGCATCGAAGAACCCCTCACCGTTGGTGCGCAACCACTCAAACGTGGATTTTGCGGTTTTCCCGATTGGAATCTTGAATTCTGTCAGCCACTCCATATCGAGCCTCCCCGCTGTAAAAAAGCCCCGACGGTTGCCGGGGCCTTAGGTGGTTTTACATGCCAATTGCAGCAGATACTGCGGCCATTGCGTCGCCACCGTCGATGGTGGTTACACCTTCTAGCCAAGGCGCGATTGCGTCAGGGTTGGCGCTTAGCCAAGCCATTGCTGCATCGTCAGCGTCTTCGCCACCGTCCAGAATTGCGCCCATGATTTGGTTTTCCATGGCCAGCGTAAAGCTGAGATTACCAAGGAATGCACCAACATTCGGGCATTCTTCGACATAACCAGCGCGGGTGTTGGTGTAAACATCACCCTCAGCGCCAAACCATTCTTCGCCACCGGTCAGATAGGTGACTTCAAAGTTGGAGTTCATAGGATGCGGGGCCCAACCAAGGAAAATGATCGGGTCACCCTTACGGCCGGCGCGGTCCACTTGGGCTAACATGCCCTGTTCAGAACTCTCAACCATTTCAACAGCGCTAAGGCCGAACGTGTCAGCCTCGATCAGGTCCATCACAATGCGGTTGCCGTCATTACCGGCCTCAATGCCGTAAATTTTGCCGTCAAGCGCATCAGCGTTTGCTGCGATATCAGCAAATGTTGCGATACCAAGTGCGGCGCCAGCGGCGTTGGTGGCCAGCGTATAGGCGGTGCCGTTCAGGTTTGCACGCACGGTATCAACGGTGCCAGCTTCGCGATATTTTGCAATGTCGCCTTCCATTGTTGGCATCCAGTTGCCAAGAAAAACGTCGATGTCACCTTGTTCAAGCGAGATATATGTCACTGGAACGGACAGGACTTTTACGTCAGTGTCATAACCCAAAGCTTCCAGTATGATAACGGCGGTGGCGGTGGTTGCTGTGATGTCGGTCCAGCCGACATCCGAAAATACGACTTCTTCGCAGGTGGCATTTGCCATGCCAGCTGCCATGGACAGTGCCAGCACAGATGCGGCAGTAGTTTTGATGAATTTCATTTGGTGTCTCCCAAGGATATAGTTCAATTTTTATTGATTTAGTTAAAGTTAATTACCAAGGGGGTGCAAGGTCCAATATCGACGCATTTGGGACAAAAGCGACATATGGGCTGGACCAGAGGTCGCGGGGTCGCTAGGGTCTCGATAGCCGTATTAACGATAATACAAACCTGCAATCAAAGGAGAAATCACATGGGTAAGGTAAAAATGATCGGCCCGATTCCGCAAATCGGCTTTGGCACTTGGAACCATTTTGGCGACGAGGCGTATGACGGGGTGATTTCTGCGTTGGAGGTCGGGTATCGACATATCGACACCGCTGAAGGGTACAAAAACGAAGAATTTGTCGGCAAGGCGATCGCAGAAAGCGGCGTTGCGCGTAACGACATTTTTCTGACAACCAAGGTCGCGCCGGAAAGCTTTGCGCCGGGGCAGATCATGGAACACGTCAAGGTTTCACTGGACAAGCTGCGCACTGACAAGGTTGATTTACTGCTGCTGCATTATCCATCGATTGGCGATGAATACGACATTGAAGATTACATGGCGCAGTTCGCGGCTGTGTATGACGCAGGGCTGACGGCTAACATTGGCGTGTCGAATTTCACCAAGAAATACATCGACAAGGCACTGGAGCTTTTGGGCGACCGCAGAATTGTCACCAATCAGTGTGAGGCGCATGTGTTGATGCAAAACCGCATTATCGTGGATCATTGCGCCAGCAAAGGCATTCCGACGACCGCATATTCGCCGCTGGCGCGGGGGGCCTTGGCTGATAATGAAACCTTGCTGACCATCGGCAATAACCACGGGGTCACGCGTGAGCAGGTCGCGCTGGCGTTTCTGATGGCTGAAGGGCATGTGATTATTCCGTCTTCGGCCAATCCGGGGCATATTGCGTCAAATTTTGCGGCCAAAGACGTGACCCTGACCGACGCCGAGATAGAGATCATCCGTGGCTTGGATGCCAACCACCGTTTGGTTAACGGATCGTGGTGCCCGACATGGGATGTCTAGCCACAGTCTGAGAAAACCAACACGTTGATGCTTATCTGCTGGTCGGGGGCCGTGTAAATAATTTACACTACTGTTTGTGGTCAGAAAAAGGAACGTGATGTGACATCAAATTCGGTTTTAAAACGGGCATTGGTGCTGGAACGAACCCATGAGCTGACTCTGCGGGATATTGCACTGCCGGACGCGCCGAATGCCGACGAGGTGCAGATCAAAATCGACACAGTCGGCATTTGCGGCAGCGATGTGCATTACTATACCCATGGCCGGATCGGGCATTTTGTGGTCAACAGCCCGATGGTGCTGGGGCACGAAGCTGCGGGCGTGATCTCGGCGCTGGGGGACGGCGTTACAGGATTTTCGATTGGTGATCGGGTCTGCATGGAACCGGGGATACCTGATGCGCGTTCGCGATCATCACGGTTGGGGCAATATAATGTTGATCCTGATGTTAGCTTTTGGGCCACGCCGCCGGTGCACGGCGTGCTGACCGGCACGGTTATTCATCCCGCAGATTTTACCTATAAAATGCCCGATCAAGTCAGTTTTGCCGAAGGTGCGATGGTTGAACCCTTTGCCATTGGCATGCAGGCGGCGGTCAAGGCAGGAATCAAGCCGGGCGATACGGCCGTGGTGATCGGCTGTGGGCCAATTGGCATTATGGTGGCTTTGGCCGCGTTGGCAGGCGGCTGTGCGCGGGTGATTATTTCGGATGTGGCACAGCAGAAACTGGACATCGCTGGCACATATGCGGGTATTGAATCGGTGAATATTCTGAACGGGTCGTTGCCAGAAACGGTGAATGGCCTAACCGATGGTTGGGGCGCAGACATCGTGTTTGAGGCCAGCGGCAACGGCAAGGCTTACGCTGACATATTCCCTTGCTTGCGGCCGGGTGGAACGGTGGTTTTTGTCGGCTTGCCTGTGGGCGACGTCTCGATCGATATTGTCGCGGCAATTGCCAAAGAGGCGCGCATGGAGACGGTGTTTCGATATGCGAATGTGTTTGATCGGGCCTTGGCGCTGATCGCCTCGGGCAAGGTTGATCTTAAGCCGCTGATCTCTGGCACTTACGCGTTTGAAGATAGTATCGCCGCGTTTGAACGTGCCGCTGAAGGGCGGCTGAGCGACGTTAAATTACAGATCAAAATGCCCTAGGGTTTCGGGATCCGGGGTGCTTTGCCAACGTATTTTGACAGCAGTTCCGGGTTGGCCTCGGCCTCGGTATGGTAGCCAAACAAGATGCCTTTGCGGGCTGACCCGCCTTTGCGCATGGCGCGAATAGTGGCCTCGGACATGGTGGTGCGCTGGCTGTTACGGCGCGCCCATGTGAACAGACTTTCGTAAAGCTGGTCGATGATTTCGCTGTGGTCAGGGCTGTCGCCAAGATCATTCAGTTCTTGCGGGTCGTTCGCCAGATCAAACAGCATCGGGCGGAAACCACCCTCGGCATGCATTAGCTTCCAGCGTTTGGTGACCACCATAAACAGGCGGGCATCGCGCGGAGCAATGCCCAGTTTGTCGGCCAGCGGATAGGCCGAATAATCGTATTCGCTGATGGCAAAACCGCGCCAATCGTCAGGGGTTTCACCGCGCAGGAACGGCATCAGGGATTTCCCCTCAAGGATATGATCGGGGATGTCACCACCGAGGGCCTCAACAAAGGTTGCGGCCAGATCGATGGTTTCGATCAGCGCATCACAAACCGTACCGCGCGCCGCGTCAGCGCTTTTGCGCGGGTCATAGATGATCAGCGGCACCCGCACTGACGGATCGTGGAAAAGTTCCTTTTCGCCCAGCCAGTGATCGCCCAGGTAATCGCCGTGATCCGAGGTGATGACGATCATTGTGTCGTCCATCCGGCCCGATTTTTCCAGATAGTCAAACAGCCTCCCCATCTGGTCATCGCATTGTTTGATCAGGCCCATATAGGCCGGAATGACGCGTTCGCGAACCTCATCGCGCTGAAACGCCTTTCCAACCATATTTTGGGTGAAGGCACCGTAAATTGGATGCGGGTCGTCGAGTTCGGAATCGGCCCGAATGACCGGCTGAATTTGATCGCGGCCATACATGTCATGATAGGGCGCCGGCACGATATAAGGCCAGTGAGGCTTGATATAAGACAAATGGCACAGCCACGGTTTTTGCGCGGCGTCGCTTTCCAGAAAGTCGATCATTTGCGAGGTCAACCAAGGGGTTTCGCTGTCTTTTTCATCGACATTGGCGGGTAGAACCGCGTTGGCGGTCAGCCAGCCACTGGCGATATCGCCGTCATCACTGACACCAGCATTGGCGTTATTTGCCCACGGATTTTCACCCTGATAGCCTTTGTCTTTCAGGTATTCGTTGAATGGTGACCGCCGCTGGTCATAGAACCCGTCCGGCCCTTGCCCCCATAACCCGTCATCGCGGGTATGCACGTCAAAACCGCATTCTGACAGTCGCGCGCCGATCACTGAATCAGTGGACAGGCCCAGCCGGTCCATGCCCTCAAGGTCAACTTTCATGTGGGTTTTGCCAATCAGCCAGCTGTTGACGTCAAGTTTGCGCAGATGGTCGCCGATGGTCTGCTCGCCAACTTTCAGCGGAAAGTTATTCCACGCGGCGCCGTGACTGGACACATAACGCCCGGTGTAAAAGCTCATCCGCGAAGCCCCGCACACTGGCGACTGCACATAGGTATGCGAGAACCGCACGCCCTTGCTGGCCAGCCGGTCGATGTTGGGGGTTTTTAGATGCGGATGACCGGAGCAACTGAGGTAATCAAACCGCAGTTGGTCAAACATAATAAACAGGATGTTTTTGATTTTGTCGGTCATGGGTCACCCAAGATAAAAATCCCCCGCCCGGTCAGCCGGGCGGGGTGGTGTTTTTTAGCGCGAGCCTTCAGGAATATCGAGACCGATTTCCGCATAGTACCGCAGCGCGCCGGGGTGCAGGGGCATATCGCCATCGGCAACCGCATATTCCAGCGTTAGATCAATCAGCCAAGGGTGGGTGGTGGTGGCGTCTGCCTGACCCTCCCAAAAGGCTTTGGTCATGCGATAGACCAAGTCTTCATCCAGACCGGTCGCGACAGTGACACCCACCGCAGCCGCAAGGGTATAGACGTCGACGTCATTAACCACGCCGTCACCATAGACGCCAGCCGAGATAATCCCCAGTTCCTCACCGCGGACTTGGATAAAGTCCTGCGCGGCTTGGTTGCCTGCGTATTGTTCCTCGGTCAGGCCAAGGATGCGCAGATCAGAGGTCAGCGACAGCTGTTCCAACTGCGGAAACGGCGCGATGCCGCTGATGATATAGACGTCGAACTGACGGTCCTGAAATCCTTGAAAGGCCGATGACCAGCTGGCTTTGACGTTCTCGAAATCTTCGTCCGGTGCATAACCGGTTGTCGCTGCAAGCCAGTTGCGCGACGCATTCCAGGCGCCACCACCCGGTGGTCCAAGGAACACTTTTTTGCCAGCGATATCGTCCAGCGTCATGATGTTGTCATCAGCATAAGTCACAACGTGATACTGACCCAGCGGAAACCAAAGCATGAGGCTGAGATTTTCAGCAACTTCTGCGTGATTTTCCAGCTGTTGATACATTACCGTCCCTTCGCGCAGGAACTTATAGATGGTCGGTGAGGTCATCGCCATATCAAGATTACCGTTGCCAACGTCAACCATATGCCGCGTGGCAGCGCCGGTTGCGTCAACAGTGATATTCACATCGTCCAGTGTTTGGTTGATGATTGTGGCAAGGGTGGTCATGGTCAAATAGGCCGACGTTCCCGGCGCAATCGTGGCCATTTTCAGATCATAGTCAGCCATTGCCGGTCCGGCAAGGCCAAGCGCGACAGCGCCTGCCAATGTGGTTTTAAGTAACGTGTTCATTGTTTCCTCCTTGGTTGGTCCCTTTGTTATTATTATACGCTGGCTGGCCGGGACATATGCCGCCGCTGAACGGTTAAACTGATAAGAATGGCAAGCGCGGTCAGGGCAATCACCGGATTGACGGCCAAAACTGCCAGCCCCGCGATTAGGCGCAAGACCCGTTGCCAGATTGGCAAGTTTGTGCCCTCCCAGCCGCTAATGGCTGTCACCAGACCCCATGTTGAAATCATAAAGGCGACAATCGCCCAGACCACGCCGACGATCGATACATCATCGACAATCAACAGAATGTCGGGGTGGTACACAAAGATATACGGAATGATAAATCCGGCGGATGACAGACGCACGGCTGACCAGCCGGTCTCCATCGGGCCGGCTTTGGCAATCGGGGCCGCGGCAAAGGCCGCTAAGGCCACAGGCGGTGTCACAGAACTTAACACGCCGAAATATAGCACAAACAAGTGGGCGGCGATGGTGGGTACGCCGAGTCCCTCAATCGCGGGGCCAAGCACAATGGCGATAATCAGATAGGCAGCACCGGTTGGCACGCCCATGCCCATCACCAGACTGGCGCACATCACCATAACCAGTGCCATCGCCAGATTGTTGTCGGCAAAGGCCAGCACGCTTTCGGCGAACATCAGGCCGATGCCGGTCATGTTAACCACACCGATCACAAAACCGATTGCAGCGACGACGATCATCAGCGTTGCTGATCCGCGGCCCGCGTCAACAAGTGCATCCAGCCAGCGCATCGGATTGCGGAATTTCGGGAACAGGATCAGACACATCACAAAGGCCGCCACCAGCGCATATGCGCCGGCGTTTTGCGCGGTACGGCCGGTCAATAGCACGCTGACGATCACACCCAGTGGCACCCAGAAAGCAAGGCTTTGCACTATGTCTTTGCGGGTCAGTTTTTCTCGATCTTCTTTGGGCATTGGTTTGATGCCCGCGCGTTTGGCCTCAACGTAAACAATTGCAAACAGCGATCCGTAGTACATCAGCGCAGGGATCAGCGCGGCGATGATGATTTTGACGTAAGGAATGCCTGTCACGTCTGCCATCAAAAAAGCCACCGCACCCATGACAGGCGGCATGATTTGCCCGCCGGTTGAGGCCGAAGCCTCAATTCCGCCCGCAAAACGCGCGCTGAACCCGACCTTTTTAATGATCGGAATGGTGAATACGCCGGTTGACACCACGTTGGCCACCGCCGCGCCGGACAAGGTACCAAACATCGCTGAGCCAACAATTGCGGCATGCGCAGGCCCGCCCGCCAGCCGCCCCGTGGCCGCAAATGCGATCTTTAACAACACAGCCCCTGCGCCAGATGCTTGCAGCACCGCGCCCAGCACGATGTAGATCAAAACGATGCGGCCCACGACCTCGACCGGTCGACCAAACACGCCGTCAGTTGAGAACCACAGGTTTTCGGAAACCCGCGTCCATGCCTCGGAAGCGCCGCCAATCCAGTTGGGGGCCAACACAAAAATTGCGGCCGCGCCGATCACTGCGATCATCGGGATGCCAAAAAACAGATAGGTCAGATAGGTGATCAGCGCAAAGGCAACCCAGCCATAAACGTCTTGAACGGTGTGGATGGTGATGAAAAATTCTTCCTGACGATACATCAGGTACGTCCAGTCATACATTAGCCACAACAGCGCCACAGCGATAATGCCGTGAATGACAAACATGTAAGTAGGGGTTTCCGCAGCACTGTCGTTTTTGCGCCATGCAAAACAGCCGTAAAGCAAAGCGATCAGCACCGTAAAGCCGGAGACAAGGATGGTGTCAAACACGCCAAACGCAGCGATATATATGGCAAACAGGGACATGCAGACCGCCAGAAAAACGGCTATCTTATCATAGGCCCAAATACTCCAACGTCGTACCACTCACTTCTCCCTCATTTTGAAAAGAGTGCGCGGCAAGGCTTGCCCAAACAATCCTTGATGCTATAGCGTGCCGGTCAGCGGCACGGAGGCACGCATTTGGTACAGCTAGAACATAAATCATTGGCGCGTGGAATTACGGTGATGGAGACATTGGCCCGCAATGGTGCCTGCACATTGGCGGAAATCTATAAACTGACCGGCATTTCCAAATCCTCGATTCGTCGTCTGCTGGCCACCTTGGTTGACCGCCGTTTGGTGCGAAAATCGCTGGCCGATGGCAAATACCGGATCATCATTACCTTGCCGGTTGGCACCGGTGAACCGGTGCCGGTGGAACAAGCCTATGTGCTGGATGTGGCCCTGCCGCATGTGACGGAACTCACCAAAAACATCAGCTGGCCCTCGGACATTCATCTGTTGGACGGAGACCGGATGCGGGTGCTGGATTCCACGCGCCCGCTTAGCCCGTTCCATCTGTACCGCGGGGTGGTAAACCGGCATATCAACATTTTTGGCTCGGCCACCGGCATGGCTTGCTTTGCCGAAATGGATGACGACGCGCTGGTCAAAATTGCGGCACACACGCAGCCAAGTTCCCGATGGGGCTTGGGGCGGTTTAAACTGGATATTGACGGATATCGTGAACACCTAAACCTGTCGCGCGAACGCGGATACGGTGCCCGCATCCCGCGTTATATTGGCGAGACGGTGTTTGATGACGGGCTGGCGGCGATTGCCCTGCCGATTTTTCGCGGGAACCGTCTGTTCGGGGCAATATCGTTGCTGTGGCCCAAGGCTTATCTAAGTATTGAGACGTTCGCGGCCGATTATCTGGATAATCTGCGCGAAACCACCGAAGCTATTTCGCACGACCTGAGCAAACTGCCCCCCTAGGATTTTACCATTTTTTGAGGCCCAACAGTTTTTCGCCAAGCGGCGTCAGTTCTGCTGTTGACGCATTGCGCTTTTCCCAGTCGCGCGGGTCACCGGGGAAATCGGGACGGTCGGGATGGTCCATCTCGCGCCACAGACGGATGCGTTCACGGCGTTGGGTCTCATCATCATGTTCAGCCGGCTGCATCGAAATATATTGCGCCATGCGCACCGCATTGTCCGACAAATTCGGCCGTACCCCGTGGGCTAGCAATGAGTTGAAGATCATCAAATCACCTGGTTCCAGGTTGATGTTCTCGCGCTCCATGCCGGTCATGTCGGGCAGCAACGGGTTGCGATCTTCGGGCTGGGTTTTGACCCAATCGTCAAAATGTTCAAACAGATACGGCACGCATTGAAATCCACCGGTTTTAGCGGTTTGGGGCTTAAGGCTCAGCACCCCCTGCACGCCGATCGGCAACGGCTGTTGCTTGGTGTCTACGTCCCAGTGAATGAATCCCTCAGCACTGCCCGACTGGTCTTGTTTGGGCGGGTTCAAGTTGGCACGGTCGATGGTCACCCACAACTTTTCGGTATCCCAGATATCAACAAACGCGTCGTAAACCCGTTGCTCCATGCGGTTATCCCACAGGTATTGATGGTTATAAATCTCTACCATGCCGGCATTATTCAACTCTTTGCGGACATGCGGGCGGCGTTGTGGCGCATACCATGTGGACGGATCATCTGGGTTTTTTTCATCAAATTCCCACAGTAAATTTGCTAAACGATCGGCGTTTTCGCGCGGGATGGCTTGTTTGACAATCACATAACCCTTGGTGATCCAGTGCTGCCAATCATCCGCTGACAACACCCTGAGCGGCAGGGACTTTTTGATCTCCTTAAGAGGTGTTGTCAGCGAAACGCTGGTTGGATGGCTGATTTCGGCGGCAGTTGGTTGCATGATATTCCCCCAGTGTTTTTCCACCATAGATTGGGAAACGATCCGATGTTGTTCTTGAGGGGCAAATAATGATACTATTATGGCTAATTCTAAAGGATATCAGAATGAAGCCACTACTTGAGCATCTGCCCTGGGAACCGGATTCGTCACTGGCGATGCTGAACCGGCGGCTATTGGATGGGATTCCGTTTCAATGGCATCATCATCCTGAATTTGAGCTAACGCTGACCCTGAATTCACGCGGGCAGCGATTTATTGGCGACCATGTTGAAAAATATGGTGACGGAGATCTGGTTTTGGTCGGGCCAAACCTGCCGCACACGTGGGCCTCGCAAGCGGCGATTAATCCGGCAGAACCGCATGTGGCACTGGTGATCTGGTTCTCGCTTGAATGGGCGGAAAAGATATCGGGTGATCTGATAGAGTTCGCGGCGCTCAAATCACTATTATCAGGAGCAGGGCGCGGATTGGCTTTTTCCGCTGATGTTGCGGCACAGGTTCGAGAGGATTTCCAGCGGTTTTTCGATCAGGAACCGTTTGAACGATTACTAACCTTGCTTAAAATTCTGGGTCAGCTGAGCAAAGATCCGTCTCCTCAAACGTTGGCAAGCGTCGCGGCACAGCAGGTGAAGCTGCCGGAGCGGCACGCGCGGATTGATCGGGTGCTTTCCCACATTCATGCTCATTACACAGCAGGGGTTTCGATGACTGAGTTGGCGGATGTCGCGGCGCTGAGCGTGTCTGGCCTGCACCGGATGTTCCGCAGCCAAATGCAATCGACAATTTCCGATTATCTTATTGCACTGCGGGTTGGCGACGCTTGCGCACGCTTGTCGAGCAACCTACAGCCAATTTCGCACATTGCAGATACAGTTGGGTATCGCAATATAGCCAATTTCAACCGTCAATTCAAAGCCGCTAAAGGAATAACGCCGCGTCAATATCGGGCGAGTTTTTCCTGAAATTGACCTCTTTGACCACATTGGTGTTTAATACCTGAGGTAAATATTACTAATCTGGTTGGTAAACGCAGCTTGTGCGACTAATGTTGGCTTTGAAATCAGTATGGATTGTGAATGTCGAAGGCCTTAAAAATCGGGTTGGTGTTGTTGTGTTGTCTGCCATTCCAGATAGCGCAGGGCAAAGAGCTTGCGCTGATTATCGGTATCGATCAATACAGTGAGCTTCCCGACCTTATCAAAGCACGTGAAGATGCCCGCGGATATCGCGACCTTTTTGTTGAGAAAGGGTTTGAGGTCCATTTTCTGGAAAATGCCAATACGGTTATGCTTCGCCTTGAACTGGCGCGGTTCTATGACAGGATTGAGCCGGGTGATACGGTCGTATTTATTTATTCCGGCCATGGGTGGAGCGATGGGTCGCGGAATTACATCGTTCCCTCGGATACACCGGATGTTTCTAGCACCAATTTGGCCATTGCACTGACCATTCCGCTTAAAAACGGGTATAATGGTGTGCTGGATCAGATTGCGCTTCAGGGTGCGGAACTGACAGTTGCCATCATTGATGCCTGCCGGAATAATCCGTTTTCAGGTGCACAAACCCGAGCATTAGGTCTGGTTGGCGGGCTTGCGCCAATCGAACCACCGAGCGGGACATTCATTATCTATTCTGCTGCTTCTGGCCAAACTGCCCTTGACAGACTGGGGGAAGCGGACACCCAACAGTATTCTGTATTTACACGGTTTTTCCTACCGAACCTGCGGGAATCAGGTGACCTTGTTGATTCCGTTCGAACAACGCGCATCCAAGTGCAGGAAGCCGCAGCCATCATTGGTCATCGGCAGCGCCCCGCCTATTATGATGAATTAAACGGCGGTTCGTGTCTTTTTGGCACGTGTGAACCAGAGCCGGTCGTCGTACCAGTTGTTGTTGTGCCACAGATTCAACCCAGTGCCGGTGCTAGCGAAGCGGCCTTTACATGGAGCCTTATTCGAGACACCCGTGATCCCAACGTATTGGCGGCGTTTATCGCCCAGTTTGACAGAACCGATCCTATTTTTGTACCCTTGGCGCGCTCAAAATTATTGTCCTTTGCAATTGAAAATAACGCACCGGTTACCTTGTCGGTTGTTGGTATTTCCGAGCCGGATTTCCACATTGATCTTGCGTCGATCGGCAGTGCGCCGACCGCAGAGGGCCTGCCGGTAACCGGGCGAAATCTTGATCGGGCCCCAAGTTTTGCGGTTGGTGGTGCAATTGCAAACCTGTCGAATAGTCCGGTGTTACCGCATCGCGAAAATGCGGTTGATACCCCGAGCGCGCAAGTAACACTTGCCAGTGCGCAATATAGCAACATGCCTCCGAATGCGCATAACACTGCCAACATTTCAAAACCCGCAGATTTCGACGTAACCATTCCTTTGGTTGCAAATTTTTCGGTGAGGTCGGCGTCGATTGCCAACCCCTATTGGCCTGCCGCCAGTGGCGAGGCATATGAGGAAGCCTTAAGGATTATCACTGCCAGTCCGACAGGCATTACGTCGATGCGTTTATCAATGCCGGGGCTCCGCGCTATTCCACATGAAATCACGGCGTTCCAGTACCTGACATTCCTTGACCTGTCGGGAAGCGATGTGTCCAGCCTTTCCCCGATTGCCGACATAGTGAATATGGAAATTCTTGACTTGTCAGGCACCAAGGTTTTTCGTTTGAATGAAATTTCCGGCCTGACAAATCTTGAAACAATTTGGTTGGATGGAACACCGCTGCAATCGCTTGACGCCATTACCAACCATATAAACCTGTCCCGTATCTATTTGTCGAACAGCATGATTTCCGATATTTCCGCGCTATCGCAGCTTACCGCCTTGGAATATTTAGTTCTGGACCATTCCGCTGTTGTTGACCTGACCGCTTTGGGTAATCTTGTTGGTTTGCGAACCCTGAGCCTGGTCGGGACTCAGGTCACCGATATTTCCATGTTGCGTGGGTTGCCGTTGTTGGAATTACCGAATTTTGAAAACACCCCTATTGTTGAGCGACAGCGGCGTGCGGATGCAAACCAGCGCAATGGCGACGAGAAGTATTTTGGAATTCACCCGGACCATTTTGCCGCTGCGGGGTATTACCAATTGGTTGTTGAGCAATATGACTGGAGCGCAGCAGCGGCAAACCAGTTGGGGATGATTTATTATACGGCGCCCGAACCTCCACAAGATCCTGCGCTTGCGGCCTATTACTTTAACGATGCGATTGAGGCCGGACGTGGCGATTCAGCATATTATCTGGCATTGATGCACGAAGTTGGTGCGGGTGTTGCACTGGATTATGACGAGGCCGTAAGATTACTGATGTTGTCGCTTGAGCGCGGCACAGGTCTGATGATTGAACGCGCCCAAAATCAACGCAATACCATTCCGTTGGAAGTCATTGAAGGGTTGCAAATCGCGCTGTCAGATCGCGGATTGTATCGCGGGTCAATTGACGGCGTGATCGGCGTGCAGTCAATTCGCGCGATGCGGCAGGTTTGTGGATGTTGATATTTGACGGGTCCGAAGACCCGTCAAATTAATGTATGGTGCCAATCGGTTTGGTCAGGTCAATGCCCTCGACTTTAGCATTACCTACCAGTTTTTGCGTGTAGATTTGTGCGGCCTTGGCCCACGCCGCCTGTTCCAACTTTTCCATGATTTGGTGTTTTACCGCGTCAAATGGCAATGGCTTGCCGCTGACTTTTTCGTCCATGCGGATGATGTGGATGCCAAAACGGGTTTCGACCGGTTCGGGGTGCAAATCCCCTGCGGTCAGCGTTGCCAGAACCGCCTCAAATTCAGGCACGGTATCACCGGACCCGATTTGACCAAGGGTACCGCCTGCGTCTTTGGAGGGGCAATCTGAATTCGACTTAGCGATATCAGCAAATGCCTTGGGCGTTTTCTGGATCGTCGCGATGAATTCAACTGCATTTTTGTGGGCGATTGCGCGCGCGGTTTTATCCTCAGGCTTGACGGCCAGAAGGATATGCGCGGGCTGGAACAAATCGGGAGATTTGAACACCTCGGGCTGCTGGTCATATATCCTTTGACAGTCAGCCTCGGATACTTGGGCGATGTCCAGCTCGGTGTCCAGCACCGCGCGGATCAGGGCCTCGTCGTCGGTTTCCAGCTTGTCCTTGGCCAGCATTTGCGGGTCAGCGGACAGGCCCAGACGGCCAGCTTCTTGCAACAACAGCGCACGCACGACCATGGCCCGCGCGGCGGCTTGCCACGCCCAGCCGGGTTTGCCTTTGGGG
>JAESRG010000069.1 GCA_016764785.1 Paracoccaceae bacterium
AGCGCCCAGCTGCTTTCATAGGCGGCTTTGCAATCCTCAATGGTCGCGTCATTCGGCATATTGATAGTCTTTGAAATCGCACCCGAGATAAAGCTTTGGGCGGCCGCCATGATGTTGATGTGGCTGCTAACCGACAGATACCGTTTGCCCGTTTTGCCGCAGACATTGGCGCAATCAAACACCGAATAGTGTTTTTTCTTCAGGAAGGGCGCGCCTTCCAGCGTCATGGTGCCAATGGCGTGCAGATTTGCGGCCTCAACCTGTTCTTTGCTAAAGCCCAAATGTTTCAGCAGATCGAAAGACGGATCATTCAGTTTTTCGGTTGGAATGCCCAGCGTTCCGGTACAGAAATCTGCGCCCAGTGTCCATTGGTTGAACACAAAACGAATATCAAAGGCCGCGCCAAGCGCCGCTTCGATCTTCGCCAGCTCATCCTCACCAAAACCATGGCCCAGCAGGCTGGTTGTGTTGATGCCCGGCGCATTGCCAAGCGACCCGTGGCCGACGGCGTAAGCAATGATTTCTTCAACTTGTGCAGAAGAATAGCCAAGATTGGACAGCGCCGCCGGAACAGAACGGTTGATGATTTTGAAATACCCACCACCGGCCAGTTTCTTGAATTTCACCAGTGCAAAGTCAGGCTCAATGCCAGTTGTATCGCAATCCATCACCAAGCCAATAGTGCCGGTCGGGGCTATCACGGTGGTTTGCGCGTTTCTATACCCGTGCTTTTCGCCCATGGCCAACGCCTCGTCCCACGCTTTATGCGCCAGATTCAGCAATGTTCCGTCTGGGCAATTATCGTGGTCAAGCGGCACTGGCGGAACGGCCAAGCCCTCATATCCGGTGGTCTCACCAAACGCCGCGCGGCGGTGATTACGGATCACCCGCAACATGTGCTCAGCATTTTTGGCATAACCGGGGAATGGCCCCTGTTCAGCAGCCATTTCAGCCGAGGTTTTATAGGCAACGCCTGTCATGATCGCGGTTAACACGCCGGTTAGCGCCCTGCCCTCATCGCTGTCATAGCCAAAGCCCAAGTTCATCAGCAAGCCGCCGATATTGGCATAGCCCAGCCCAAGGGTGCGGAATTTGTACGACCGCTCAGCGATGTTTGCGCTTGGAAACTGTGCCATCAGCACCGAGATTTCCAGCGTGACTGTCCACATACGCGTGGCATGAATGTAAGATTTAGCATCAAACACGCCGTCCTTCAGAAAGGTCAGCAGGTTCATCGAGGCCAAGTTACAGGCGGTATCATCCAGAAACATGTATTCGGAACAAGGGTTTGATCCACGAATTTCGCCATCTTCGGGGCATGTATGCCACGCGTTGATCGTATCGTGATACTGGATGCCCGGATCGGCCGAGGCCCATGCCGCATGGCCAACCTGATCCCACAAATCGCGGGCTTTGATGGTTTGGGCAACCTTGCCGTCGGTACGGCGCAGCAATTCCCAGTCAGCATCGTCTTTGACGGCTTGTAAAAACGCATCGGTGACGCGAACGGTGTTGTTCGAATTTTGCCCGGAAACGCTTAGGTAAGCGTCGGAATCCCAGTCGGTGTCATAGGTCGGAAATTCAATACTGGTGAACCCCTGCTGTGCGTATTGCAGAACCCGTTTTACATAAGTTTCAGGAATCATCACCTTGCGGGCCGACCGGATCGCGGTTTTCAGGCCCGGGTTTTTGTTTGGATCAAAGGCGTCATCCTCAGCCCCGTCCCACGCCCGAATCGCGCCGAAAATCTTGTTCAACTGTTGTTCGTGGATTTTGGAGCCCGCAACCAGCGACGCAACCTTTTGTTCCTCGATGACCTTCCAGTTAATGAATTCCTCAATATCTGGGTGGTCCACATCCACGATCACCATTTTGGCAGCGCGGCGGGTTGTGCCACCCGATTTGATTGCCCCTGCGGCACGGTCACCGATTTTTAGGAACGACATCAAGCCAGATGATTTGCCACCACCGGCCAATGTTTCATTTGACGCACGCAAGCTGGAAAAGTTGGTGCCGGTGCCCGAACCATACTTGAATAGGCGGGCCTCACGGGTCCACAGGTCCATGATGCCGCCCTCGTTAACTAGATCGTCCGAGACAGACTGAATAAAGCACGCATGCGGCTGTGGATGCTCGTACGAGTTAATCGACTTGGTCAGCTTGCCGGTTTTGAAATCAACATAGTGATGGCCCTGCGCCGGCCCATCAATGCCGTACGCCCAATGCAGGCCAGTGTTAAACCACTGCGGCGAATTCGGCGCAGCCATCTGGTTGGCCATCATGAAACGCATTTCGTCGTAATATGTTCTGGCGTCTGCCTCGGTGGTGAAATGACCACCCTTCCAGCCCCAATAGGTCCATGCGCCGACCAGCCGGTCGAAAACTTGCTTGGCGGATGTCTCACCAACAAACTGTTCGGATTTGGGCAGTTTTGCCAACGCAACGTCATCAGGAACCGAGCGCCACAGAAATTCAGGGATGCCCTTTTCCTTGACAGCTTTCACCGCTGCCGGAACACCGGCTTTGCGGAAATATTTCTGCGCCAGCACATCAGATGCGACCTGGCTCCAGCTTGACGGCACTTCCATGCTTTCCAGATGAAAAACAATTGTCCCGTCCGGATTGCGGATTTCCGATGTTTTACTGGTGAATTCCGTGGCGCCGTATGCGCCGGATTTCACTGCGGTAAATTTACGCTCAAACTTCATCCTGCCGTCCTTTTAACTTCTTTCGCCATTCTTGCTGAATGGTCGAATCAACCGTGCCCATGCGCAAATTTACGCAAACTGCCTAAAACCGTTAGTCTGTTCATTGTAGATAGCAGACACAACATATAGTGGTGTTTGCCGCTGATGACCCTAAATGGCGCAGAATGTAGGGACAGGTCAACGAATTTATTCACAAAAGCGATACATTTTTTTGTTGACCGACGATGTAGGTCACACCCAGAATTATTAACCTTTAGAATCATTCAGGTTAGCTATTTGAATTCTCAAAAGAATTCCAAACACTTCCATCATTCCTCTAATAAACTGGATAAAGTTTACCTTTACGTAAACCTGTCAGAACCATTTTCCGGGCAAACCGGAGTTTGCCTAATTTGTAACCAAGATTAACAAATTTTCTGAAAAATGGTCGGGGCGATAGGATTCGAACCTACGACCTACGGTACCCAAAACCGCCGCGCTACCAGGCTGCGCCACGCCCCGACAAGGGTTGAACTACGGGGCTTTCAACCGAATGAAAAGCCCTAAATTCACTTTTTATGTGCCGCAGGGCCAAATAGCCAAATCAGTGTCAATTTCTGGGTGGCGCACCTGCGCGCCGACCTTAATTCCCAGCATCCGCGCCATACCACCGTTGATTTCCAGCACAAACTGGATGCCACTGCCCCCGGGAATTCCCGACAGCGACAACGGTTCGGCATTTTCATGGATTCGCATGACAACGCCAGAATCATCAATAAAAATCATATCCAAGGGAATCAGAGTATTTTTCATCCAGAAAGAAACGGTCTGCGGATCTTCATAAACAAACAGCATTCCGGAAAATGGCGCCATGTAGTCACGATTCATCAGGCCCAGGGCGCGTTCATCCAGCGTGTCAGCGATTTCAACGGTGAAACGCGTGACATCCCCGCCAAACTGGATATCAAGCTGGTCTCCTCGACACTCACCTGCAACAACCGCACTGCTAAAGCCCGCAAAGACCACGGTTAATGCGGTGAGTACCTTCACGCGCAAACGCTGGTTGTCGAAAGAGGCTTATCCCAGGAGAAAATCGAGCCGGCCATACGACCGCGCGGGCCATCAACAACTTGCACGGCGATTGCCTCACCGGGCGACAAATCAGAAAATCCGTATTGGCGCATGACTTCCATATGCAAGAAAATATCCTCGGAGCTGCCAAATGTGTTGGCAAACCCGAATCCCTTCGCCTTATCAAACCATTTGACTCGCGCCGGGGCTAATTCAATCCCTTCAACATCAGGCAAAGGAATTGCATTGGCCGAAACGGGCTCAATTCCTCCGGAGTCGATTGGTGCGTGAATCTCAAAGATTTCGGCGGCTTGTCTGCCGCGTTCGGTTTCTTGAATCGTAAACACAATTTCTGCGCCTTCGGCTACTGAGCCGCGACCAAAATTCCGTAAAACATTTGCATGAAGAAGGATATCCCCGTCATTGTCATTTGCGACAACGAATCCGTATCCCTTTGCGGCGTCAAACCACTTTACTCGGCCTTTTATCATCTGTCCCCTGTCCGGTTGTTGTTTTTTCTGCGCAAAAAAGGCCGTTACCAAACAAATTAACTATTATGCTGCCGCCACGCACAGTCAGTATAAATAGATTTCTCGCAAGGGTGCAAGTACGAGATGTATACAATACCCTAATTTCGGCGGATTTTCACCATATTTTCGCCTGAATTTCACAATTTGTTCTTAGGGGTTGAGCCTTTTTACTACCCAAGACTCCTTAAAGGTGTTTCGCGACCATTTAAAACGGTCATGCAGCCGGTGTTTTCCGTCAGCCCAGAATTCAATCTCTGTCGGCGAAATGCGGAATCCCCCCCAAAATGGCGGTCTTTTAGGATGAATCCCATGCTTTAACGATATTCCGGCAACCCGTTTGATCAACGCGGCGCGCGACTCAAGTGGTTGCGACTGATCCGAGGCCCACGCCCCCAGCTTACTTTGCAAGCCACGCGATTCGAAATAGGCGTCGGCTTCGGGGCCGTCCACTTTTTCGACCAACCCGCGCACCCTCACCTGCCGGCGCAAAGATTTCCAGTGCATCACAAACGCACATTTGCCATTGCCCAGAACCTCGACCGATTTGACACTATTATAGTTAGTATAGAAAACGAACGCGTTTTCAGTGATTTCTTTCAGCAAGACCATACGCACATTTGGCAGCCCGTCAGCGTCGACAGTGGCCAGCGCAATGGCGTTTGGGTCATTGGGTTCAACGGCCGTTGCCTCGGTCAGCCAGCTGTGCGCAATCTCAAACGGATCGTCGCCGGAAAATATGCCGGTGCGGTTTGGTGTGTTCATGCGATATCTCCCGATGTTATGGCCTAATCCACGGTAGTATCGCGCAAACATTCTTGAAGCTGCAAGCGCATTCCTTTACAACTTGTAAAACTGAGCAATAATAAAAGGGTTAATCCATGAATTCAGGAATAATGAGCGGCAAGCGTGGCCTGATAATGGGCGTAGCCAATAATAAATCTATGGCGTGGGGCATTGCCCGCATGTGCCATGAACAAGGGGCCGAAATGGCCTTTACCTATCAAGGGGATGCGCTGGGAAAACGGGTAAAACCGCTGGCTGAATCCATTGGTGCCGATATTGTTCTGCCGTGCGACGTAACCGACAGCGATTCGATTGATGCGGTTTTCGCAACCCTTCAGGAAAAATGGGGCAAGCTGGACTTTTTGGTCCACGCCATTGGTTTTTCTGACAAAAACGAACTGCGCGGCCGTTACGTTGACACCAGCCCTGAAAATTTTGCCCTAACGATGAATATTTCAGTTTATTCATTCACGGCCGTTGCACAACGTGCTGAGAAAATGATGCCGGATGGCGGATCAATGCTGACCCTCACCTATTACGGTGCAGAGCGGGTGATGCCACATTATAATGTCATGGGCGTGGCCAAAGCCGGGCTTGAAGCATCTGTCCGTTATATGGCGATGGATCTGGGGCCGAAAAACATTCGCGTGAACTCGCTTTCTGCTGGGCCAATCAAAACGCTGGCCGCTTCGGGTATCGGTGATTTCCGCTATATTCTAAAATGGAACGAGCTGAATTCACCGCTCCGTCGTAACGTCACCACTGACGATGTTGGTAAATCGGCAATGTATTTGTTGTCTGATCTGTCTTCGGGCGTCACCGGTGAAAACCATCATGTAGATTCGGGTTATCATATCGTTGGCATGAAAGCCGCTGACGCCCCTGACATCGACGTAGCTACAGGAAGAAAATAATGACTGATCGCCTGCCCCACGAAAAAGGGTTCCACATTAGCTGGGACCAAATTCACCGCGACAGCCGTGCACTAGCATGGCGGCTCGAAAAATTGGGGCCGGACGGCGGGGCTTGGAAAGCAGTTGTTGCGATCACCCGCGGCGGTATGGCGCCAGCAATGATTATCGCGCGCGAACTTGATATCCGCACAGTTGATACGATCAGCATCAAATCGTACGACAACCAGTCGCAAGCCGAAGCTATCGTACTGAAAGCCCCCGACGAATCCATTATTGGCGATGGCGAAGGCATTCTGATCATCGACGATCTTGTTGATACCGGAAAAACCCTTGAGGTGGTCAAAGCCCGATATCCAAAGGCCCATATTGCCACGGTTTACGCTAAGCCCATGGGCCGTCCGATGGTGGATACGTTCATCACCGAAGTCTCGCAAGACACCTGGATCTTCTTTCCGTGGGACATGGCCCTGCAATATGTCGAACCCTATCGCGGCACTGACTAGTGGACCGGCCTCCGCGCCAGCTTAAGCTGTCACCCGCTACGCGCGCCGCCCAAGCGTTACGTCATATTGATGAAACAACCGGCTCAATCGTGCCGGTTATTGACTTGTCGACGACCTATGCGCGCGACGATCAGGGCGACCCGCGTCAATCTTATATCTATGCACGTTCGGGTGGGCCAACCGTCAAAATGGCCGAAGCTGTACTTGCTGACCTTGACGGCGGCGCGGCCTCAATGGTGTTTGCATCGGGCATGGCGGCGGTTGTCACCATGCTGGAAACCTTGAACACCGGCGACCACGTCGTTGCGCCATCGGTCATGTATCACGGCGTGATTAACTGGTTACTACGCTTGAAAGACAAGCGCGGCATTGAGGTGACGTTATTCGACCAAGCTGATGAAACGGCACTGCAAAAGGCCATTCGCCCCAACACGGTTTTGGTCTGGATCGAGACGCCGATCAACCCCAATTGGGATATCATAGATATAGCTGCCGCCGCCAAAGCCGCGCATGCGGTTGGGGCAAAACTGGTGGTCGACTGCACTGTCTCACCGCCCTGCACCACCAACACGCTAGAGCTTGGCGCCGATTTTGTGTTCTACTCAGCTACCAAATATCTTGGCGGCCATTCCGACATCACCGCTGGCGTTTTGACCTGTGCCGTTGCTGATGATCTGTGGATTGAGCTGGTTGAAATTCGCACCCTGACCGGCAATGTTATCGCCGCGTTTGAGGCATGGTTGTTGATCCGCGGTATTCGCACGCTTTATATTCGCTATGACAAGGCGTCCTCCAGTGCGATGAAAATCGCGCAACACCTTGAAACACACCCTAAAATTGCCAAAGTGATGTACCCCGGCCTGCCCTCGCACCCTGGCCACGCGGTTGCAAAAAAGCAGATGACCGGCGGGTTTAGCGGCATGCTGTCAATTCTGACCCATACCCGTGAAACCGCCCATGACATCGCCCGTTTTGTGCAAGTTTTTATCAATGCAACCTCGCTGGGGGGTGTTGAAAGCCTGATCGAACATCGTATCAAAGTTGAGGGTCCGAACTCCATTGTTCCCGATACCCTTATTCGTCTTAGCATCGGCATTGAGGACGTGAACGACCTGATTGCCGATCTTGACCAAGCATTGGAGCGCGCTAAATGAAATCGCTGGACCAGTCACCGCTAGACCCAGAATTTGTGCAAAACCCTTATCCGTTCTATGACAAAGCACGCGCACTAGGCCCGTTATTCTATTGGAATGATTACAATATAATTTGTGCAGCAGGTTTTAGCACCGTTAACGACCTGTTACGTGATCGCCGTTTTGGCCGTGAAATGCCCGCCGGCATGGCACCCGAAATTCCTGCGCATCTAAAACCGTTTTACGCGGTTGAAAGCCACTCGCTGCTGGAACTTGAACCGCCAACCCATACCCGTATTCGCGGATTGCTTGTGCGTTCGTTTACCACGCGGCGCATCAATGATCTTGGCCCTGATATTGACGCCCTATGCCGTCAACTTTGCGCCGATATGCCCGACGAACCGTTTGATCTGATCGCAAAATACGCTGAAATCATTCCGGTGATTATCATTTGCCGCCTGTTGGGTGTGCCCGAAGAAATGTCTGATCAGCTTTTGCGTTGGAGTCACGACATGGTGTCCATGTACCAAGCGCGCCGCGATCGCGCGGTTGAGGATCGCGCCGTGGCGGCGACCGTGGCGTTTTCTGATTACTTGCGCCAGCACATCGATGAACGTCGCAAGGCCCCCAAAGATGATTTGATTACGCAGCTAATTCAGGCCCGTGATGATGGCGATAAACTATCTGAGGATGAGCTGGTAACCACTTGTATTCTTTTACTTAATGCTGGTCACGAAGCCACAGTTCATACCATTACTAACGGTGTTAAAACCCTGCTTGAATCCGGTCAAAACCTTGCAGATTTCTTCAGCGATGACAAAACCACCCTGCGCACGGTTGACGAAACCATCCGTTTTGACCCGCCGTTACACATGTTTACCCGTATCGCCCAGCAAGACGTCACCGCCTTTGGCCATGACTTTAAGGCAGGCGAAAGCGTTGGTTTGCTGCTGGCAGCCGCCAATCGTGACCCCGAAAAATATGCCAACCCAGCGGAATTCGACATCACCCGTGGCGGTGTTGGCCAACTTGGTTTTGGCGCGGGTCTGCATTTTTGCATTGGCGCACCGCTGGCACGTTTGGAAATGGGTCTGGCGCTGCCGATCTTGTTTGAGTGTTTTCCGAACCTCAAAATCGTTGAGCCTCCGGTTTATGCCAACCGCTATCATTTCCACGGGCTTGAACGCCTGATGGTTTCAAAATGAACCACGCTGATTCTGAACGGCTGGTGTGCGACCGCAATGGTGGCCTGCCCCGCCTGTTGGAAATCATGCGGCGACTGCGTGACCCAGAAACCGGTTGCCCGTGGGACATCGTTCAGAATTTCAAAACCATCGCACCCTATACCATTGAGGAAGCTTACGAGGTCGCCGACGCGATTGAGCGTGGCGCCATGGATGAGCTGCCCGGCGAGCTTGGCGATTTGCTGCTGAACGTGGTCTATCACGCACAAATGGGTGCCGAAACTGGCGCGTTTGATTTCAACGATGTGATGCGGGTTATCTCCGATAAAATGCTGCACCGTCATCCGCATGTTTTTGGCGACGAGAGCCGCAATAAATCTGCCGAACAGCAGATCAAGGATTGGGAAGTCATCAAGGCCGCTGAACGTGCAGGCAAAAAGGAAACCTCGGTTTTGGACGGGGTTGCCACCGGATTACCGGCGCTGACCCGCGCCATCAAATTGCAAAACCGTGCCGCGCGGGTTGGTTTTGACTGGCCAGAAATTAGTATGGTTCAAGACAAAATTATTGAGGAATCGGCTGAGCTTGTTGAAGCTCGCGAAAAGTTTACCCAAGCCGAGGTTGAAGAAGAATTCGGCGATCTGATGTTTGTCGTTGCCAATTTAGCCCGTCACTTGAATGTTGATCCCGAAACCGCGCTTCGTAAAGCCAACGCTAAATTTGCCCGCCGTTTCAACCATGTAGAAGCCGAACTTGCCAAACAGGGTAAGACCCCAGCACAGTCAAATCTGGCTGAAATGGACGCGTTATGGGATGCCGCCAAACTATCTGAGAAGGCCCGTAAGTAATTTATGATTGTTTTAGTCACCTATTGACGTGACTATTTTACTCGGGTATTCAGCCGCCATTCTAACCGGACAAACGTCCACCTTAAGGAGCGGAAATGAAATCCCTTATCGTCCTCGCAACGTTGATCAGCACAGGTGTTGCTGCGCAAGAAGTGAACATCTATTCAAGCCGTCAGCCAGCCCTGATCGATCCCATTCTGGAAACATTCACCGCTGAAACCGGCATAGAGGTCAATGTGGTTTTCCTTAAGGAAGGCATGATTGAACGCCTACGCGCTGAGGGCGATCGCTCACCGGCTGACTTGGTTTTGACCACTGATATTGCCAATCTTTCGGCTGTGGTTGCCGCTGGCGTTACGCAGGCTGTTAGTTCTGACGTTATCGACGCGAACATCCCCGCAACTTACCGCGACCCCGACGGTCACTGGTTTGGTCTGACCAGCCGCGCCCGTATTATTTACGCCTCAAACGAGCGCGTTGCCGAGGGCGAAATCACCACTTACGAAGATCTGGCATCTGACGTTTGGGAAGGCCGCATTTGCACCCGTTCCGGCACTCATAACTATAACATCGCGTTGGTTGCTGCCTATGCGGCGCATCACGGCGAAGAAGCCACCGAAACGTGGCTGGCAGGTGTTAAAGACAATCTTGCCCGTCGCCCTCAAGGCAACGATCGTGCACAGGTTAAAGCAATCTGGGCTGGCGAATGTGATATTGCCATCGGCAACACCTATTACATGGGTGCGATGATGAACAACCCTGATCAGATTGAGTGGGCAAATTCGGTGCATATCGTATTCCCAACGCTGGGCGGTTCAGGCGTGCATATCAACCTGTCGGGCATGGCAATGACCGCTGCGGCACCCAATCACGATAACGCGGTTCTGCTGATGGAATACTTGACCAGCGCCACCGCGCAGTCGCTTTATGCTGAACTGAATTATGAATATCCGCTGTTAGAGGGCACCGCGCTTAGCGATCTGGTTGCCAGCTGGGGTGAGTTCACCGCAGACTCAACACCACTAAGCGAAATCAGCGCCCTGCGTGGTCTGGCCCTTCGCATTGTTGAACGGGTTGATTTCGACGGCTAACGCCGAATTCAGTTTGTTTAGCCGAGAGGTGTGATAGGTGTTTCCTGAACTCAGTACAGGAAACACCATGAACGCCCTTCAAATTGCATCACTGATGATCGTGCTGGCAGGACTGTTCGGCGCGATCAACTATTTCTTTCTAAAACTCCCTTCGTCCATTGGCATTTTGATTGTCGCACTCGTAGCCTCGCTGTGCATCATGGCACTGGACGTGGTGATGCCCTCGCTGGCCCTGTCCGAGACCATCCGCCCGATGGTGCAAAACCTTGAATTTTCAGATACTTTACTTGAGGGCATGCTTGGCCTGTTGCTGTTTGCCGGCGCCTTGCACGTTAAAATTTCCGACCTGCATGAACAGGCTTGGACAGTGGCACTGATGGCCACCATCGGCATTGGCCTATCAACCGCGATTGCGGGGCTTGGCTTGCATTTTGCCCTTGGGGTGCCGGTGCTTATGGCACTGATTTTCGGCGCGCTGATCTCCCCGACTGATCCGGTGGCTGTACTGGGCGTGCTGCGCCAAGCCAATTTGCGCAAGTCGCTGGAAACCCAGATTGCCGGGGAAAGCCTGTTTAACGACGGGGTTGGCTATGTGGTATTCCTGTTTCTGATTGGCCTCGCCTTCCCGCATAACGCGCACGGCGACGCTAGTTTTATGTCTGCGTTGGCGCTGTTTGGCCAGGAAGCCATCGGCGGCGCCCTGCTGGGCGGTGGTCTTGGCTGGCTGGTGTTCCAGATGATGAAACGCATTGATGATTACCCGCTTGAGGTGCTGCTGTCGCTTGGCCTTGCGCTGGGGGGCTATGAATTGGCGGTTTATCTGCATGTTTCGGGGCCAATCATGGCCGTGGTCGCGGGGCTGTTCATCGGCGATGTCGGCATGAAATTCGGCATGAGCAAGATTACCCGCGAATACCTGACCGCCTTCTGGACCCTAATCGACGAGATTCTCAACGCCCTGCTGTTCCTGCTGATCGGGGTTGAAGTGTTCGCCATTGCCTTTGATTTTGACGCCATTCTGGCGGGCTTCCTTGGCATAGTTCTGTCGCTGGTGGCACGCTTGGCGGCGGTCTCGGTGCCGATTCTGATGCTATCACGTTGGAAAAAATATCGTCGAGACGTAATCCCGATTATGACATGGGGCGGCTTAAAAGGCGGCATTTCGGTGGCGCTGGCGCTGTCGATCCCCGACAATGAATGGAAACCGCTTATCCTGACGATCACCTATATTGTAGTGCTGTTTTCAATCATCGTCCAGGGCCTGACCATTGCGCCGCTGGCCAAAAAACTGAACCGTGAGCAGGATCTGCTGTGACCGAATACACTGTTAGTATTAAGAATTATATCGCGCAATATCTTGGCCTGAACGCGGCGTATTGGATTTTGTTTACGATGCTCACCGGATTATTAGTAAAGCTGGAAATGACGCATATCGTCCCGCATACAAATGATCTGAGCACCCTTGGACCCGCGGCTACGGCGTTAAGTATCGGCGTACATTTTTTTAAAACTCACCAACGATCGCCCACGCGTTCAGAAATACGCCGGATGGGAATGATCGCACTGCCAACCCTTGCCGTAATCTCACTTTTGGGCAGTATCATTGTCAATAAAATGATCGCTTGGGAGCTGTCGGCAATGCCGCCAATCGCTGAACCGGAGAACCTATTCCTGACAATCCACACGCAAATCGGATTAACCTTGGCGATGGGATGGCTTGGTATCTGGATCGTTTTCCCGGGATGGGCACAAGACAAAAAGCAGCGAAAACTATTCTGAATAGGATTTACCGCATTGCAGTAGATTATCCAATCGCTCAATAAGCCTACTAAACTCAACAACGAGAACACCATGAACCTAACCGACATACACACCGCCGCTGACCTTCTGAACGGCAAAGTCATCCGCACGCCGGTGATTGACGTGCGCCAAACCGGCATCGACGCGCTGCTTCCCGAGGGCAGCAATGTGGTGATGAAGCTGGAGCTGCTGCAAAAATCTGGCTCGTTCAAGGCACGGGGCTGTTATTTATCAATGAACGCCCTGACAGCCGAACAACGCCAAGCCGGAGTTGTCGCAGCCAGCGGTGGCAATCATGCGTTGGCGGTGGCTTGGGCGGCGCGCAACATCGGTGTTAACGCCAAAATCGCGGTGCCGCGCCACGCCGACCCTATTCGCCTGAATGGCTGTCGTGATTTGGGCGCTGAGGTGATTTTGTGTGACGACATCCACCACGCCTTTGAGGTCATGGACGAGGTCGCAAAATCTGAAAACCGCAGCACCATCCACCCGTTTGAAGGGCTAAACATGTCGCTCGGCGCCGCGACGTGCGGCTTGGAATTTCATACCGACGCAGCCGACCTAGACATTGTTATCTTGCCGGTTGGCGGCGGCGGTCTGATCAGCGGCATGAGCGCGGCATTTAAACTGTTGAACCCCAGCATTGAGGTTTATGGCGTGGAGCCAAACGGCGCTGACACCATGTTTCGCAGCTTTCAGGCTGGGTCTCCGCAATCCATCGACAAGGTTTCCAGCATCGCGGATTCGCTGTGCGCCCCGACCGCCCTGCCGATTTCATATGGGCTGGCCCGCAAATATGTCACCGATATCGTTAAGGTCAGCGATGACGCGCTGCGCGCCGCGATGCGGATCATGAACACCAGCCTAAAACTGATGCCCGAACCAGCCTGCGCGGCATCATTGGCAGGGGCGCTGGGGCCTTTGCGGGAAAAATGCGAGGGCAAAAACGTCGGCTTGCTGGCTTGCGGGTCAAATATCAGCCTAGAGAAATTCGCCGCACTGGCGGCTTAACGCCCTTCTGTTGGTTGCAATGCAGGTATGTCGAAAACGCTAGTTGTTATATTATAACCTACACCCATATACCTCTCATGACAGAAAATATTGCACTGAGACAAGATGCATTGCCTGAGGACATGCGCATCTTGCTTCGGGATTATCCGCGCGAAGCATGGCCGGATCACCCGAATTTCGCCGCGTCGATTCAAAACTGGATGGGGGCTCATAGAATGTTCCGGCAGCTTGCCAAAACCGTACGCTCAAATACCGAACGCTATTTGGACAACGCCAAATCATCACATGATTTCTCAGGCAGGTTATCGCATTACGGCACATCACTGGTGCGAAACTTGCACGGGCATCATGGTTGGGAGGATCATTCCTTTTTTCCAGAATTGTCAGCCGCTGACCCGCGCTTTGATAGCGGTTTGGAAACCCTTGAAAGCGATCACGCGTTGCTCGACAAAGTACTGGATCGTTTTACAAAACAGGGTAATCGCGTTGTGCAGCTTATCCA
>JAESRG010000070.1 GCA_016764785.1 Paracoccaceae bacterium
TTCAAATACTCCCGCCGGTAGCGGTTGATATTTGCGGTTTTGATTAAAGGTAATTGCGAACAGAAACTGTTGCGCATAGGCCCCGATAAATATTGACACACCGACCACAATCAGGCCGGGCCGCGCCAACGGCAGCATCACACGGCGCAGGGTATAGAAACGACTGGCACCGTCGACATAGGCGGCTTCCTCCAGCTCTTTCGGGATTTTTTCAAGGTATGATTTCAGCAGCCAGATGCCCATTGGTACAAGGAAAGCCGCCCCTGGAATGATCATCGCAAAATAAGTATTCAGCAAGCCCAGCGTGCGCAACAACCGATAAAGCGGGATAAGCAAAACCGCACCGGCAAACATGTTTACCGCCAAAAACAGCGACAGTGTCAGGGTTTTGCCTTTGAAATCAAACCGTGCATACGCATAAGCGGCCGGAACCACAAAAATCATACAAACCAGCGTTACAACCGATGCAATAAACACGCCATTAAAGATATAAAGCGGCAGATCGGGAACGGTTGTCCACATGGTCCGATAAGCGTCAAACGACATTTCGTCAGACCAGAACTTATAGGGGGCGTGGCGCAAATGCTTTAGAGGCCGCAGGGATGTCATAAACATCTCGAAAAACGGCAGCAGGATGAATGTCAGGAAGATTGCGATCACGATATACAGAACGATTTTTTCCAGCCGTGTGTATTTGTCCATCATCTCACTTACTCCCAAACCGTTTTTCGATTTTCTTCAAAACCACCATGTAAATGATCGAGAAAATGCTGAGCAGGATAACAATCACCACCGCCCGCGCCGCGCCCGGTCCAAACTTGAAGCTGGCAATGGCGGTTTTATAGGTGTCGATAATCAGGGTTGTGGTGGCATGGCGCGGGCCACCCTCGGTCAGGATCCAGACAATTTCAAAGCTGTTGAAAGTCCAGATCGCCGATAGCAACGCCATTGAAACAATTACCGGCATGATCTGCGGAAGGGTAATGCGGCGGAACCGATAGAAACGCGAGGCGCCGTCAACATACGCCGCCTCATACAGATCCCGCGACACACCCTGCATGGCGGCAAGAAAAAAGATGGTAATCATTGGCGTGCCTACCCAGATATCGGTGACAATTGCCGAATAAAACGCGCTGTCCTTATAGGCCAGAAATTCGAACGGCCCGTCAATAATACCCAACCATTGCAGCGCACCCGAAAGCACCCCGAACTGACCGTTATAAAGCCAGAGCCAGCCGATACAGCCAATCGCCACCGGAATGATCCACGGCGGCATAACAAGTACGCGAAATATACCTTTACCGGGAAGCTTGGCGTTCAACAATGTTGCACCAATCAAGCCCATGACCAGCTTCAGGATAACCGACAGGAACATCCAATAAAACGTGCGGCCGATAGTTTGGTGGAATTTTTTGGATGCCGCCAGTTTTTCATAGTTCGCCCAGCCAACATAGCTTTCGCCACCAATATTGGCGTTGGTGAACGACAGACGGAAAGTCTCAATCAGTGGCCAGACGACGATAAGCATCAAGTACGCCGCAGCTGGTAGAATCAACAGCCACGCAAATGTTGTCTGAGATGACAGTATCTTTTTTGCCCTGCTGGCCATATGTGCTCCCGGCGTTGATTCGAGTGGTATTACTATTTCGAATCACCATTGAACCAATCTAGCACCAATAAAGACCAATCTGTAAACCACTTTAATGCCAATTATCTAATTCGTTGATTTACCTGAGATAATCTAACTAAGCTTCCCGCATGCTTTGTTAGATTGTGAATAAAGTTGCTAGATAAGTTCACGCACTCACCGTAAAGGACTTTAATTGGTATCATTTTTTTGTATTGTCGTATACAACCAAGGAAAGAAACCATGAGAGCGGCAGATATGGACGAAATGATCAAACAAGAAGCCTGGTTGCGCGCAAATGCCGGGCCACGGTATTTGCAGTTCAGCCGCCACCTGTCGCAGCTTATCAAGTCTGGTGTGCTTGCCGCCGAGGCCTCGCTGCCCTCAGAAAGGGAAATGGCCCAGATATCCGACATGTCTCGGGTGACCATCCGCAAAGCCATTGAGGTTTTGGTTGCTGACAAACTGGTAGTGCAACGACGCGGATCTGGTACATTTGTGGCGCCGCGCATCCAAAAACTGGAACATTCACTGTCGCGACTAACATCATTCACCGAAGATATGTTGCGGCGCGGAAAGTCCTCCAGCTCTGAGGTCATTGCGTCAGGGCTATTCACGCCTTCACCCGAAGAAATTGTCGCGCTAGGCCTTCGATCTGGTGAACTTGTAGCGCGCATTGAACGGTTGCGGCGCGCTGATGGCGTGCCGCTAGCCATTGAGCGCAGTTCGCTGCCACGCGACATTCTTCCGGATCCGAGCGTTGTTACAACGTCACTTTATGACGTGCTAGACAAGACCAATTGCAGACCCGAGCGCGCGATCCAACGCATTTCGGCCAGTTTATTGTCGGATGAGAATGCACGCCTACTTGAGGCCGAAACCGGTGCGCCGGCTCTGAAAATTGCACGCACCGGGTACCTGCCAACCGGTCGGGTTATCGAGTTCACCACCGGCATCTATCGCGGCGATGCCTATGATTTTGTAGCGGAGTTACAAACATGACGGTGCCGATTTGGCACCTGAAACTAGTGGGCGACCGCGTATTAGTCGGAAAACTAACCGGAGTTTCCGACGATACTGTGCTATGTTTTAGCATGATCGCGCCAGTCCAAGTGCTGTCAGGGTGCAAAAAAATCCGAGGCGTCGCTGGCTACACCGAAATTCTGGTGAATGATAATCAAGAGTTCTCGATTGCCTTTGAGAGCGATGATTTTAAGATATTCAACAAGGGGTGGCTTCCGGTAAACCCTTATATTCGCGATAAAAACAAGGCGCCAATCGACGTTGAAATAAAGTTCAACATGCCAATTGAACACCCCACTATTAATCCGGTGACAAACCTATCCAAAGGACTAAGGCTTGTTCCTGCGCCACAAAATTGGCAAAAAACCCAACACTTTCTCACCGCAGATGGTGGTTTTCAATTGCCTTTGGAATCTGAACATACCGATGCTTTGATTGCGGTAAACGCGTTGGCGATCCGTAACAATTTTGGCGCGTTTCTGGGGGGGACGATACCCTGCCGCATCGAAATTGACCCGTCCGTTGCGCGCGAAGGGTATCATCTGGATATCCAACCAGAGTCGGTCACGATTACAGCAGCCACCCGCACCGGCGTTTTGTACGCTGGCATTTCGCTACTGACCCTTAACGAAAACCATGGCGGCAAGATTCCCTGCGGAAAGATCACAGACAGCCCCCGATTTGAATGGCGCGGGCAACAAATCGACTGCGCGCGGCATTTCTTTCAGCCCGAAACGCTGATGGAACTGCTTGATCTGATGGCCCTGCTAAAGCTCAATAAATTTCACTGGCATTTCAATGATGACGAAGCATTTCGTCTGGAAGTTACCTGCTATCCTGAAATCTGGCAAAAAACTGCTCTGCGCGGTGAAGGACAGTTGATACCCGCCGTTTTTGGCGGTCAAAAAGAACCAACCGGGGGTAGCTATTCACTAGATTTTGCCAAATCTCTGATTGCACGCGCTGCTGAACTTGAAATTGATGTGCTTCCTGAAATCGAAATTCCCGCGCACTCTTACGCGCTTACGCGTATTTTTCCGCAACTGCGCGACCCCGCAGACAACACCGAAGAACCGTCGATTCAAGGTTACAAAGCCAACACAATGAACCCGGCAATGCCGTTTATGTGGGAGTTTATCGAAAATCTGACACGCGAAATTGCGTCGATATTTCCATTTGCCCATATTCATCTGGGTTGTGATGAACGCCCGCCGGAGGCTTGGAAAAACTCGCCCAAAGCCAAGGCGTTGATGGCCGAGCAAGGGCTGGAAACTCTCGACGATTTGCAGGGTTGGACAATTGCAAAAGCCGCCAAAATCGTTCGTGACTTAGGCTGCCAGCCCTGTGCTTGGGAAGAAGCTGTAAAAGGCAGCAATGGTGGCATCGGAAACGACGCTATCCTGTTTTCCTGGACGGGTCAGGGGCCGGGGCTGGCCGCCGCTCGGGCCGGGTACAGGGTTGTCATGTGTCCGGCCCAAAACCTCTATTTCGATATGGCAATAAGTGAACGTTTTGAGGATTCCGGCGGCCGCTGGGCAGGGACAGTCACGCTTGAAGATACAATAGATTGGCAGCCGGTGCCAAATGATGAGCCAGAGCTAGAAGCCCATGTTATCGGCGTTGAGGGAGCATTCTGGTCAGAATTCACCAGACACGATGATTTTATGAAGCCAATGATTGCGCCCAGAATTCTAGGTGTGTCAGAAATGGGCTGGCGCATGGCAGACAATGCGCCGACAAAAGAATCAATCAATCAGTCAGCAACAGATTTTGCCAATATTTTGGATAAGCTTCACTGGAATACCGGCTAGGCTTTTCGTGACGTCTCGAGTTTGTTAATAATTTGCCCAAGAATTGTCACTATTGCACCTCAATTCGAACATTTACGGCGCTCATATTACCTTTGAACGCAAGGCTGATTTCAAGAGTGTCGCCGCGTAATAATTAATTGCCCTGCGTTCAACCAATATGGCAACTTCTCGGATGCCCGATTTTTCCTTTCTCATACCGTGAACTGAAAATACCCCATTCAGCGTGCAGGTGGTTTCGTCGGGAAGTGCCAATCTGCAATCCCTATAATCTGACACAAAAACGCCGAAATTTTACCGAAATACCACGTGATCTACACGACGGGTACAGCTCAATCGCCCACGACCGTTGTTTTTTCGCGCGCAGGAAATCGGGGTTATTTCAGGGCGTATCTCTTCAAATCGGCGGATTAAACCCCATATCTAGGGAGAGAAGGAGGCGAGATGCGAACACGCGTTGCCAGCTATAATATTCATAAAAGCGTTGGTATGGATTACCGGCGTGACCCTTTGCGCGTGCTGAAGGTGCTGGCGGCGATTGGTGCGGATGTGGTGGCGATACAAGAAGCCGATCGGCGGTTTGGGTTGCGGGTCAGTACCCTGCCCAGCGGAATGCTGGCCGAAGCTGGACTGCAGGCTGTCGATTTAGCGGTGCGGCCAGACAGTATCGGCTGGCATGGCAATGCGATTTTGGTTCGGTCCGGCACCGAGGTTTTACGTCGCGAAAGGCTGGACTTGCCGGGGGTTGAACCGCGTGGTGCAGTGCTGGTTGATCTATGGGTGAACGGTGTGGCCCTGCGTGTGGTTGGCGTACATCTGGCGCTGATTGGCAGTCACCGCAAGGCACAGGTTCACCGAATTTCCAGCCACATTCAAGGATTGCCGGACATGCCCACCGTGGTATTGGGTGATTTTAATGAATGGAGTCGTTCTGGCAAAAACCTGACCGGCTTTGGTGCCGGTTTCAATCTGCACCGGCTGGGCAAAAGCTATCCGACGCCGTTTCCTGTGGCAGGGTTGGACCGGATTGCGCTCAGCCGTGATCTGAAGTTGGCAGATGGCGGCGTGCATCGTTGTAAATCCGCAAAACGCGCTTCGGATCACCTGCCGATTTGGGCCGATATTGCTGCTGCCTAAAAATTGAACCCTGCCCGAACCTGTACCGATTGCAACGGGGCTTCAAACTGGGCCGAAACGTCTTCTTTCAGGTCACGAAACAAATATTCGGCGCCGACGAAAAAGCTGTCCGAAATCAGATAATCAACCCCGACTCCGGCGTTGAAACCGCTGGCCGTATAGTCCACTCCGCTATCGTCCCAATTGGCCGACGACCAGCCTGCCACGCCGTAAACAAGTGCATCGCCAAACCCGAATCCAAGTCGCGCTTTGACATCCAGCACATCTGTGAACTGGTAATCCGGGGTACCATCCTCATGCGCCGAGCCTAGTGAATAGGCCGCTTCAGCCCCGTAAATCAGGCCGCCGTTGTGAACGTTGTATCCGGCAAACCCTCCGACAAAGGGGCCATTCAAATCGTACTCAGGCAGAGCGACACTATTGGTTTGCACCCCAAAAAGCTGGCTAATGCTGCCGCCAACGTAAAAACCGTCCCAATTCGAGGTGGCAGTTACGGCGACAGGTGAAATAACTGAAATTTCAGGGGAACCATACTCGCCTGCAATACTTGCAGAGCCTAAACCAATAACAAAGGTAACCAAGACCAGTGTTTTCATTATCTTAACCATTCAGCTGAAGTTTCATATCCGCATGTACTTGCGATACTAATGGCTGGGAATTCCTAAACAATTAACGATCTGGTCGATTCTTGCAAGCGAATCTATTTAGCCGCTGGTTTTTTCTTTGCGGCGGGTTTCTTTTTAGCAACAGTCTTCTTTTTGGCCGCTGGCTTTTTCTTTGCAGCTGGTTTTTTCTTGGCCGGAGCTTTGCGTTTTGGCTTAGTGGCGGCTTTGGCGTTCACCAGCTCAATGGCCATTTCAACGGTGACGGCGTCGGGTTCCACGTCTTTGGGCAGGGTCGCATTGACCTTTTCCCACTTGATATACGGGCCATATCGACCCTTCATCACGTTCATTTCGCCGCCATCGGGGTGGTCCCCAAGCGCCTTGATCGGTTCAGCCGCTTGCCCACGCCCACGGCCTGGGGGTTTGCTGGCGATCAGTTCAACCGCGCGGTTCATACCAACAGTGAAAACTTCGGCCTCGTCAGCTAAATTCACATAGGATTTGGTTGGCTTTTTGCCTTTTTCTTCGGCAGGTTTGGTCAACAGAATATAAGCGCCAAAAGGGCCAATTGCCCCCGTGATAACGCCACCATCGGGATGGTCGCCAATGATGCGCGGCAGTGACAGCAATTTTAGCGCCAATTCCAAATCAACGGTGGTCAGGTCAGTACCTTTTTTGATTGATGCACGTTTTGGTTTTGGCTCTTCTTCAGTTGCCTCACCCAGCTGCACGTAGGGGCCAAAACGACCGGCCCGCAGGGTGATCGGCGTGCCTTGCTCGTTCGCACCAAGCACTTTGCCGTCAGGCCCTGCGATATCGCCGCCCTCAACTTCGCCCGCAAGCGGCCGTGTGTAACGACATTCAGGATAGTTGGAACAGCCAATAAATGCACCGCCAGAACGCGCGGTGCGCAGGCTCAGCTTGCCCTTGCCGCAGTTTTTACAAATGCGCGGGGTTGGGTCGTCTTCTGTCACCGGAAACAGGTGCGGCTCCAGATATTCATTGATTTTCTCAAGAACTTCGGTGATGCGCAAATCTGCGGTTTCAGCAACTGCTGCCGAAAAATCATTCCAGAAACGGCCCAACAGGACTTTCCAGTCTTCTTTACCAGCCGAAACTTTATCAAGATCGTCTTCTAGTGCTGCGGTGAAGTTATAATCCACATATCTGCGGAAATAGCTTTCAAGAAACGCCGTAACCAGCCGGCCTTTATCTTCGGGGTGCAGACGGTTCTTTTCTTTGCGAACATATTCGCGGTCTTGAATTGTGGTGACCACAGACGCGTAAGTTGACGGGCGGCCAATGCCCAGTTCTTCCATGCGTTTGACCAGCGTTGCCTCGGTGTAACGCGGTGGCGGCTGGGTAAAATGTTGCTCGGGTGCGATCGACTTTTTGTCGGTCTTGTCGCCCTCCGAGATTTGCGGCAACCGTTTGTCGTCATCATCGATGACCTGATCGTCGCGGCCTTCCTCGTAAACTTTCATAAAGCCGTCAAACATCATGACCTGACCATTGGCGCGCATGATAACGTCACCGTCGGCTGACCCGATATCAACGGCCGTGCGTTCAAGACGCGCGCCGGACATCTGGCTGGCAATGGTACGTTTCCAGATCAGATCATACAGTTTTTTCTGGTCGGCTTCCAAATTCATGCTGGACGGATCGCGCGCCATATCAGTTGGGCGGATCGCCTCGTGGGCTTCCTGCGCATTTTTGGCTTTATTTTTGTAAACCCGCGGTTTGGCCGGAATATATTCAGCGCCATACCTATCTTTAATGAATTCACGGGCGGCTGTAACCGCTTCGGGGGCGATATCAATGCCGTCAGTCCGCATATAGGTGATGTAACCGGCCTCATACAGACGTTGGGCGGTCGACATGGTTTGCCGCGCGCCAAAGCTGAACTTGCGGCTGGCTTCTTGTTGCAGGGTTGAGGTCATAAACGGCGCAGACGGATTGCGCGAGGCCGGTTTGGCCTCAACCTTTAGCACAGTCAAATCGCGCGAGGTAATCGCCTGAACCGCCAGTTCGGCAGCCGTCGCATTGCCCAGATCAAATTTATCCAGCTTTTTGCCAGCCAGCACGGTAAGGCGTGCCTCAAACTCCTGCCCGCGTGGCGTGGTCAGAATGGCTTTGACAGTCCAATATTCTTGGTTTTTGAAAGCTTCAATCTGCATTTCGCGTTCAACGATCAAACGCAGGCACACCGATTGAACCCGACCCGCCGATTTCGCGCCAGGCAGTTTGCGCCACAGCACTGGCGACAAGTTGAACCCCACCAGATAATCAAGGGCACGACGGGCAAGATATGCCTCAACCAATTCCATGTCGACTTGACGTGGATTTTTCATCGCTTCGGTGACAGCCGATTTGGTAATGGCGTTGAACACGACCCGTTCGACTTTGGTCGATTTCTTGATCACTTTGCGTTTGCGCAAGGTTTCTTCAAGATGCCACGAAATTGCTTCGCCTTCACGGTCCGGGTCGGTCGCGAGGATCAGTTTGTCGTCACTATCTGCTTTCATAGCGTCCACAATGGCGCGGACATGTTTTTGCGACTGGCTACCGATCTGCCATTTCATCTCAAAGTCATTGTCAGTATCGACCGAACCGTCTTTGGGCGGCAGGTCACGGACATGGCCGTAAGACGCAAGGACGGTAAAGCCCGGCCCGAGATATTTCTCAATGGTCTTGGCTTTGGCAGGGGATTCGACAACAACAACGGCCATGCGGCATTCTCCGAAATATAGACGAGCCTATTTGGGCGCGGAACATGGGTTGCGACATGGGGTGTTGTCAATGGCCAAAGCGATCAAGTTTTGCTTTCTGGTGTCGGCATGGCTGAATCGCCTGCGTCGGTGGCCATCAGTTCCTCAATAAAATAACCCAAAAGCTGGGCGCGGCTTTCAAGACCAGATTTTTTGTAAACTGCGTTAAGTTGTGCCTTGATTGTGCCTTCAGACGTGCCGCGAAGCGCTGATATCTCGCTATTTGAAAGACCTTTGACCGCGAAATAAGCAACATCCTTTTCCGAGCGAGACAAGCGCCACCGCTTGAATTCTTCGTGTAACAAAGCGTGGAAATCACCTGAAGCAACGCGCAATTGCTCTTCGATTCGGCTGTTTCTGCGCAGAAGGTTTCGAATGAGGGATGTGCCTAGCACCAAGCCGGTGGTTAGGCCTATCATCGCCATTATCTCCACGGTTTCATGTACTTCCCACGAAATTCGAAGGTCAATAATGCCAATTGTTACGACTAAATATTCACCGACAAATAGGATAAGGCTCAGCAGTTGAATAAGAAATGCTGCTTGAACGGCGTACAGTTTTAACGATTTGCGCATCTATGTCCCGGTAACTTGATGAACGGAAATTCAAGTTGTACAGCAATAAAACATGCTCAATGAGCCTATTTACTGGCAGTAAACTGAAAATTACGCCAAAATGTCAGGCTAGGTCAAGACCAATGCGCGCAATTATTCTAATTATGCCCGTTACCGTTGCCGCCGCCATTGCCGTTTCCACCACCGCCGCTGTTTCCGCCGTTACCGTTACCGTTGCTGTTACCATTACCGTTGCCACCGCCGCTGTTTCCGCCATTGCCGTTGCCATTGTTTCCACTGCCGGCATTGCCATTGTTACCGTTAGCGAGACCAAAAGCATTGCCGCTATTGCCCGCACCGCTGGTTGCAGTTTCGTCGGTGGGCTCCCACTTATCGCGAAGAATTGCGCCATTCCCTGCGGCAACGATAATTTCGCGGGAAAAACCTTCCGAGATCGCTTCGATTTTATAGCGGCCAAGGAAAGTCTTTTTTATCTCGATAATGGTAAACCCTTGGTTGGTCAGCTGAGCAGTTATCTGAATAATGATTGGGTCATTGATGAATGCGGGTGGTATCTGCGCTGAGGCTATTGATGCGCTAAAAAATAGAGTTGTCGCTGCAGATCTGAGAATATTACGGAGTTTCATGTTTTTCCCTGTCTTTGATTAAATATCTAACGAGCCAATAAATTGATACCATTTGAACCATCACCAAGTGTACGCGCAGAATTTGGACCTTGGATTCCAATCCGTCAATGTCGGGCATCAGCAGAATGCGCTGAATATTTATGACTTTAGTTTAAAAAGCAAATTAAGTGTCATTTTGTCGCATGGTTTTGTCGCAAAATATTGGCTGATGCGACTATTTCACACAGAAAAACCGTTAAATTTAAGATGACGCACACTTGATTGCCTGTATGAATAGAATCAGCAAAGCATCGTACTTTGGGCTTTATTTTGTTGGGAGGCAAAAATGGCAGAAATCGTCGTAATAGGCGCTGGGATTGGCGGATTGCCAATGGCGTATGACTTGAAGAAACAAATCCGGGCCGAGGACAGTGTCACCGTTATTTCGAATGTATCGTATTTTCAATTTACCCCTTCGAACCCTTGGGCGGCCGTTGGGTGGCGCAAGCGAGAAGATATCACCGTTGATCTGGCGCCGGTTCTGGAAAAACTGGGCATTAAATTTATCGCTGACGGTGCAAAAAAACTGAATCCTGACGACAACACCGTCACGCTGGAAAGTGGCCGCGAGGTTTCCTATGATTATCTGGTGATCGCAACAGGCCCGGAACTTGCTTTCGATGAGGTCGAAGGACTTGGGCCAAACGGCTTCACCCAGTCGGTGTGTTCGGTCGACCACGCGCTTGAGGCCAATGAAGAATGGGAAAAATTCTGCAAAAACCCCGGCCCGATTGTCGTCGGCGCTGTGCAAGGCGCATCTTGTTACGGCCCTGCATATGAGTTCGCCATGATTATGGACACTGATCTGCGCAAACGTAAAATTCGCGACAAGGTACCGATGACATTTGTGACCGCTGAGCCTTATATCGGTCATCTGGGGCTGGACGGTGTGGGCGACACCAATGGTTTGCTAGAGGCCGAAATGCGCCATCGGCACATCAAGTGGATCACCAATGCCCGCACCGATAAAGTCGAAGACGGCAAGATGTTTGTCAGCGAAATGGCGATGGGTGGCGACGTGGTTTCCACCCATGAGCTGGATTTCACATACTCGATGATGTTACCGGCGTTCCGGGGCATCCCGGCGTTTATGAGCATTGATGGCTTGGTCAATCCGCGTGGGTTTATTACTGTCGACAAACATCAGCGCAATGTGAAATACTCGAACATCTTTTCAGTTGGCGTGTGCATCGCCATTCCGCCAATCGGCCCAACGGCTGTGGCGGTGGGAGTACCCAAAACCGGCTATATGATCGAAAGCATGGTGGCAGCAGCGGCGGCAAACATTAGCGAAGTACTGCGCGGTCAGGAACCAACCCATGAACCAACATGGAACGCGTTCTGTCTGGCCGATTTTGGCGATAAAGGCGTAGCTTTCCTTGCCGAACCGCAAAATCCGCCCCGCAATCGCAACTGGGCGGCCGAGGGCAAATGGGTGCATTGGGCTAAAATCGGCTTTGAGAAATATTTCTTGCGCAAAATTCGCAAAGGTCAGTCGGAACCGTTCTTTGAGAAAGCCATGATGAAAACTATCAGCCTGACACGGTTGCGGGGAAAATAACGGCTCCCGCCTAACACCAGTGCCCTGCTGCGCAAGGCGCTGTTGACCGTTGGGCTTGGCCGAGGCTGCGCCTCGGCAGGGTCTGCCCAAACTAAAGTTAGCTTTTGCAAGTCCGTTTGGATAATAGTCACCTAAACAACTTTAGGTGTAATTTTACCATGACAACAGTTTTTGTAATTGGTGCGGGTGCGAGCAAGGATTTCGGGTTTCCTGACGGGAACGAATTGATTGCGAATATTGCTGAACTTTGCGAGAGGGTTAAGCAACCATCGCAGTACACCCCGACTGAAAGCCTCTTCGGAAACCTGCTATTTAGTGACCGGGACGTTCTGGCGGTCTCGTCTGCTATTAACATAGCGATACGCGATAAGACAGATTCATTAACTTACGAAAGCTGGACAGATGCTGTCACCCTTGCCCGCCGTATTTGGTTAGCAAAAAGCATTGATAACTTTATTCACCAACAGCAGTCGCCATCCATTCAATTTTTGGGGAAATTATCTATTGTTGCGTCGATCTTAAAAGCTGAGGCCCGAGATGTTACCACTCCCAAAGACAAATACACCCCAGTTCGCCTAAAGTTGGATAATAGATATCGGGGAAATCTTGTGCTGAACTATCAGGCATTAAGGAATACTTGGCTCGGCAAATTTTTTCGTGAAATAACCGATGGGTTAGAGTTTGCAGACCTCGAAACCCGTTTCAAGAATACCAAGCTAATCGTCTTCAATTATGATGGGTGCGTCGAGTATTTTATGGTTAACGCAATTCGGACATTTTATGATGTCGCGGAAAACGAAGCGTTGAAGGTGTTTGAACACCTCCAAATTATTCATCCCTACGGGCAAATTGGGTTCGACGATGACGCTGGTTCGACCGAGCCGGTGCGACAAGTAGAATACGGTGAAGATTTCGACGCAGAAAAATTGGCAATCGCAGCAAGGCGAATTAAAACGTTTAAAGAAGTCCATAATCAGAACAACAAAAGTAAAATAACAGGGATTATTCAGGATGCTGAAACGCTTGTTTTCTTGGGGTTTGGATTTGATGAACAGAACATGCGTTATTTAGGATGCAGTGACGAAAAACTAGAGCTTATGCCGAGCCGGCAACCGCGGAAAATTTTTGCAACCGGATATGGTTTAACAAAGTTCAGGCATGAGGCAGTGCGTGTTATGTTGCGCGAAATCGCGTTTGGTCATGCAAAATTATCAAATTTTGAAGATGGGCGAGAATCAGACATAATCCGTTTAGAAGATGCAACCTGCGGAGACCTTATTGACCAGTTTGGCGGTGATTTCTTTACTGAGCCATAATTCAAGCTCCTGTCAACGCCACCATGCCGCCCGCATGACGTTCCAGTTTTCCCGACAGTTCCAGATCAAGGAATGCATTCAGCACGTGCTGAGTCGGCAGGCCAAGGTCTCTGATCACAACGTCTTCGGGCTGCGGGGTAAGGCTGAGCATCGACATGATTTGCGCTGGCAGCGTGCCCAACTGCTCGACCGGTTTGGACTGGATTAGCTGTGGTGTTTCGACATCTTGTTCAGTCGTTTCGGAAATGTTCAGCGTTTCAATAATATCAGCAGCCGATCGTACCAGCACAGCGCCATCACGGATCAACATATTGCAGCCCGAAGCCCGCGCATCCATGGGGTTTCCGGGCACAGCCATCACCTCGCGCCCTTGATCAAGGGCGTCGCGGGCGGTAATCAGGCTTCCGGATTTTGCCGCGCCTTCAATTACCACAACCCCTAGTGAAAGGCCTGAAATAATCCGGTTTCGGCGCGGAAAATGGCGGGCTTGCGGGGCGGTGCCCATCGGGGCTTCGGACAAGATCAATCCCTGTTCAGCAATTTGACTAGCCAGACTGACATTTTCACGGGGATAAATCTGATCAACGCCGCCAGCCAAAACCGCGATTGTGCCGGTTGATAACGCAGCCTTGTGCGCTGCGGTGTCGATGCCACGCGCAAGCCCGGAAGCAATCGAATAACCTGCAACGGCCAGTTCTTCGGCTAGCAGTTTGGCCATGCGACACCCGAGCGATGATGCGTTTCGCGCACCCACTAACGCAACATTTGGTCGGGCAGTCAAGGCAGCGTTGCCAACAGCCCAAATTACCGGTGGCGGGTCAGGAATGGTCGCCAGCATCGGCGGATAATCAGCTTCGCCAAGGCACAAAATGCGCGCGTTCACCTGTTGAGCCGCGTCAATTTCTGCGAGCGCTTGTTGTGCCGAAACAACCGCATAGGTGTTTACCCCA
>JAESRG010000071.1 GCA_016764785.1 Paracoccaceae bacterium
ATAGGAGAATACAAAATGGCTGTTAAAATTCGTCTGGCCCGTGGTGGCTCTAAAAAGCGTCCTTTTTATCGCATTGTTGTGGCTGACAGCCGCATGCCGCGCGATGGCCGTTTCATCGAGAAAATCGGCACATACAACCCATTGCTGGCCAAAGACAGCGAAGAACGGGTGAAAATCGACCTTGATCGCGTTAAACATTGGATGGACCAAGGCGCACAGGTTACCGATCGTGTGTCGCGTTTCCTTGAAGCCGCTGGTGTGATCGACAAGAAAAACCGCAACAACCCGAAAAAGGGTGAGCCACACAAAGCTGCCGTTGAACGTGCTGCTGAAAAAGCTGAAAAAGCTGCTTCTGCTGCCGAAGCTGCTGCTGCACCAGCAGAAGCAACCGAAGAAACCGCAGCAGAATAAGCTGTAGGTGACGCTATTTCGGCCCTCGAAGCTTTTCGGGGGCCGTTTTTATGTTCACATCCGGCTAGATTCGACTTATCTGGATGTATGGAACGATTTCCCGAACAATTTTGTGATCAACTGCGCGATTTGATGAGCTGGCGCCGCGATGTCCGGCATTTTCATGCAGATCGGCCCGTTGACGATGCCGTGCTTGAAACGGTGCTAGAGGCCATTCGCCTTGCGCCGTCGGTTGGGCTGTCTGAGCCTTGGCGAATTATTTCGGTGAAGTCAGACGCCGCCCGCAAAAAGGCGCTGGTGAATTTTGAGGCTGCCAACGCTGATGCGTTAAGCGGATATTCTGGTGAACGCGCCCAAAAATATGCGGGGCTAAAACTGTCAGGAATGCGCGACGCGCCAGTGCAGCTGGCGATATTTTGCGATGAGAGCACCGAAAAAGGCGCGGGGCTAGGGGCTGGCACCATGCCCGAGGCACGGCGATATTCGGTTGTGTCAGCGGTGATGAACTTTTGGCTTGCAGCGCGGGCGCATGGGTTGGGCGTGGGCTGGGTGTCGATCATCGACCCCAAACAACTGGCCCTCGATTTGCGTGCAGATGAAGGTTGGGCCTTAGTGGCGTATTTATGTGTTGGTTGGCCGATGGAAATCAGTCAAACACCGGAATTAGAAAAAGCCGAATGGGAAAAACGAGACCCATTATTGGCAGAAGTGCAGGAAAGATAGCATGGAAAAACAAGATCTGGTTTGTGTAGGCGCGATTTCTGGTGCGTTTGGTGTGCGCGGCGAAGTGCGGATAAAATCGTTCTGCGCGGACCCAGCCGCAATTGGCGACTATAGCCCGCTGACCACTCAAAATGGCAAAAAGACCTATGATATTGAGATAACCCGCACGGTAAAAGGTGGTTTTGCGGCAAAACTCACGGGTTTGACAAATAAGGAAGACGCGGATGCATTGCGCGGAACCCGCCTTTATGTTGGTCGCGATAAGCTGCCATCGCTACCGGATGATGAGTTTTACCACTCGGATCTGATCGGGTTGGATGTCGTTGACACTGGCGGCGAACCTTGTGGTAAAGTTTCAGCAGTGCATGATCACGGGGCAGGTGACATTCTGGAAATTTTGCACAAAGGAGAGCCGATTTTATTGCTATTCACCAAAGAATCGGTGCCAACCGTTGATCTGACGGCGCAGCGCATTGTGATTGACCCACCAGAAGGGTTATTCTGATATTATGGCTGCTCCAACAAAATCTCATGGGCGTATTTCGATCAGCGCCTCGCGCAAACCGCGTGCCTTGCTGCAAGATACACCGGATATCGCGGGCGCTTGGAAAGCCAAGGTTTTAACCCTTTACCCTGAGATGTTTCCGGGCGTGCTGGGCCATTCTCTGACCGGAACCGCGCTGAAAGATGGGCTTTGGGCGTTAGAAGCGTTAGATATTCGCCGCTATGGCCGCGGCAAACACCGGAATGTTGATGACACGCCAGCCGGTGGCGGTGCGGGCATGGTGTTGCGGGCTGACGTGGTGGCTGAGGCTTTGGACGCTGCACAAACCCCGTATTCCAGCACCGACTGGCCGGTGATTTACCTGTCGCCGCGTGGCAAACCGTTTAATCAGGCGATCGCCCAACGGTTAAGCCGCGCCAAAGGCATCACCTTGCTGTGCGGGCGGTTTGAAGGTGTTGACCAGCGGGTTCTGGATGCCCGCGAGGTTGAAGAAATCAGCATGGGTGATTTTATCCTGACTGGCGGTGAAATTGCGGCGCAGGCCTTGATTGATGCGTGCGTTCGCCTTATACCGCGCGTGTTGGGCAATCAGGAATCCTTTGAAAACGAATCGTTTTCCGATGGTTTGCTGGAACACCCGCACTATACGAGGCCAACGATTTGGGAAGGCCGCACGATACCTGACATTCTCCTGTCGGGGCATCACGCGAATATCGCCGCATGGCGATCCGCCCAATCTGAAAGCCTAACAAAGGAACGTCGTCCCGACCTCTGGCGAGCGCATATTGCGGACTCGGTGGAAGATCAGCAGCTCTCGGACGCGCACAACAATCGTCGCAAAGACGAGCAAAAGGACGACTAAAATGAACATAATTGAACAGCTTGAAGCTGAGCAAGTGGTTGCGCTGGGCAAGGAAATCCCTGATTTCAAAGCCGGCGACACCATCCGTGTTGGCTATAAGGTAACCGAGGGCACCCGCTCACGTGTGCAGAACTATGAGGGCGTTTGTATCGCTCGCAAAGGTGGTTCTGGCATTGCGGCCCAGTTTACTGTACGGAAAATTTCGTTTGGCGAAGGCGTTGAACGTGTATTCCCGCTGCACAGCCCAAACATCGACAACATCACCGTAGTACGTCGTGGCCGTGTGCGTCGCGCAAAACTGTATTACCTTCGTGATCGTCGTGGCAAATCAGCACGTATCGTTGAAGATACCAACTACAAACCCCTTAAAGCGAAGTAATCGCCACTTTGCGATAGGAGCAAAATCATGAGAAAAGACATTCACCCAGAATATCACGAAATTGACGTGAAACTGACCGACGGCACGATTTACAAAATGAAATCGACCTATGGTTCTGCGGGCGACACCTTAACATTGGATATCGACCCAACCGTGCACCCTGCATGGACCGGCGGTTCGCATCGCTTGCTGGATACCGGCGGCCGTGTTTCCAAGTTTAAGAAAAAATACGAAGGTCTTGGCTTCTAAGCTTTTCGGACTTTGTGAAATCGGTTATGAAAAACGCGCTCCCATTTCGGGGCGCGTTTTTTTGTGGGGATTGTTTGTGGCGCATATAATCGTTTTGGGTAATGAAAAAGGCGGGTCGGGGAAATCGACCACCGCGATGCATTTGTTCACGGCCATAGCAATGTCGGGCAAAAAAGTTGGCGTGATTGATCTGGATCTACGGCAGCAAAGCTTTTTCCGATACCTCGATAATCGGGCGCAATTTATCGCACGCGAAAAAATTGATTTGCCGATGCCACGCCAATTTTCCTTGGCCTTGTCTGGCGAGGACAGCCAGAAAGCGGCTCAAGCCGAAGAAGAAACCCGTTTTGCTGACGCGTTGGCTGTGCTGGATCAATCTTGTGACTTTATCCTGATTGATTGCCCGGGTTCTGATAGCCGATACGCACGTATGGCCCACGCGGTGGCTGATACATTGATCACGCCGATGAATGATTCACTGGTCGATTTCGATTTATTGGCGCGCATTGATACCGTATCGGGCAAGGTGCTTGGCCCATCAGTTTATGCTGAAATGGTATGGGATGCGCGGCAATTGCGGGCCAAAGCTGGGCTGAAAACAATTGATTGGGTGGTTTTGCGGAACCGACTGTCAACCACACAAGCGCGAAATCGACGTAAAGTAGGGAAAGCGCTAAAAGATTTATCGACGCGCATCGGCTTTCGCATCGTTCCCGGCTTTTCAGAACGGGTGATTTTTCGCGAGATGTTCTTGTCGGGCCTGACTTTGCTAGATCTGAAAAAAACTGATCGGATCAGCCTGACCATGTCAAACATCGCAGCGCGGCAAGAAGTCCGCGATTTGATAAAGGCGCTGAATCTGCCAGATGTAACCGTGCAGTTTTAGGGCTGATCCCAGCTTGTTTGATCCCTAAATACACAACACCTGAGGGCTCCCGCTTGTTTAGCAATCCTGACGGATTACCAAACAGTTGGGCGTGGCCTCGGCTGCGCCTCGGTGGGGCTTACTGACACAATTCCAATGCCTTTTCGATTGCTGCGGTAAAGCCGATCAATGAAAAAGTGTCAGTGGTTTCGGTACCACGGGTAGATAGGCCAACCACGATCGCTTCTGATCCACCGCGCATCGCGGCGATTAGGGCGCCGTCATCGTCTGGGCGTGGCCATGCATATTCACGGTCAATTTCGCCATTTGGATACAAAGACATAGTTGTGTCACCAACACGGAATTCCACGGGCGCATCTTGTCTTAGTGGGTAACCCGCCAAAAAGCTGGGTTCAGAGATGATTTGTTCGCCGGGAATAATGGTGATGTAAAACCGAATATCCCCGCGGCGTACGTCAACTGCGTTACCGTCGCGGCGCGCCGATGATTGCGTTGGTTTAGATATGATGAAACATTCTTTGGGGCTTTCGGTCACATAAACCGACCAGTCGGTCGCCGAATCCACCATTTCAATTTCTTGAGCGATTGTCAGGGTTGGCATCACCAACGCAACAACGGCACCTATTAAATATTTTTTGAACATATTATCAGCCTCCTGCTCAAACCGATTAACCAACTTCCGTTTACCCAAAATTTTTTTGGTGCAATTATATTGCTGGCTTGTCATTTGTTCGTTTACTTGCATAACCTAAATATAAACATGGGTATTTTGCCAGCGCAAAATGCCTAAAACAATTGAAATAAGCATGTAATTGCCGAAAATAGCGGGAGAACGGGTCAAATGACTGATGCAGCAAAACTGGTAGAGTTGGTCCGAGGTGATTTGGTGGAATCTGTGCACCGTGGTCACGTCGTAATATGTGATACGAGCGGCGATATTCTGGCTGCGTGGGGTGACCCAAAGGCTGTGATTTATCCTCGGTCATCGTGCAAAATGCTTCAGGCGTTGCCGCTGGTTGAAAGCGGTGCTGCGGCGCAGGCTGGGCTTGGCGTTAATCATCTCGCGTTTGCCTGTGCCAGCCATAAGGCAGCGGCGATCCATACTGATTTGGCGACCTCATGGTTGGAAAGTCTGGGCTTAAGCGCCGATGACTTGCGTTGCGGCCCACAAATTCCCCAAGATATTGCGGCACGCGGCCTGCTCCGCGAAGAATTCGGCCAACCTTGCCAGATTCACAATAATTGTTCGGGTAAGCACTGCGGGTTCGTGACGTTGAACCAAACACTGAAGGGTGGGTCCGAGTATACCGAGGTTGACCATCCTGTGCAAAAAGCTGTGCGCGAGGCGTTTGAGGAAATGACAGGTGCGACCTCGCCAGCATGGGGCATCGACGGCTGTTCAGCCCCTAATTTTGCTTGTGAAATCGGAAATCTAGCACGGGCGATGGCCAAAATGGCACATCCAACGGGGCTTGGGGCAACGCGAAAAGCCGCGATAGAAAGCCTTATTCCAGCGATGATGGCCTATCCGGAACTTGTTGATGGGTTTGGCACTGCAACCACTGAATTTATGCAGGCGGCCAACGGTAAAGCCGCAATTAAAACTGGCGCTGAGGGTGTTTACGTGGCAATTTTGCCCGAACGCGGCATCGGTATTGCCCTAAAAATCGAAGACGGCGCTGGCCGTGCATCTGAGGCAGCAATGGCTGCAATTTTGGTACGTTTGGGCGTTGTTGACGCGGCAGACCCAAGGATTGACGCGCGTTTGAACCGTAAACAGCTGAACCGACGCGGCATAAATGCCGCACATTTTCAGGTAACAGACGATTTATATCGGGGTGGTTCCAGCCTCTGACCGCGTCTTCCGGCCATTTTATCGTCAAAGCCTTGCGGCATTGACGAAACAGGCGTAAACGACCCCAATGAACGAATTTTTCGATATGGATGATCACTCCCGTCTGCCATGGCGTTTTCACGCCGAGGCATTGACGCTTTTAGCCATTGGCTAGGTGTGCGCGCCACCCATCTCTTTTTCCGAATTACATTGCGAGACAAACATGACCGCCAAAACCCTGTATGATAAAATCTGGGATAGCCATCTAGTATCGAGTGACGAAGACGGCACCAGCCTTTTGTATATCGACCGCCATTTGGTGCACGAAGTCACTAGCCCGCAAGCCTTTGAAGGGCTGCGGAATTCAGGTCGTAAGGTGCGCGCCCCAGAAAAAACCATCGCGGTGCCAGATCACAACGTGCCAACCACGTTAGACCGTGTTGATGGCGTCGTAAAAAACGAAGAATCACGCATTCAGCTAGATGCGCTCGACAAAAATGCCCGTGATTTTGGTATCCATTATTACCCCGTTGACGATGTGCGCCAAGGTGTTGTGCATATCATTGGGCCTGAGCAGGGCTGGACATTGCCCGGCATGACCATTGTTTGTGGCGACAGCCACACCGCGACACACGGCGCGTTCGGGTCACTTGCACACGGTATCGGCACATCTGAGGTTGAACACGTTTTGGCGACGCAAACGTTGATCCAGACAAAATCCAAAAACATGAAGGTGGAAATCACCGGTAAGTTATCATCTGGTGTGACCGCTAAAGACATCACCATGGCAGTGATTGGCGAAACCGGCACTGCTGGTGGCACCGGCTATGTGATTGAATATTGTGGCGAAGCCATTCGCGACCTGTCGATGGAGGGCCGCATGACGGTCTGCAACATGGCGATTGAGGGCGGCGCGCGCGCTGGTATTATCGCCCCTGATCAAACAACTTTTGACTATGTCAAAGGCCGTCCGCACGCCCCAAAAGGGGCGGAGTGGGATATGGCGATGGAACAGTGGAAAAGCCTGTTTACTGACGAAGATGCTGAATTTGATCTGGTTTTGACCCTCAAAGGCGAAGACATTGCGCCGCTGGTTACGTGGGGCACCTCGCCTGAGGATGTTCTGCCGATCACCGGTGTTGTGCCGCATCCCGATGATTTTGAGGGCGGCAAGGTTGCCGCTGTGAAACGCTCGCTTGAGTATATGGGCCTGACACCCGGTCAAAAACTGAACGAAATCGCCGTCGACACGGTTTTCATTGGTTCGTGTACCAATGGCCGGATCGAGGATTTCCGTGAAGTTGCCCGTATTCTGGATGGTAAAAAAATCAAAGAAGGTCTGCGGGCCATCGCGGTTCCTGGTTCTGGTCTGGTGCGGTTGCAAGCCGAAGAAGAGGGTATTGCCCAAATCTTGATTGATGCCGGTTTTGAGTGGCGTCTGGCAGGGTGTTCTATGTGTCTGGCCATGAATCCAGATAAACTGGAGGCCGGCGAGCGGTGCGCGGCAACCACCAACCGCAATTTCGAAGGCCGGCAAGGGCGCGGTGGACGCACCCATCTGGTGTCGCCAGTAATGGCAGCAGCAGCGGCTTTGACCGGTCATCTGACCGATGTTCGTGAATTGTAAGGGATAGAGAAATGGAAAAATTTACCAGCATTACTGGTGTTGCGGCACCTATGCCATTGGTTAATGTCGACACCGATATGATCATCCCGAAACTGTTCTTGAAGACCATAAAACGGTCTGGTCTGGGTAAAAATCTGTTTGACGAAATGCGCTATACCGAAAATGGCGATGAGATCGCGGATTTTGTATTAAACCAGCCAGCGTATCGGAAATCGCAGATTTTGGTGGCTGGAGACAACTTTGGGTGTGGTTCATCACGTGAACACGCACCTTGGGCCTTGCTCGACTTTGGAATACGTGTTGTAATATCTACAAGTTTCGCGGATATATTTTTTAACAATTGCTTCAAGAACGGGATTCTTCCCATCGTACTTCCACAAGAAGATGTGGACAAACTGATGGATGATGCCAATCGCGGAGCAAACGCAGTATTAAGTGTAGATCTGGAGAACCAGACAATAACGGGGCCAGATGGCGGCGAGATCAAGTTTGACGTGGATGCCTTTAAAAAGCATTGCTTGTTAAACGGGTTGGACGACATCGGACTGACAATGCAAAAAGCCGACGCAATTGACGCGTTCGAGGCAAAGCATGCAGTTTCAGCGCCCTGGGTTTAGACATCTCCCGTTTTTGGGGGTGACAGGAAATATAGGGGCTAAGCCATGAAACGATTCTTAGGCGCACTAGTTCGTGCTTTGTTGGTGGTTTTGATTATAATATTACCGTCTTTCATCCTGCCGGATGTTGGAAAAATCACGCGGGAACTGGCCCTTATTATTGGCGGCATTGTTGCGGCATTCACGTTGTTTGAATACGCCAGCAAAAGCCCGGGATTCGTCGATTTCCGCTTTGCTCCCCCTTATAACCGGTTTAGAATTGCCATTATCGCCTCTCAGGTCATCGCGCTGAGCTTGATTTTTCGTGCATCGGTGCAGGGCATACCTGAAATTCTGGAATGGGCGAATAAGGCAGTTGAATATGCCTCGTTCCCGTTTAGCCCGGTTGAATTGGCAATCGCCAAAACCGGTGTTGACGTTACCTCGGTATCTGCAGTGTTGCTGACGCAGATTTTCTCAGCAAGTTTTATTATCGCAGCTGGCCTAACCGTTGGTTTGAGCCTTGTCCTCTGGATTTTTGGGTGGCCGACAGAGCGTGCAGAATTCAATCTCTGGGTCAATCTCCCTACCTTTTCGCCATCATCTGTCGCCGAGGCCGAAAAACGTATGAAACGTGATGCTGCAATCAATATTATGCTGGGCATCGCGCTCCTTTACGCGGTTCCCTACGGGTTTCCTTACGTGATTGATGCTTTAGGGGCGGGCATTCTTGAGAATCAGCACTCACTGGTTTGGGTTACCGCGCTTTGGGCATTTTTACCTGCGCTGATGGTTACGCGTGGCATAGCAATTACAAAGGTTAGCAGGATTTTGGGGAATGCCCTGAAAAATCCATGACTTTGCGATTGCTGCTCGCGGTTTTTTTGACTGCATCTGGTGCGCTGGCACAAGATCACATTCGGATAGCAACCTATAATGTTGGGCTGGGTCGTGACGGACCGGGCCTGCTGCTGAAGGATATCCAGTCAAGCGACGAAGATATTCTGGCCATCGTTCAGATTATCGGGATTACAGCACCCGATGTTTTGCTGCTTACCAACTTTGATAATGACTATAATAATGTGGCGCTATCGGAGTTTCTATCGCTGATCCGCGCCGAAACGGCTCTGGATTTCCCATATTTCTTTTCAACCGGTGGAAATGCCGGTCTGCCCTCAGGCTTAGACTTGAATGGAAATGGTCAGCTGGGCGATTGGCGTGACAATTGGGGGTTTGGACGGTTTGAAGGCAATGAGAGCATGGTTTTTCTTTCACGATACCCGATTACAGCACATCGGGAATTCGACCACTTTCTGTGGCGTAATCTTCCAGATGCGATGGCGCCAACCCACCCGGACGGGGCGGATTTCTTTCCGCCCGATGTGTGGAATGTCATTCGGCTTTCGTCCCAAAGCCATTGGGACCTGACTCTGGATTTGTCGGACGGTGTGGCGCTGCACCTTTTGGCAACACATGCGACTCCACCGGTTTTTGACGGGCCTGAAGATTTGAACGGGCTGCGGAACGACGCAGAAATTGGGTTCTGGCTGGAATATCTGAACGGCGCCGCGTTTGAAGATGATTTTGGCAACATCACACTGTTCACAGCGGCGAATTTTGTGTTGCTTGGTGATTTGAATGCTGACCCGGACGATGGTGAAAGCATTGGTACTTCTTTACGGGGTCTTCTGCACCATCCAAAATTGACCGATCCGCTACCGCAAAGTATTGGCGGGAGGGACGCAAGCCAGGCGCAGGCCGGGGCAAATACCAGCCAAACCGGTGACCCGCTTTTTGACACAGCTGACTGGGCTGATGCAGATCTCGGGAATTTACGCGTTGATTATGTGCTGCCTTCGGCCAACCTAACGGTTGAGCAATCCGGCGTTTTCTGGCCAATACTGGGCGACCCAGATTATGGCTTGCTGGAGGCCGCAAAAACTGCACATCGGCTGGTTTGGGTTGATATCTTGTTGCCCTAACACACGCGGAAAAATACCAACGGGTGACTAAATCAGACCAGATTTATCTAGCAAAAAACCGCTTTTGATCCAGATATTTTCTAACCGTCGCAATTCCGCCCCCAGTTTTGGCCCGGCGGGAATGTCAGGCATTAGGTCACTGGCAGAAATTGGAAAACGCGCGGTTGCACCCAGATCGATTTGTTGTTGAAAATCGGTGGGCATAGGTGAGCCAAGGGTTGCTGCAACAATCATCGTGGCATCCAAGGCGACCGTAGGGCTAAAACGATAGCTGGATTCAGACAGGCCACCGTTGGCCATGGCTTTGGCCAGCTGATCGAGGTGTTTTTGTTCTTTACGGGTCAGACACAGGGCATTTCTAGCATCTTTGGTGCCAATAACCCCAAGACGGCGCAGCCAGCTCGGGGGGATGTTGTTTGCTTCCTCCAGCGCGATCAGCGGAGCAAGATATTGCGGGTTAGCAATCGGTAAAACCTGCCGCAACACGCCGCTTTGCGCCATGGCGGCCATCGCGGGCGAGGGATCGGCCGCACCCAAAAGACGCCGCATTTCAGCGCCAATACGTTCTTTCGATAGGCTGGACAGCCCGTCAAGATTCTGGGCACAGGCGGCAAGGCCATTGGCATCAATGCCATTCGCTGGGTCGCAATACAGCGCGTAAAATCGGAAAAATCGCAGAATCCGCAGATAGTCTTCGCGAATGCGCTGATCTGGGTCGTCGATGAATATCAGGTTACGATCCACCGCGTCTTGCATCCCGCTTAGGGGGTCGATGATCAGCCCGTCAGCGGTGCAATACAGGGCGTTCATGGTGAAATCACGTCGCTTTGCGTCATCGTTAATGTTGTCAGAAAACGCCACTACCGCCCGGCGGCCATCCGTGGCGATATCCTTGCGAAAGCTGGTGACTTCAAAGGGAGTTCCGCTGCTGACAACAGTGATTGTACCGTGGTCAATGCCGGTTGGAATCGGGTTTAGACCGGCCGCTTTCGCCAGTGCCATCACCTTTTTTGGCAAGGCGTCGGTGGCGATATCAACATCAATCACAGACACGCCAAACACCGCGTTTCGCACGCATCCGCCAACAGCATAGGCTTTGAAGCCAGCGTCCGTCAGCATCGAAAATACCGTTTGAGTGGCAGGGTCAGACAGCCAGTTTCCGGTAATTTTGGTCATGTGGACATCCGGTCGGCCAAGCCTTTTATCATCCGCGCTGTGGCGCCCCAGATGAAATGCGGACCATAGGGAATCGCAAGGTATGACCGTTTTTGGCCCTGCCAACTGCGGCTTAAAACTTGTAAGTTTTGCGGATTAGTCAGGAAAGTCAGCGGGACTTCGAACACCTCGGCCACTTCGCCCGGTTCTGGTGACGGTTTAAAGTCGCGGTGAACCCTAGCCACAAACGGAGTCACCAAAAAACCGGTGATGGTTTCGTGGGTGTCGATCCTGCCGAGGATCTCAACGTTTTGGCGCGGCAGGCCGATTTCTTCTTCGGCTTCGCGCAGCGCCGCGTCTTCATGGGAGTTATCGCTTGGGTCAACTTTACCACCCGGAAACGCCACTTGGCCCGGATGATGCGCCAAATTTCCTGACCGACGGGTCAGAATAACGTGCAGCCCATCCCGCTCAATCACCGGAATAAGAACCGAGGCGGGGCGAAGCTTGCGGGTCGCAGGCAGTTTGGCCAACACTGACGGATTCAGGTCAAAATCGGACGACCCTGCGCCATTGCGGGTGGCCACCGCACGGCGGAGCTTATCAAAGGGGTCGCTGCGTATATCCATCCGCTTTATTTGGTGCATGTTGGCGGTAACAACAAGGGTTAGCTGCGCGCGATGGCCAATATGGTGTCAATGTCGAGGTTCTGTTCCAGATGATCAGCAAGATCGTCCAACGTTTTATCAACGCTTTGACCATAATTCAGCGTTGAACTGGCGATATTTAGGCTGTGCAGCCACGCGGCGCGAAAGCTATCACTAGAAAACAGCCCGTGCAGATAAGTGCCTTGTACAAGGCCATCTGCTGAACCTGCGCCCTCAGGCCGGCCATTAACTTGCATTACAGGGCGGGTGCGATCAGGGCCAGTGGTCGCGCCGATATGAATTTCGTAGCCCTGCACTGCCGTATTACTGGCAATATGTGTTGCCGCCACCAACGACACCTGTTTTTCGCGCGACATGGTGGTTTCCACGTCGAGATACGCCAAGCCAATGGTGCTGCCCGCTGGCCCCTCAATCCCGTCAGGGTCATGAATTTTTTGGCCGAGCATTTGATACCCGCCACAAATGCCCAGAATTTTACCGCCGCGCCGATGGTGGGCTTTCAGGTCGATATCCCAACCTTGTTGGCGGAAAAAATTAAGGTCTCCGATGGTGGATTTACTGCCGGGGATCAGCACCATGTCAGCGTCGCCAGGCAGGGCTGACCCCGGTTTAATCATTTGAACCCGAATGCCGGGTTCTTGCGCCAGCGGATCAAGATCATCAAAATTAGCCATGCGCGACAGCTGCGGCACCACTATTTTATAAGCGCCAGACCCGGCTGAGCGAATATCAAGCGCGTCTTCGGCAGGCAGTTTTGAACTATCGGCGAACCACGGCACTGTGCCAATGCCCTGCCAGCCGGTCAGGTTTGCGATGGCGCTAAAACCATCATCAAACAGGGTTGGGTCACCGCGGAATTTGTTAACAATAAAGCCCTTGATCCGCGCGGCGTCTGTATCAGAAATCACCGATTTGGTGCCGACAAGCTGGGCAATAACCCCACCACGGTCGATGTCACCGATCAGGATAACCGGAATATTCGCCGCCTCGGCAAAGCCCATATTGGCAATATCACCGTGGCGCAGGTTGATCTCGGCGGGGCTGCCAGCGCCCTCAATCACGATGTTATCAATGCCTGATTTTAGCTGGTCAAAACTTTTCAACGTGGCTTTCAGCAGGGTTGGTTTCAGTTTTGCATAGTCACGCGCCTTAGCCGTTGTCAGGCGTTTTCCTTGCACAATCACCTGCGCGCCCGTTTCAGATTCAGGTTTTAGCAACACCGGATTCATATGAATACTGGGCGGAACCCCACACGCGAGGGCTTGCAATGCTTGGGCGCGGCCGATTTCGCCACCGTCCGGCGTTACTGCTGCATTATTGGACATATTTTGTGGCTTAAAGGGCCGCACAGTCAGGCCGCGTCGTTTCAGGGCACGGCACATGCCCGCGACCAAAAGCGATTTTCCGACATTTGAGCCGGTGCCTTGAAACATAATAGCTGCGGTTCGGGTCATGATGAGTCAATTCTGCCTAGTCGGCATGCAATACGAGCGGACAATGGTCCGATACTTCTGGATCATAGATCACGTCAAAGGCGGCCTCGGCAAGGGGGGCGTTCACCAACATATAGTCGGCAAATTTTCCCGGCTTTTTATATTGTGACCCACGCGTGCTGGTAAAGCCCCGCGTTATCACCAGATCATGCATCCCGATTTTGGCGAAAATATCGAAGGTTTTGCTGTCAGGCAGCACGTTAAAATCACCGCAAACCACGATCCGGTCGCTATCTTTGGCGACAGACAGCGTCAGGTCTCGGAGCCGTTCTGCCTGAATAAGCCGTGCGGGTGTATCCTGTTTTCCGGTAAGATCACGCAAGCCGTGCATGTGGGCAATTGTAATCGGCCACCCGTTTTTGTAATCGAACAGTCGAATAGCGTGGGCGCTGCGCGATCTGGGGTGGTCGCCGTAACCGTTTGCCGAGAAT
>JAESRG010000072.1 GCA_016764785.1 Paracoccaceae bacterium
CCCGCCAGTGGACTCGACCGAGCACCGCACGCCATGTTCTCGACGGCCTTTGTTTACCAGACGGCAAATAGCGCCACCCGTTGGATAATACACACCCGTGACACCGCCGGTGCCAATTGTGATGAACTCTTCGGCAATTACTGCCGGAGCCATCATCGCGCTTACGGCAACGACCGCTACGCTTAGTTTCAGGTTTTTAAACATCATGTTCTCCCTAGTTGATGTTGGTTGTAATTATTATGGGTCCCAAAATTCTTCGAGACTGTGATTGCGGGCTTCCACCTCCGATATGCGGTTCTTGGCGGTTGGGCCAGCGCGGCCAACCAACATGCCAATCATGGTTTCGATCAACACAATTGTTGCCGCATAAGAGGAAAAGAACTGCGGACTATCAGACGGTATGACAAATTTTGCATCTGCATAGTCAAGTGCCGGACATTTTTGCGTATCTGTGATGACAATTACATAGGCCCCCTGTGTTGACGCCATTTCGGCGGCTTGAATCGCTTGTTTGGCAAACGGGGGTTTGGTCAGGATAAGGATGATATCCTTGTCAGAAAGGTCGGTCATGGCGCTGCCGATTGAGGACCCAAGCCTGCTGACAAGCCTGAATTTATTGGTATAATAACTGGCCAGATAAGCCATATATTCAACAATCCCGGTAGAACTTAACGCCCCGAGCAACAGCACATTCTGTGCACGATCCATGGCCTCAACCGCCGCTTCCAGCACCAGTTGATCCAACGATGCGTTCATAGTGTCGATGTTTGCCACGCAAGCGCCGGACTGACGCGCCAGAAAAGGGGTTTGACCCTCAACTTTTGCATCTTCCTGAAGCTGGCTGGCCTTTGCTGAAAACGAACTGACCTGCTGCTGAACGGTCGCGCGGGCGACGTCCCTTAAAGCTTCATAATCTTTATATCCAAGGGCGCGTGCGAGCCGCGAGAACGTCGCAGGGGCCAAATCACTTGACTTGGAAATTGAGCGCAGGCTGCGCGTTGCGACATCCACCGGATTCGACATGACAAAATCCGCAGCGGCCTGCAACTTTTGGCTGAGCGCGTCATAATCTTTTACCAGAATATTTTCGAACAAATTATTTGTTGGCATAAACGTCCCTTTGCAGGTTGAAAAATAGAATTCCATTTGTTTCAGTGCTTGTCAAGATATGAAACATATGTTTCAAATGGGCCGATCAACGATTTCATTCAGGCAAAACATGTCACACGTATTTCATCGCAACAGTAATTTTACCCCACCAATAGTTCAGCGTGGCGAGGGGGTTTATCTGTATGACACGCAGGGAAAGCAATACCTTGACGGATCCGGCGGGGCAGCGGTTTCTTGCCTTGGTCACGGCGATGCCAAGGTCACCGATGCGATCAAATCTCAACTTGACCAAGTGGCGTTTGCCCATACCGGATTTTTCACATCCGCCCCGGCTGAGGCCCTTGCCGACAAGCTGATCGCGCATGCGCCCGACGGTCTGGACAAGGTCTACCTCGTATCCAGCGGTTCGGAGGCGATTGAAGCTGCACTTAAACTCTCGCGTCAGTATTTCCTTGAGATCGACCAGCCGAGCCGCACCAAAGTCATCGCGCGGCGGCAAAGTTATCACGGTAACACGCTTGGCGCACTGGCAGCAGGCGGCAATTTGATACGGCGCAAACCTTTTGCCCCGTTGATGATTGAAACCAGCCATATCGCGCCCTGCTACGAATATCGTGATCGGCGCGCTGACGAAACAAGCGCTGAATATGGATTGCGCATCGCCAACGAGCTTGAAACAGAAATCAAGCGGCTTGGGCCGGAAAACGTCATGGCGTTTGTCGCAGAGCCGGTGGTCGGGGCAACGGCTGGTGCGGTGCCGCCGGTTGCGGGTTATTTCAAACGTATTCGCGAGATTTGCGACAAGCATGGCGTGCTGCTTATTCTTGACGAAATTATGTGTGGCATGGGGCGCACCGGAACGTTATTCGCAATCGAACAGGACGGTATTTCACCTGACATTACCACAATCGCCAAGGGGTTGGGGGCCGGCTATCAGCCGATCGGCGCAATGCTATGTCGTTCCAAAATTCATGATACCATTGCATCGGGAAGCGGTTTTTTCCAACACGGTCACACCTATCTGGGACATCCGGTTGCCGCGGCGGCCGGGCTGGCGGTGTTGACCAGACTAATCGATGACGGATTGGTTGCGCAAAGCATGGCGATGGGCCAGCAATTGCAAGACGCGCTGGTCTCGGCTTTTGGGCAACATCCCAATATCGGAGATATCCGTGGTCGCGGCCTGTTCCGCGGGTTGGAATTTGTTGCGGATCGCGACACCAAAACCCCGTTCTCGCCGGATATTTTGATCAGTAAACGTCTTAAAGAAGCAACGTTTGACGCGGGCCTGATCTGCTATCCAATGTCCGGTACCATTGACGGAGTTAACGGAGATCATCTGTTGTTGGCCCCCCCGTTTATTCTGGATAGCAGTCACATTGATGAAATTATTGGTAAATTGACCACTGCATTCAACGAGGTTTTCTAAGTGTCCCTGCCAAAGATTATGGTTGCCCCAAACGGGGCGTACCTGACAAAATCAGACCATCCGGCGGTGCCAATGACCCTACCGGAGCTGGTTCAAACCGCGACAAAGTGTTTTGCGGCGGGCGCGAAGGGCATCCATTTCCATTTACGTGACGAAAATGGCCAGCATTTGCTGGATGCTGGGCAATATCGTGAGGCCATTGCGGAAATATCATGGGCTGTGCCCCAAATGATGGTCCAGATCACGTCCGAAAGCGCGGGCATTTATTCACCAGCCGAACAACGCCGCACGGTATTGGAGTCCGGCGCAAAAAATGCGTCGGTATCGCCAGTCGAGATCGCCAGAGAACCAGACATCACAATCACGCGACGGTTTTATCAAGATTGCATCGATAATGAAATTACACTGCAACATATTTTGTATCATCCCTCAGACTTAGACATTCTTCTTAAATTCTTGGGTGCTTCGGAAATCCGTAATTCCGGACATCAATTGCTTTATGTTTTGGGTCGCCGCACCAATACAGCGATAAAAACGTCCGCCTTGCTCGGCCAATTTATTACCAAAAGCGCCATCCAGCTCAAAACACCTGACTGGGCGGTCTGCGCTTTTGGAGCAAGTGAAACTGACAGCCTTTTGCTTGCGCACAGGCTTGGCGGCAAGATACGTGTTGGATTCGAAAATTCAGTGCTTACCTCGAACGGGAGTGTGGCGCCAGACAATGCTGCGCGGGTAAGCGAAGTTGTTAAACTGACGTCATAAACCCGATATTCTGTTTGCCACCATGCGCAGGCCGGTTTAGCGAAGCACCCATTCCTCCGGACAAATACCGATACTTGCAGTCGGAACGCCGTTAAACCAGTTTTCGGGCGCCACAACAATTTTGTCTTGTGATGCAGATAAATATGCCGCCCACCAGCTGTATGAACTGTTGGAGATGATAAAGTTCTCGCAAAATGACATGCGCGCCATGTCTTTCCAGGGTTCCTCGTCCGGGGTGCTGTCCACTACCGTAACATCACCGTCGAAATTCAGGTTTTCTTTTACCCATGCAGGGTCATCCGAAAATACAAACGCATGGCAGTTGGTTATTTTTGAACGCATATATTTCCAGCAATCTTCATACCAAGCCTCGTTGCAGATCAAATGCTGGTGGCGGGCAGCGGGGTCGCTTACGTAATCGCCTCGTCTGATATGGATCGCTACGCTTCGTGGCTTTTGCTGTATTTGCATGACGGTTTTGTCATTACCCATGTCAGGAAATTTGAACAGCTGTGCAACGCCGTCTTCGTTATTTTCAAAATAGGATTTGCTCTGCCAATACCCGGAAACAATACGCGGCTGCGATTTTGGCTGCGGAATACAGCGAACACCTTTATCAAAAATCACGCCCAAAGCTGGTTTTTTTGTAAGCTTTTGAATCTCGCGGGCAATCGAGCTTCGAAGCCGCATGCGTTTAAATCTGGCTGGGCCTATTTTGGCGGGGAAGATATCAAAAGCACCAAGCTCCCAATTCCTTGCGGTAGTGCCACGGTCGGTCATTTGGACAAATACTGGCTGAATGCCAAATTTTTTGCCGATGGTGACGGCATAGGCAGCCTGAAACATCTGATTGCCGGTTCCTCCGAATATCGGCACAAGAAATTCGGATTTTGACATGAGCATCCCCCTGTTCACATGCGGCATCCACGAGATGGACAATCTTGTACGCTAGCGATTTTCCGTAAGTGTTATATATAAGTGCTGTTCGAATCAACATGTCACAAATACCATCGGGATGCTCCAGAATGGAAAAATCAGACCCTAAAGCCAACCCAGAAATAAGTGTAATTATGGGAGTTAGAAATGGCGAAAAATATCTTGCAGAGGCCGTCGAGAGTATCTTGAGCCAGACATTCGGAAATTTTGAGTACATAATCGTCAACGATGGGTCCACAGACAACACTCTGACGATGCTCCAGGGATTTGCGAAACAGGATCCACGCATCAAAGTGATTGACCGACAGGCATCGGGATTGCCCACATCGCTAAATATAGCGATAGACCGCGCCACCGCGCCATTTATTGCAAGAATGGATGCCGACGATATGTCGATGCCGCAACGGTTTTCTAGACAAATTGCATTCCTCAGGCAGAATGAAGACATCGCCGTTGTGGGCAGCAGTGCGATAATTATCGACAGTACTGGAAAGAGGCAGAAGACAAAGACAATGCCGATCACCCCACAAGCGGTTCGGGAAAAGCTGCCGCATCGGAACTGTCTTGTTCATCCGGCAACCATGATCCGACGCGATGTTTTGCAAAATGTCGGAGGATATAACGTTAACTATGTTGTCTCGCAGGACTATGATCTGTGGCTAAGAATATTGACAGTTTCAGATCTTGCTAATCTTGAGGAACCGCTGCTCAAACTTCGGACACATTCAGACCAAGTTACAAAAACCAAATCGACCAAAATAACAATGAATCGTGTTGCGGCGGTATCTGACTATTTTTTGCGGAAATACGGAATTTCAAACGACGTTTTACAACGAAGCAAATATACGCCCGAAGGTATCGCGGCAAAAATCTTGGAATTGTATGATTTGGCCCCGTCATCCGAAGACCTTCCCGCGATCAATGCAAGCGCTATTCGTTTTTTCAGAAGGGCCGATCTTGATCAAAACATGTCGGCTAAGCTGAATGCCGCAATAATCAAAACCGCTTCGGTTCGCGAACGGATCAAGCACCTGTTGTATAAAACAGGTTTATGACCCGCTCAATATTCCGTTGGTGCCGATATCTATAAACCTGCGCTCACCCTTCCTAGCAGTAACAGAGCGGCGTTTTTCGTTACCGGCCCCTAAGGTTTATGCGTTCCAGAAACCCAATCTGTTTGCCAATTTTTTGGCCAAGCTGGCGTGATTTCCCGACATATTCAGTCATTTCATCAAAAATGACCGGCGGGTTGTTTCTGGTAAATGTCCGGTAAATTGAGGGCCCGCTGTTGCGGATGGTGCGGATAAGTTTCCGTGGGCGGGCAACAGCCACCTGTTGCAAGCCGTTTTCAAAACACCATTTTGCAAACCGCACATCGACGAATTTTTGAGAACTTGCCATATATTCCAGCGGCGCAACATTTTTCCCGAGCGCCAGCACAGTGCCCGTGCCCAGTTCATCAACGCAAACCGATTGCCTCAGGGATTTGCTGTAATAAAACAGCTTTCGTTTCCGCGACGTATGTTCACCGAACACTTGATAAATGCTGCCGTGCAAACCGATAACAAATTTGTCCGCGCCAATTTCGGATGCCCGCTCGATCATCCAGTCGCAATATCGTTGATGATATTGTAAATCGTCATCAACCAGAAATACAAAGTCATCCGGGGCGGGGCGTGGAACAAACTTGCCAACGTCTTTGAAATCTTCGCCACGAAGAACGGGATTAACATTCCCGAACTTAGCAAGAAATGCCGGAACCTCGTCATATTCATTCAAGACAAGATGTATCTCGTCAACTTGCGGAGCAAGCGACGTCAGCGCGATTTCCAGAGTCTCGATCCGGGCCGGAAAAGTTGCCATATGCGCGCGGCGCAAATTCATATGTTATCCTACTCTTACGTCATCCAACCGCGTGACCGTCAAGCAACTGATCAGCCATACCAAACCGGTTTATCAAATAATGCCCCTGAATCTTTCTGGAATGCGAACAACCGGATTACCAGGAATCATGGCCGGTTTATTCAACGCATAAAAAGGTCTGTGCCGGGTCTGATATTTTCTCGCTTGCTCAAAATAATCATCACCATCGATTGGTTTTGATTCTGCAATAATTTTGAAAAGCTGTTCACGTCGCGATAAATGGCCCGTCCAGCCCGTTGCGAGACGATCTGCATCAGCGGTTTTTCCGGTCGCAAGCTGATAATCAACCATACCAAAGTGAAACAGGAACAGATTTGGGTCAATTCGAAAATTCCGCCCCTTGATCCGATGCATCCCCGACCCCCACGTCACGGGACGAAATGCAATATTGGGCTTGGTATATCTTGAGGAAAGATGCGCAAATCCGCGTTGGTCCAGAAAGGGTTTTGTCTGGTCGAGCGGTGTTTCAAGTTCCATATGCTGACCAACATCAAGCCCCAGTCCCGACAACGTGGATGTGGAATGTGGTGATGACAGGTAGTCAACCAGTGAAAGGTTCAGTGCCGGATCAACGATCACGAATTCATCCACATCGGTTACGATCACAGCATCAAAGTATCTGAATAATCCCCGGGCCAGATCTGACATTACGCGCGCACGTCGACGCATCGCCGGAACGCGCTCCAGTGGTTGTCGCGGTAGAAAAAGAGTATTAATATCTCGTGCGGCTTCGGGTAAAATCTGGTCATGCCCGTCCAAAAAAACATACAGGTTTTTCAGACCAAGCTGCGCGCCGTAATACTGAATCCACTTTTCAAGAAAAAATGCATCATTTCGAACCGTTGTAATCGCTGCGATTTGTTTGGGGGCCGCGTCATTGCTTATCTGGTTCATAATCGTCCCGCTGCAAGGCTCGCCCTTATGATTTAGGCGGGCAGTTGTGTGGCCAAGGTTTACATCAGCCGCCATCAACAATCCACTATGAATGTCGCGATGACCGCGATTGCAACCAAGTAAAAGAAAGCGTTAACGAAAAACGGTTCTGCGTGGTTTCGAGGTATCCCGCTGGCCGTCACAAAGAGAGGTCGGGGCTTATTGGCCTTGTTTCGCTTGCATCAAAAACCAACCGTTAGCGATCCAGTTTTGTAACCTTGTTATTCAAGAATCTGTTGAAAATATTTGCCCCGACAAAAAACATCGACGTAATTGGGTTAAAGCCTAGTTCCGACCGAAATACCTGATAATTATAGCGAAGATTTTGCCAGCGCGAACTGGATAGTGATCCCGCGTGTTTTCTGTATTTCATCAGCGGTTCCTGCAAGCCGACGGCAACAGCAGACGGGTATTTATGGAATAATTTCAGCCAAAAAGCGTAATCTTGTCGGCGACGTAATTCAGGAAAAGCAACAGATTGCGCAGAGTCGGTACGAAAAAGTGCAGCACTTGTCGGAATTCGGTTTGCAAATAACAGTGCGCGCCGTTTCACACGCGGCGTCGCTGTTTTTAGAAAGTTCGGCTTCAGATCGGAATCACAGATGAAATAGGAACTAAAACACACCAGAACATCAGGCATCGAAAACGCCTTTAGCTGAATTTCCAACTTATTTGGCAGCCAAACGTCGTCCGCGTCCAGAAATGCACAAAACGGGTATTTTGCATTTGAAATCAAAAATGCTCGGGCGATGCCTGCGCCGCTGTTTTTGGTGGCATAATGCACCTTGACCAGTGGTTCTGACCGTTCGATTTGTTTAAGGACATCCGTGGTTTCAACATGCGATGCGTCGTCGTAAATAAGGATTTCCCCGACATGCTCTTTCTGGAGAAGTATCGAGGCAATCGCTTCTTCTATATACTTGTGAGCATTGTAACACGGGATGAGGACCGAAACACTATTCACGCTATTGCTCTCCCTAATTCTGCCCGGCAATATTGGAAACATAGCACCGTGTTGTCACGAAATATATTGTGTTTCTCAGTATCACTCTGGATTAATCGCGCTGAAGCAACGTGATAAGCTGCACAAATGGGGTCGTCAGTCGGGCAAGGATATTGAGCAACGCTATTTTGCCGCGCGACAATGGGCTGAGCAGCCCGCGCTGGCCAATCGGATTTAGAGGCGATTTTCGATACACGCTGAACGGCGCGCGGCGTAGCTGGTTGATTTTGAACGAAACGGTATGGCCCTCGTTGTTATCGGGGGCAAAAGTGCGCGCACGATGTTCCTCACGATCCATAGCCGTAGGGCGGAAATTTGATAGATTTTCAAGAATTTGGTCAGGAACCAATGTTGAGTACTTACTAATTTCGGTCAGTCCGGTGCCCAGGACAAGTTGCAACTTATATCGTTTGGCGATGTCTTCAAGCATATCCCAGTCAATCGACCTGTGACGCCGTTCGATCAAACGTACCGCATCCACCAACCAGCGGATCGGATAAACACTATTGGCGCGCAGACCATGTTCAATCGTTTCCAGCAATAACCAGGTATCATTGGCAAACGGGATCCCTTGAGCATCAACCGCCGGGTTGGCATGCTGCCAAATCCAGTCATTGACAAACGGATCAAATGTAAAAGGCATCCGGGGTTGCCATGAAAGATCGACCAGACCGGAATTCCCGACATGGAAACTCATTTCCGAGTTGCGAAACCAAGCGATTTGACGGTTCTTAACAAGCAAAAATTTTGATTTCCACCCCAATTGATCAGCCAGCTTACCGATCTGGTCAACGTTCTCCCACTTGATAATACCGTCGATATCGCTGGATGGGCGTAATTCCGGTCGATTGTCAACTCGGCGCACCAATGCATGGCCCTTGGTCCACATCAAAGGAATGCCTGCGTTTTTGAATGCCTCACCGGTTTGAATGGCTAACTGTCGGTTAATCATGGTCTGCATGCGGGCCCAACGACGGCTACTGTTCAGATGCTTGATCAGGGGCGTATGTTCGGTCACTTCACCTAATCGATCGGCAATCAACGGGAAAATCCGCAACTCGCCCTCGTTGGGATAATCATTTGCCAATGCGTGGTGGTAAGCCTGCCAATCACTCTCAATGTCTTCCGACGCGCAGGCTGCTTTAACCAGATAATGTAGCCGCCCTGAAGGGAAAATGCCGGGTTGTAGCTGTGATTTTTTGGCACGTGCGTACATTCTTGAACTCGTCCATTATTTAAGTTAGGACCACTAACTATTGATTATCATGCTGGGCCACAATACAATACTGGGGCTATATTTAATAGGAAATACATATGTCAACTGCATCCGTCGAGCTCAACACACCCGATGTAATACAAGAGGATTTTGGCGATGACATGGTTTTGTTGAATTTGCGAAGTGGCGAATATTTCAACTTTTCCGAACGCTCCAGAGCCTTCATTGATGCGATTCTAAAAGGCGTCTCACCGGCTGAATTGATTGGTTCAATAGCTGAGGTAAATAACGATGTGGGGAAAGAAGCCGAAAATTTCTACACACTTCTTGAAAAACACGCACTGATCAGGCCAGCTTCCACGCCGGTCGTACCCCATGATGCAACATTGGCGACATCTATTCTGGCAGCAGGTGCCACGTTTCCTTTTGATTTTTATGATGATCTAAGCGATCTGATTGCCGCTGACCCGATTCACGATGTCGCGCCTGAGGCCGGTTGGCCGGTCCGGGCCTGACCCCATGAATTCGGTGGCGCGTGCGGTCCAGAACTTTGCGCGTTTGGCGCTGAACTTTGCGCAGCACCAACTTTCTGCGCAACCGATGCAAAAAACCTTTTGTGTGGCAGGGCAGAATATCGGGATAACTGAATCCGAGCGTGTCGCACTCGATTGGCTTGACGGTCAGTTTACCCCGCAGACCGGACCCGTTAAAAACCGGATATATGCCGACTATTCCAACTGGGCCAGCAATTTTGCCCCTGCATCTGCGGTGCTTGTGGGCATGTCGGAACTGCATGTTGACGAATATCTAGCGGCCGTTAACCTTAGGGGCAGTTTCTATGGACCGCTTAATCGTTGGGAGTTTTTTGACCCGGAATCACGGATCGGAATACGGTTGCAAACCCACCCCTCGGCCTATCCGGAATGGGAACCAACAGCGCCATTTGCCAACTTCCTGAACTGGATCATGATGGCGGACGGAAAAACGGTTTTACACGCCGCAACACTGGGCTTGAAGGGCAAAGGCGTGCTGATTGCCGGACCTGGCGGCAGCGGGAAATCAGGAACCACGCTCGCTGGCATTCTGCATGGCCTCAGTACCGTCGGGGATGATTATGTTGTTGTCGATACCGCTGAAAAAATGACAGCCTATCCATTTTTTCACAAGATAAAACAAGATGTTAGTGGACTATCGCGGGTTGGGTTGACGCTAAATTCGGACGTAACCGTCCCCCTAAACTGGCAAAACAAGTATGTATTTGACGTCAGGAAAATAGCCCCTGATGCGGCTGTTGATCGATTGAACGTTATCGCGGTTCTGCTACCGGAAATAACCAATAGGTCAAACACGACGTTTTCCCCGGCCAGTGCTTTTGAAATCCTGCAAGCCCTGGCACCGTCAACAATGAAGCAGCTCGGCGGTGATCGCCGTGCAACCTTTAGGACATGTGCGGAAATATCTCGGAACATTTCGGGATATCACCTGCATCTGGGCACAAACCCCGCTGAAATTTCTGCGCGAATTTCAGAATTTATTGGAAAGGCCAAATGATGAAGCTGTGTGTTCTGATGACAGCCTATAACGAAGAAAGATATATCGCCAGTGCGATCGATTCGTTGCTGGACCACCCTCTGCCTTGCGATGTTATCATGGTTATTGTGAACGACGGCTCAACCGATGGAACCGTCAAGATCATCGAAGGTCTTGCTGAAAAGCATAGAAATATTCGGCTGATTAACACTATTAATCAAGGGGTTGCGAAAGCCCGAAACCTGTTGTTACAATCCATTCCGGATGACTGCGACCTGGTCACATTTTTGGATGCAGATGACGCATTTGCGAAAGGTCATTTGATGCGGGAAACAGCACGGATGATTGACGACCCATCGCTTGACCTGACATATGGCCAGATATGTCTGGTGGATACCGTCGAACTGGATTTAGCGGCCGCGGCACGTCAGGATTCCACCATCATGCGCGGTATCCACTTTAGCACTGGAATATTCCGTAAGTCGTTGCTGCAAAAGGTTGGTTTTTTTGATGAGTTATACGAGCAGGCCGAAGACACCGACTATCTGTTGCGCTTGTTTGAAACGGGTCCGAACATGTATCACAATGATGAAATTGGCGTTTATTATCGGCAACATGCCGGCAACATGACCAATGATTTGTCGGTGCAGCGCCGCAATTTTATGCGTGCAATGCTGGGGCATGCCAAACGGTTAAAGGCCGATCCTAATTTGACGCCGCTGGATGGAAAATTCAAGGTGACCAACTTGTCCACTGAACTCGGAGCACAGCGGCGATGACACTTAAATTTCCCGATTACAGTGTTGTAATTCCAGCTTTTAACGCTGGAAATTTTATTGGACAGACAATTCAATCCGTACTGGATCAGACGCATCCACCGGTAAAGATCGTGGTGGTTGATGATGGTTCATCCGATAATCTGGCAAAGGCATTGACTGATTATGAAGCGCAGATCACGCTTATCCGGCAGGCAAATCAAGGGCCTGCAACGGCCACCGCCTTGGGGTTTCAATCTGTTAAAACTGATTATGTCGCCACGACAGATGCTGATGATATCTGGCACGCTGACAAAATTGAAAAGCAATTTTTGACATTGGAAAAAATGCCAGACATTGATATTATTTTTTCCCAAATGGACTCGTTTGGCGAAGATATTGCTACCGCCAAAATAAATAGTGAACATGCGGGATGGTCGCGCACCACGATGCTATTGCACCGTTCCGCTTATGATCGCGTTGGCCCGTTTGAAGACATGCCGGGGCGGCGCGGTGAAATGGTCGACTGGATTGCCCAGGCGCGCAGCATGAATATCGGGATTCATATGCTTGAGGAGGTTCTCGCCTCTCGGCGCATTCACAAAGGCAGCCTTTCCTGGGGCCGAAACCCCGACCAAGATCGCGGTTATATGGAGGCCGTTCTGCGGGCACTGAAACGCCGCAAAGAAAGCCAGAATAAGTGATCTTAAAACGGCTCAGACCTTGGGAAAACAATCGCCAACGAGACTTGCTGCGCGGGGTCTTTCACATTGACGATGCGCAAGCAAAACGCCGTTTGCTCAGATGGTTTGAAAAATATGATATTGTTGAAACCAAATATCCTGAACACCGCATGTTGGTGCGCATGCTGATAAGGTTCCCGGACCTGATGGCAAAAACCACATTATTGCCACGCCTGAATGGATTGAAACGGCAGATGTGGGCGCGCGCGCAGATGAACCTAAAAGCCAGCGAGGCCGTTTTGGCCAAGCTGACAGAGTTTGATATTCCGTGGGTGCTGATCGGCTCTGCCGTTTGGTTTTTACGCCCAGATTTTCGGTTTCGAGAGGAGCTAGATGTCGTCGAGATCTGCGTACCCGATGCCGCAAGGTCCACCGCGTCGCACCTTTTACAACAGATTGGGTGGCGTCTGGATTGGTCAGCGCCTGAAAACGCCGTTGTAAATAATCACTTTGCATTGTCAAAAGGAAACGGAGCGCGCATTCGACTTTCAAAGCCCAGTACACTATTCCTTCGAACAGCCACCCCAACGGCAGAAGTAAATCAGTTGTTTGACAGGGCAGGTGGGCCGGCTCCGGACGCGGTTATTCAGAGCATAATGATCGGAAGATCGGCCCCGATATTCAGCCCGTCGGACCAGTGGGTTTTTGATTATTTCAATCTGCTCGAAGCTGGATCACTAGACATCGACAATCCAAAGCTTCCGCAACACACACAACAGTTTCTTAAGAAAAACTTCGTCGTTTGATGTGAAAAGGCCCCAGCTATTTTAACGCTCATCCATCGGCCTGACCCGATGTGCTGAAATCACCTTAAAGCCAATGCGAACTGGTAAAACAGTATCCTGGGCCCAACCTCGATCAAACCGGTGCAGACCCATATATCAATAACGACGCAGAATACAGATACATCACGCCTTCGCTTGCCAATTGACGCATAAATCGGTTAACATGCTTTTCCCGCCGCCTATTGTTTATATTAGTAAATCTAGGAATTATCATGTTAAAACGCTATCAAATCGCAACAATCGCTGTACTCTTAGCAAGCACCGCCTCTGCTCAGGAGTTTTATGTCGGAGGCACTGTCTCGGCTGGGCAAGCCAATTTTGCAGATAATTACAGCAATGAATTTGAAGGCAACACTCAGACCCTTTCTTTGCTTGGCGGTGTTCGGTTCCCGATTGGTGGGGCCGCCGGGTCAGGGATGTTTGTTGGTGGTGAAGTCGAAGTTTCGTTTGCTCAAGGCTATGAAGGTCTTACTTACGCAGATCTAAGTGATACCCAGAAAACAATTCAGGCTGAAATACATGTCGGGTATCAAATGAATACTGTCGCCGTGTATGGTTTCTACGGCATAGGAAGCAATCCGATGACACGTGGGTATGCGATCAG
>JAESRG010000073.1 GCA_016764785.1 Paracoccaceae bacterium
CCGGATCACCCCGAAATACGCAATGAACCAAGATGGGCGCATTCGACCATAGCCAAGCGTAATCCTCCCCCCATCATTGGGCCACCTTCATCTGGGGACGACGCGCTCAGCAAAACAAACCGCACAACGCCAGCTTTGCGGGCAAATTTAAGGACGGGTTGCATTGCGCCAAGCTGTTACCTGTGTCGGTGGGGCGCGGCCAGAGAGACGGCCTCAATCTTATGAAATGCCGCCACAAAACTTGAAGGGTTTTGCCAGTGAACCCGGGCCATTGCGGCGCTTTTTGGGCTGCGGGTTGCAACACGCGGGATGATGCCTTTTGCCTGCAATTGTGCGGTCACTCGGCTGCCAGTTTTACCGCTGCCCGGTCACAAAGATATGTTCAAACATCAATAAACTCCTGAAAATTGGCGGTGAGAGCGTCTCTTCCATCGACGGCATTGAGCAGCACAAGCGGGTTCCAATCGTCGCGGTAGTGCTGGATTTAGCCGCCTCGAACCCGATTGGCAGATATGTAATTTTTCTCATATTTTGAGCCGGTTACAGCCCCGTGGTCTGTGCAGGAAAACTCAATATTGAAGGTATCACCATCTTTGGAGGCATGGGTTGAGGGCGGCCCTACTTTGTCAAATGCGATCAGGTTGGCGACTTTTTTTAAGATAGGCTGCGCGTTTATGTTTGCCGCGAAGTTCAGCAACAGATCCGTCGGGCGCAAAGGGGAACTGCAACACTATACCTTTGGCGCAGACAGCCAGAATACCAGTGCCTGCCTTGGCTGAGATAGCATCGCCCAGTGCAAGCCGCGGCATGGCGCCAAAACTTGGGGTAGTTTTTTGGGCGGGCATCTGATCCTCCTGACTCGGGCAAATATCGGGCGATGCAAGGCCAAAACTTCAGGAAAGCCAGAGCGTAAATCGGCAGATGCGGCTGTTTTGCAAACATCTGTCACGGCAGCGCTTCACCGCGCATTTTTCGAGGATTGGGCCGAAACCGGTTATGTGTCTTTACGCATGGAGCGTATTGCCGTGCGGGCCGGTATTGGCGGATCATTGTCCAAAAAGAAACCGCCATTAAAGTGCGGTTTGGCGCTCTATTCGGAGCGCATCGGCCGGCTAATTTGCTGCGAAGCGACACCAATGGTTGAGCTGTCAGTAAAATATTACTACCGTTAATAATCAAATACTTATGTCGCGTATACGCGCTCCCATCTGCCGCTAAAATCTAAGCGACAGACAGGACATGCCGCCATCAATTTTGGCGCATTCTGTATTGTTGATTTCGCGAATAACGAAACCGTTGCGGCGCAACATTTCAGCGGTTTTGGGGAAGCCAGCGGCCATAATAACAAACTGGTTAAACCGGATCGCATTGGCGGCGGCTTCTTCACCATCGGCTGTGTGCAATACCCGGTAGCCTTCAAAGCAGCCCGAAGCATCTAGGCGTTTGGTGGCAAGGATTGTCTCGCCATCAAGCAGCGAGCAGTCCGTCTTGAAATGAAGCACATCGGCGGGTGTTTGCACCTCGCGCAAGCTGTAGCCGAACGTGGTGACGATAGCGCGCAACTCGGCCACGCCAGCGGCATCTGTGCGGGCTGATTTGCCAATGAGGATCTCGCGTCCCGTGGTCAAAATATCGCCGCCCTCAATAAAGCCGGGGCCTTTGATCTCGAAGACATCGTCATATTGGGCGCGAATAGTTTCAGCCATAAGTGCAACTTCACCGCTGCGCGACGGGGCGCCCGGACGCATGAGGATCGCGAGATCTTTGAGGCAAAGCGCATCATCCTCGACGAACACAGAATCGGGGAATTCTTCCAGCGCTGGAAGCTCGATTACGGTTGCTCCGGTCTCGCGCAGGGTGGCGACATAAGCAGCGTGATCCACTTCCATCTGTGCAAAATCCGGTGTTCCGGTATCCTCGGCCCGCAGCCCGGCAATGACGCTTTTGGCCGGCTTGCGGGTGATGGCATGCGCGAATTCGAAGGATGGATTTGTCATGTTAGCGTACCCTTAGTTGGCATATGCTGGTTCGATGATCTGGGCAGATGGGGGTCTTGGTATGGTGAATTCATGACCTTCGGCTCTGGGGCCGTCAAGGTATTGAATAAAGTGGCCAAGCCCCAATCTGATTAACGCCCGGCTTGGGTGATAACGTGATGGGACGGTCTGAAAGCCTGGCTTATTGTCGGGTGAGCAACGCGCGCCACGGGCCGGAATTTGGACGTCGCCGCTCAGGAAACTCACAAAAACAAGCCACGTATGAAGCGCTGAAAAGTTTTTTTGCTTAATATTTCTGGACGTTTTAGCCATAACATATATGCTTTACGCTTGTGATTTGAGAAGGTTTTACTCGAAAATGGCTGAGAAATCGGACACGAAACGACGCATTGTGTCTTCCCGCCACCTCGCTGAAGGGAAAGGGTGGGAGGCTTCTGAGGTCGAATATGGCATGATAATCGCCTATAATGCGTTCTCACGCTGGATGACGCGCTGCATGTCTGCGGCCGGCAATACCGACCTTACCCCGCTGGAGATTTTGGTGCTGCACAACACCAACCACCGCCGCAGCGACAAGCGGCTGACAGATATCAGCTTTTTGTTGAATATTGAGGACGTGCATACCGTAAATTATGCGTTGCGCAAGCTCATGAAAATGAAGCTTTTGACATCACAAAAGCGCGGAAAAGAAGTGTTTTACAGCACGTCTGAGGCGGGGGCTGAGCTATGTGAAGCCTACCGAGAGATACGGGAACGTTGCTTTCTGGATGGCTTGTCGCTGATCGATATGACGGGCGACCAAATGCGCGACGTCGCGGCCAGCCTGCGCGCCCTTTCGGGGCAATATGATCAAGCCAGCCGCGCAGCTGCGTCTCTCTAATTCGCCATTAAATCTGGAAGATATGTCACAATTTGCGGAAAGACACAGATCAACAACACGCCAAGCAACAGGAGCAAAAAAAACGGGAATGCTGCTTTGGCGATGCGCAGAATGTTGATCCCCGTCAGCCCTTGAATGACGAAGAGGTTGAAGCCAACAGGCGGGGTGATTTGGCTCATTTCAACCACGATCACGAGGTAGTTTCCAAACCATAATGGGTCAATGCCAACGGCGGTGACCATCGGTATAATGATAGATGTTGTCAGCACGATCACCGATATACAGTCGAGAAAGCAGCCCAGCACAATAAAGAAAATGGTGAGGGCCACGAGCAGGGCCGTCACTGACAGGCGCATATCCGATATCCAGGCGGCCAAGTTGCGCGGCAGGCCAGTAAACCCCATGGAGACAGATAAAAACGCCGCGCCAAGCAGGATCAACGCGATCATGCAGGAGGTTCGTGTCGCCGACATAACGGCCGCCCCAAATAGTGCCCAGCTGAATGATCCCGAGGCCCATGCAAGCAATGTGGCCAGAACCACGCCGAGTGCTGCGGCATCGGTTGGCGAGGCCAACCCGCCATAGATCGACCCGATAACGCCGCCGATAAGCAAGGCGACAGGCACCAGCCGGCGCGAGGCGACTATCTTTTCTTTGAACGAATAGGACCTGTCGATTGGCGGGATAAGATCTGGGTCCATCCATGCGCGCAGGGCCACATAGCCGGCGAACAAGCTGATCAACATCAGCCCCGGAAGGAGACCGGCGATGAAGAGCCGCGCGATCGATTGTCCGGTTGCCACGCCATAGACGATAAGGATGATCGAGGGCGGGATGAGCAGGCCAAGTGTGGCTGATCCTGCCAGCGTCCCGAGGATCAGGCTTTCGGGGTAGCCGCGCTTGGTTAGCTCTGGCACCGACATTCTACCGATTGTTGCAGCCGTGGCGGCTGACGAGCCTGAGACCGCGGCAAAGATGGCGCAGCCGAAGATATTGACATGTAGCAACCGGCCCGGTGCGCGGCTGAGCCATGGCACAAGACCTGTGAACATATCGTCGCTCATGCGCGATCGAAGCAGGATTTCTCCCATCAGGATAAACAGCGGCAGGGCGGTGAGCACCCAGCTATGTGAATGCCCCCAAAACGTGGTGGCGATGATTAGGCCCGAGGGTGCATTTGAGAAAAACACCAGTCCGACCAGCCCGACAATGGACAGCGATACGGCCACCCAAACGCCTAGTGCAAGCAAGGTGATGAGAACGCCGAGCAGGGTGAGTGCAATCATAGGATCAGACATGATTATACCTCATCTGGCGTGGATAGGATCGGCTTGCCAGCCAGAACCAGGTCGACAAATGTATGCACGATTGCCACCAACAGCAGGCCAATGCCAAAGGCGCATACGCTTTGCGGGATCCATAGGCGATTGGGATAATCCCGTGCGAGACATCACCGTAATGGACGCTCTCAGCCACCAGCCCGATCATGAACCATGTGACATAGCCGACCAGAATGGTGGCAATGATCAATACCAATCCTTCAAGATAGGTTCGTGGACGATCGGGCAGCCGTGCGGTGACGAGGTTTACGCGGATATGTCCGCCTGCGCGCAGAGTGTGGGCCAGCGCGAGAAAGGTAGCACCCGCCAGCATAAAGCCTGAAAAACCAGCGTAAGTGGGGATGGTGGATGGCAAAAGGCCGGGGCTAAGCCGCCCGGTCGCATTGAGGATGATCTGGGTGCTGATGAGCAAGCAGATGCAAATGATCAACCCACCGGCAAGCGCGCCGCAGATGTCGTATAATTTTTGGAGCGTTCGGCCCATTTTTCAACCTCTATCTAGATGCAAGTTGGTTGACGGCAAGCTGTGCCGTCAGCCGGTTGGGAGCAGACCTTTAGTTAGAAGAGGCGTCTCGAATAGAGAGTGCGGCGTCAGACGCGTTTGCCTTCCAATTGTCGAGCATTGTCGCGCCGATAGCTTGCAGGTCTTCGACCAATTGCGCGCTTGGCGTCATAGACGATGATGCCGTTTTCGGCCAAAGCGGCGGTCTTGCTTTCGGCCTCAGCGGCTGACATTTTCCAGCCGCGGATTTGCGCAGCATCGGCGGCGGCCAATACAGCGGCCTGGGTCTCGGCATCTAGGGTATGTTCACAACCACGATGTTTTTTGGCATCCAAGCATTGATCGGGGTGTAATGGGTTACAAAACCCCAAGCTGTAAAGTTAACGCCGGTGGAGGGAGATGTGATCATCGCCGCGACCTGACCGGTGGCAAAGGCTTGCGGAATGTCGGACGCTTAGATCTGTACCGGGGCCGCGCCGGCCAGCGTTTCAAATACTTCCAGTGCGGCTTTATAGGCGCGAAAACGCAGGCCGTTGAGGACAGCGACACTGGCGATTTCGCCATTGGTATAGAGACCCTGAGCGGGCCACGGCACCGAGAATAATGGCATCAGGCCTTGGGCTGCCAAAAGCTCGGTGATAACGGGGCGCTGAACATCCCACAGCCGTTGGGCATTCTCGTAGCTTGTGGCCAAGAATGGCTGGCTACCGAGACCGTAGGCGAGATCTTCGTTTGACAGACGCGACAGGAAAAACTCGCCAATTGGCACGGAGCGGCTGCGCAGAGCGCCTTTGATCTCGGCATGTGGGAACAGCGAGCCAGCAGAATGGACCGTTATATCGAGGCCCCCATCTGTCGCGGCGCGCACGTCATCGGCGAAGGCACTTATGTTTTGGGTGTGGAATGTAGAATCGCCGTTTGGCGTTGGCATGTCCCAGCCTTGTGCATTGACAGATGTGGCAAGCGCGAGCGCATTTTGCGGCCAAAAGAAGTGTTTCATAAGTATCTCTCTGGTCGGTTCGGTATGCTCGAATCCATTTGCGTATATAACGTTGACAATATGTCAGTGTTATATCCAAAAAAAACAACTATCTGATTCGAGGAATGTATTGATGAAAAAATTCAACGAAAACAGATGGCAATTTTGGGTTGATCGTGGCGGCACCTATCACAGATATCGTTGCAGGCCGGCCTGACAGTGCCCTGCGCACGCATAAATTACTGTCAGATAATCCCGAAGTTTACGCAGATGCCGCCGTGTATGGGATCAAGTCTCTCTTGGGTTTGGCCGATGCGGATGCGATCCCAAAGAACACAATATCTGCGGTCGAAATGGGGACGACCGTCGCCACAAACGCCCTGTTGGAGCGCAAAGGCGCGCGCACTTTGCTGATGATTACAGATGGTTTCGGCGATCTGTTACGCATTGGCTATCAGAACCGGCCGCACCTATTTGATCTCGAAATCAAGCTGCCGGAGCTGCTTTATGACCGTGTCATTGAAGTCGAAGAACGCGTTGCTGCTGACGGTCAAATCATTACCCCGCTAAATTCTGAAAATGCGCGCCACGCCCTGATATTGGCCTATGAGCAGGGCTACCGCTCGGTTGCAATCGCGTTGATGCATGGCTACCGCTATAGCGCGCATGAGGGTGCGCTTGGTGATATTGCCCGCGATATTGGCTTTAGCCAAATATCGCTGAGCCGTGAAGTCAGCCCGCTTATCAAACTGGTCGCGCGCGGCGACACTGCCGTGGTTGTATGCCTATCTTTCGCCCATTCTGCGGCGCTATATCAAGCAGGTCGCTGATGCGCTAAATGCGTCCGGTGGCGGCTGCGATAGTCTGATGTTCATGCAATCTAATGGCGGCTTGACAGATGCGCATATGTTTCAGGGCAAGGACGCTATTCTATCAGGGCCTGCCGGGGGCGTTGTTGGCATGGTCCGCACCGCACAAGTGCAAGGTTTTGATCGGCTGATCGGTTTTGATATGGGCGGCACATCGACGGATGTGTGCCATTATTCAGGTGAGTATGAACGCTCGTTTGAGACCGAAGGTGCAGGGGAGCGCCTGCGGGCGCCGATGATGTCTATTCATACTGTTGCCGCCGGGGGCGGGTCAGTTCTGTCTTACAAAGACGGCCGCATGCAGGTTGGGCCTGAAAGTGCGGGCGCAAATCCGGGGCCTGCGGCTTACCGCCGCGGCGGTAAGCTGACGGTATCGGATTGCAACGTTTTGTTGGGCAAATTGCAGCCCAGCCAATTTCCACCAGTTTTTGGCCCAAAAGCAGATCTGCCGTTGGATATTGACGTTGTCCGCGTAAAATTTGCGGCGCTTGCTGACGAAATTGGCGGCGGTAAAACGGTTGAAGAAATCGCCCAGGGGTTCTTGCGGATTGCGGTTGAAAACATGGCCAACGCGATCAAAAAGATTAGCGTTCAGCGCGGCTATGACGTGACCAAATATACCATGAACTGCTTGGCGGGGCTGGCGGGCAACATGCCCGTTTGCTGGCAGATGCACTTGGGATGGAAAGCATATTCATCCATCCCTTTGCCGGGGTGCTCTCGGCTTTTGGCGTGGGTTTGGCGGATGTGCGCGCCATCCAAGAATACCTGTTTGCCAAGCCGATTGATGCGGCGGCGGAGACGAAATCGGTCATTATTAGACTGGCGGAAACCGCCGCCAAAGAGGTTCTCGATCAGGGGATTGATGCTGAAAACATTCGCATTATCACCATGGCGCATATTCGTACCGATGGCGCGCATCAAACGCTCGACGTGGCTTTTGGCACGGCCAGTGAAATGACTGTCGCCTTTGAGGCGGCCCATCAGAACCGGTTTGGTTTTGTGCCTGACGATGCGCATCTGATAATTGACCTGCTCACCGCAGAGGCGATCGGGGCAACTGGTGAAACCGTGACCCTGCCGGATACTGAACCTTGCCAAAAGGCGGCGCAAACGGTCTCAAAGTTTAGGTGCAGCGCATGGCGTGATGTGCCTTTGGTAGACCGCGCCAGCCTCGCTTTGGGGGAAACTGTGGACGGGCCTGCTATATTACACGAGCCAACAGGTACCAATATTTTGGAGCATGGCTGGCAGGCAAAATCTGCCGCAGGCGGCAATCTAATATTGCGTCGGGTCGTGGCCCTGCGCCGCAAAGAAGCGATTGGCACACATGTCGATCCGGTCATGCTCGAAGTTTTTAACAACCTCTACATGTCTATCGCCGCGCAAATGGGCGCAACATTGGCCAACACTGCCTATTCGGTGAATATCAAAGAGCGCTATGATTTTTCATGCGCAATATTTGACGCAAAAGGTGATCTGGTCGCCAATGCCCCGCATGTGCCGGTTCACCTCGGCTCAATGTCAGCCTCAGTGCGCTCGATCCTTGTTCAGAATGCAGGGACAATCCGTCCAGGTGATGTTTTCATGATGAATAACCCCTATAATGGGGGCACGCATTTGCCTGATGTCACTGTTATTACGCCGGTTTTCGACGACCAAGGCGAGAGCATTATTTATTCCGTCGCCTCACGTGGGCACCAGGCCGATATAGGTGGCACCCCGCCAGGTTCGGCACCGCCAGACAGCCAGCATATCGCACAAGAAGGTGTCTTGTTCGACAATTTCCTGCTGGTGAGACAGGGTGTGCTTCAGGAACGTTCGGCGCGCGAACTGCTGGCATCGGGGCAGTATCCGTGTCGCAATATCCACCAGAATATGGCCGATTTGGCGGCGCAAATTGCCGCCAATGCCACCGGCGAGCGGGCGCTCACCAATATTACCCGCCAATTTGGGCTTGATGTGCTGCATGCCTATATGGGCCATGTTCAAGACAATGCCGAAGAAAGCGTGCGCCATGTGCTGGATGTGCTGCATGATTGTAAATTTACCTACCCGCTCGACAGTGGTGCGCAGATCAAGGTGGCGATCACCGTAGATCGGCGCGCCCGCGCGGCGGTGATCGATTTTGGCGGAACTTCGCCCCAGGATAAATACAATTACAATGCGCCGATGGCCATTTGTCATGCGGTTGTTCTTTATGTTTTTCGCACGCTTGTTGGGGCAAATATTCCCATGCATGAGGGCTGCCTGAAGCCATTGAAATTGATCGTATCACAAAGTTCGATGATCAACCCAAACGCGCCCGCGGCCGTTATCTCTGGCAATACCGAGGTGAGCCAAGCGATCGCCGACACGCTTTACGGTGCTTTAGGCGTGATAGCGGGGAGCCAAGGCACGATGAACAATTTTGTTTACGGCAACGAGGATTTTCAAAATCATGAGACGATTTGTGCGGGCACTGGTGCCGGCAATGGGTTTCATGGCGCGAGCGCAGTTCACAGCCACATGACCAATACACGCATGACTGACCCTGAAGTGTTAGAAACTCGTTTTCCAGTCCGCGTGGAAGGCTTTTTCAATCAGGCGTGGGTCGGGTGGGGCAGGGCGCTACACTGGCGGCGATGGCATCGAGCGCAAGCTGCGGTTTCTTGAACCTATGACGGCAACGGTGCTGTCATCGCCCCGCCAAACGCCGCCTCATGAGGCACAGGGTGGAGGCGGGGGCAGCACTGGCGAGAACTCCGTCATCCGAACCGATGGTCGCGTTGAAATGCTGAAGGGCAATGATGTGGCCTATATGGGCAAGGGAGATATTTTTGTTTTCAAATCACCGGGTGGTGGTTGATACGGTCGGGCTGAAACGAAGGTATTCTAACGCCGCAATATTCCTGTCGCATTTGGGATCGCAAATGAATGCAGCGCCGCTACGGCCTCAAGCAAAATGACGGGTCAAAAGAATTCCGGGTTTCGGGCGATTATCTGGTTAACTTGTACCAACGTTCCTGACAGATGAATGCGCACGTGTTTTTCAGCTTCGCCCGCATCACGATTTTGGATTGCATCGAGTATGGCGCAATGCGCGTCAATAACCTCTACCGCTTTGCCGGCAACGGGCAGGTTGAGTTTTCGCAGCCTGTCAATTTGCCCCGACCGCTCAGAAATGAGGGTCCAGAGGCTTTCTAATCCAGCTGATTCCAACAATGCGCCATGAAAGGCGCGATCTAGTTCCTCGAAATAGGTAAGGTCATGGGCCTCTTGTGCAGACTTTTGGCGCCGCAAAATAGCCCGCGCCGTGTCCGTCGCACCGGGCGCGCCGTAAGTGGCCAGCTGTTTGGCCACCTCAATTTCAACGGACATGCGTAAGAACTGAGTTTCACGGGCATGGTTCACGTCGATCCGCGAGACTTCGGTTTTGGATTGAGGAAAAATTACCAGAAGACCTTCTTCTTCGAGCTTTAGCATTGCGTCGCGGACAGGTGTTTGGCTGACACCGTAAAAACCGGCAATTTCTGCGCGAGAAAGATTTTCTCCCGGGACCAGTTCGAGCGAAAGTACCCTTATCCGCAGGGCATCATATATTTGCTGGCTCACGGAGGTCTTGCGCAACTGGCCACGGGGTGCGGCGGGCTTGTCAGGGGCGAGCATCGCGTTAATGGTCAGTGTATTTTCGTTCATATGAAGGGATCACGTTGGTTAATTTCCGGGTTGTGAAATCAGTATAGAACATTCTTGCCTCTGACGCACTAATATATTAATACATGTGTCGAGCACAAGATGTTCACCTGTATCCCTTGGGAGGAAACTATGAAATTTACCAAAATCGCGCTTCTTGCCGCGTCCGTCTCTGCGACCGCCTGCATTGCCAGCGCAGAAACATTGACCATTCAGACATCATTCAATGCCGGTGATTTTTCGACCCAGTATCTTACAGACAATTGGTTGCCGAGAATTTCCGAGCTGACAGACGGGCGTATCGAAATCGTCTTCACACCGAATGGCTCTGTCGTGCCCGCACGTGAAACCCCAGAGGCCGTTGCTGCTGGCGTGCTTGATGGTGATTTCACGGCTGTGAGTTATTTTTCTGGCCTTGAGCCTGCCTTTGCGATCTTGGGCGATCTGATATCTGGCTATGACACACCGCAACAAATGCTCGGCTTCTGCCGTGATGGCGGTGGTGAAGCGATCATGCAAAAGGCTGCCGACGAGATTACAGGCGGCGAAGTACATGTGGTTGCTTGCGGCCCATATTCGAGAGAAGCGCTTGCAGCTGCCACGCCGATCCGGACGTTTGAAGACCTTGAAGGTATCAAAATTCGCTCGCCCGAAGGTCTTGCCGCAGCCGTATTTCAGGCCGCTGGTGCATCGCCTGTCTCCATCCCGTTCTCCGAGGTTTTTGGCGCGCTTGAAAAAGGCATCGTCGATGCTGCCGACGCGTCTGCTTATGTGAATAATGACCGGGTGGGCCTACAAGATGTAGCGCCATATCCGCTCTATCCGGGTATCCACTCAATGCCGTCGATGCAGTTCACTGTGAACACATTGAAGTGGGATGCATTATCTGCCGAAGATCAGGTGACTTTGCGCACGTGGTGGTATGACGCAATGACCGCAATGACCGAAGAAGTATCCAAACTGGATGCCGAATTGGCCGCGCGTGATGACGCAACCGACGATATTGAGGTCATCAATTGGGCACAAGAAGATCGTGATCAATTGCGTGTTGTGGCCCGCGAACAATGGGAAGAGTTCGCCCAGAAATCTGATCTGGCCCAAGAGGCGCTGGACGCTCACCTTGCTTACATGACCGAAATCGGACTGTTTGCTGAGTAAACCTTATCCAAGCACCGCCCCTTCGCCAAAAGCGCTCCTTCACCAAAGGACGGGGCGGTGTTCTCTTCATTTCTAGACGGGAGTAGTGATGAAACGCATGTTTGCCCGCTATGCCGACAGCATGAGCCACATCAGTGTCTTTGTCGGCCATAGCTGCTCAGTTCTTTACTTTGCATGTATTGCAATATTGGCCCTTGAGGTCGTGATGCGCTACGGTTTTGACCGGCCATCAGTCTGGTCAACCGAGCTTGCCATGACGCTTTGTGCCACGGCCTGGGTCATGTCGGTGGGCTATGTCACCGAGCGCAATCGCCACATTTCAATCACCATGTTGGAAATGCTTGTCAGCCCGCGCACCTGGCGCATGTTTCGCCTGCTTCAACAGCTCATTGCCTTTGGCGCAATCGTTGTGCTGACGCTCGCCCTTTGGGGGCCTGCCGCAAAAGTCGTCGGCCGCACAGAATATTCAGGCACGGCGCTCAACTCGATCCAGCCGACGATTTTCAAAGTGATGATTGTGATCGGGTGCATTTTATATCTGGCCCAACTTGCGGCAAATATCATCCGCTGGGCCCAAGAAGAACAAGAGGATATTTCCGGTGGGAATTGAAATCATTACGCTGCTGATTGTTGTCTCCCTCTTGGGGCTGATGTCGCTTGGCGTTCCACTTGGCATCACCACGCTGACCGTGTCGCTGGCAACGGCGATCCTTTATTTTGGCCAACGCGCCGGTTTCTTTATTGTCGCGGCAAATGTCAGCGAAGTTTTGCATAAATACGAGCTGATTGCCGTGCCGTTTTTTGTCTTCATGGCCAATGTGTTAGAACGATCTGGTATCGCTAGAGCATTGTTCGATTCAATGGCTATTCTGGGGGGGCGTTTTCGCGGCTCGGTCGGGGTGCAGACCTGTCTTGTTGCGGTCGTGCTGGCGGCAATGTCGGGGATCATGGGCGGCGAGATCGTTATGCTCGGCCTGATCGCATTGCCGCAAATGCTGCGGCTTGGCTATGATAAAAAGCTGTCGATTGGTATCATCTGCGCCGCCGGTGCTTTGGCCACATTGATCCCACCTTCGGTTGTGCTGATCATTTACGGGCTGGCCGCACAGGTTTCCATCACCAAACTCTTTGCCGCGGCAGCGGTGCCGGGGGCCATGCTCGCCTCGCTGTATATCATTTACATCCTTGTCCGGGTGCGGATAAATCCGTCGCTGGCGCCGATCTATGATATCCCTGAAACCGGCCTGCCGTTCTTCCAGCGGCTAAAATATATGAAGGGCGTTATCCTGCCAGCGCTTCTGATCGGCACCGTTCTTGGCGTCATTTATTCAGGCGTGGCAACGGTGACAGAGGCGGCCGCAATCGGGGCCGTTGGCTCACTGGTTGTCGCAGCTATTCAGGGAGAGTTGCGCTGGAAAATGGCCCGTGATGCCATGCGCCAAACTGTGCTGACCGTTGGCTCAATCATCTGGCTGGTGCTTGGCGCCGTGTCGCTCATTGGTATTTACAACCGCATTGGCGGTGGCGAATTCCTGCGCGGCATACTCATTGGCCTCGATGTGACACCGCTGATGGTTATTGTCGTGATGATGTTGATCATCATGGTTCTGGGTACTTTCCTTGAATGGATCGCGATCATCTTTATTACCGTGCCAATTTTTGCGCCGGTGGTTATAGATCTTGGGTTTGACCCGATATGGTTTGGTGTGCTTTTCGCGATGAATATCCAGATTTACTACCTGTCACCGCCCTTTGGCCCGGCCTGTTTCTTTCTAAAATCTGTCGCCCCCAAAGGCATCGAATTGCAGGATATTTTCGTGGCCGTTCTGCCTTTCATCGCCCTGCAAGCGCTTGGCCTGTCATTCGTGCTGTTTTTCCCTGAACTGGCGCTCTGGCTGCCCGCTAAGTTGGATTAAGGACAAAAATCATGAGTGATTCAAAACTGACCAAACAAGACGAAGATATCTCAGCGCCTGAGTTCATTGCCGAAGAGGCCCAAGACGGCATGGATCATGGCAACTGGCCAGAAGTATTTGGCCTGCTGCTCACAGCCTTCCTCCTGTGGCTCATTTTCGCTTTAACTGGATAGATCTATGACCCGAAAACGCCCCGCCACTCTCCGCTCGGCCCGCTGGTTTTCCCCCGACGACCTGCGGACCTTCGGCCACCTCTCCCGGATGATGCAGCTTG
>JAESRG010000074.1 GCA_016764785.1 Paracoccaceae bacterium
GGAAATTTAGGGAGACTTTCACCATGAGCGTTTGGGATTTTTGGATCGACCGTGGCGGCACTTTTACCGATATCGTGGCGCGAGACAGCACCGGTGTGCTGCATACCCGCAAATTGCTGTCGGAAAATCCTGAGCAATATCTGGATGCTGCACTGCACGGGATTCGTGGATTTCTGGGGCTGACGGTCGATGCCGTCATTCCTGCCAAACTGGTAAAGTCGGTGAAAATGGGCACGACTGTGGCGACAAACGCGTTGCTTGAACGCAAGGGTGACCCGCTGGCGTTGGTGATTACGGCAGGGCTGGGTGATCAGTTACGGCTGGCCTATCAGGCGCGACCCAAGCTGTTTGATCGCGAATTAGTGCTGCCTGAAATGCTGTACTCTGAGGTGATCGAAGCACATGAACGCGTGCGCGCCGACGGAGCCATTGAGACCCCGCTCGACGCGGCGCATCTTCGGGATGCGCTGGTGCCCGTGTTTGAACGCGGCATTAAAGCGGTTGCGATTGTGTTTTGTCACGGATACCGGCATCACGCGCATGAGGCCGAAGCAGCTAAAATCGCACGGGACATCGGGTTTGCACAGGTGTCAGTCAGTCATGAGGTCTCGCCGCTAATGAAGATGGTATCGCGCGGCGATACCACAGTGGTTGATGCCTATCTGACGCCAATTTTACGGCGTTATATTGATCGTGTGGCGGCGGCTTTTGACGGAGATATGTCGGGCAAGTTGATGTTCATGCAATCCAGTGGCGGCCTGACTGACGCGCTGAACTTTCAAGGCAAAGACGCGATCCTGTCTGGTCCGGCAGGGGGCGTGGTTGGCTGTGTCGGGACCAGCAAAATTGCTGGCAAAGACAATGTAATTGGCTTTGATATGGGCGGTACATCCACCGATGTTTGCCATTTCGCAGGTGAATTTGAGCGGGTGTTGAACACCGAGGTTGCAGGGGTTCGGATCACCGCGCCGATGATGAATATCCACACTGTTGCGGCCGGTGGCGGTAGTTTGCTGACTTATGATGGCGCGCGTATGCGGGTTGGGCCTGAAAGTGCTGGCGCCAATCCCGGGCCTGTGTGTTACGGGCGCGGTGGCACGCTGGCGGTAACCGATGCCAACGCCATGGTCGGTAAATTGCGACCTGAGTTCTTTCCGGCGATTTTTGGGCCTGAGGCGGATCAGCCTTTGGATATTACCGCCACACAAACCGCTTTTGCAACGATCGCCAGTGCGGCGGGCATGCAGGCTGAGGAAATGGCTGATGGTTTCTTGCGCATTGCCGTCGAAAACATGGCCAACGCGATTAAGAAAATCAGCGTTCAACGCGGCTATGACGTAACCGAATATTGCTTGAGCGTGTTTGGCGGGGCAGGGGCGCAGCATGCCTGTGCAATCGCTGATACGCTGGGCATGACCAACTGTCTGATCCATCCGATGGCATCATTGCTGTCGGCTTATGGCATGGGGCTGGCTGATATTCGGGCTAACCGCGCTGAAGCGCTAGAGGCCGATCTGGATGCTAACACACGTTTGAAAGCAGCGGCAATTATCGACGGTTTGGCGGTGCAAGCGATGTCTGAAGTCGAAGCCCAAGGCGTCGCTGAGGTCGATATTTCGCTGGTTAATCTTCTGCACATCAAGGTCAAAGGCACGGACACCGCGCTGCCAATCGCCTTTGCCGACGAGGCAGATATGCGTGCAGTATTTGAAACCGCGCACAAGGCACGGTTTGGATTTTCGCCAGGCGCTGCCGTGTTGGTGGTCGAAAGCGTTACCGTTGAGGCGATTGGGCAGGCAAACGACATGTCTGAACCAGTTCTGGAGATGATTTCGCGCGATGAGACCGCTTTTGAAACCGCCTTGACCGCGCCGGTTTATTTTGGCGGAAACTGGGTTGATACCCGTTTTGTGCGCCGCGAAGACATGCAACCTGGTGATCGCCTGACGGGGCCAGCGGTGTTGGTCGAACCCCATACCTCAATCGCCATTGAACCCGGTTGGCAGGCGCAAATCACCGCGTACAACCATGTTGAACTCACGCGGATCACGGCTCAGGTCACTGACCACGCAGTTGGCACCAAGGCTGACCCGATTATGCTGGAAGTATTCAACAACCTTTACATGTCGATCGCTGAGCAAATGGGCGCGGTGCTGGAAAACACAGCCGCCTCGATCACCATCAAAGAACGGCTCGATTTTTCGTGCGCGGTGTTTGATGCATCGGGTGATTTGATTGCCAATGCGCCGCATATGCCTGTGCATCTGGGGTCAATGGGCGCGTCGGTCAAAGCCATCATCAGCCAGAATCCGGTGATGAATGATGGCGACGTTTATGTGCTGAACGCACCTTATAACGGCGGCACGCATTTACCAGACATCACAGTTGTTACGCCGGTTTTTGGCGATGCCGGCAAGATTATATTTTACACCTCGGCGCGTGGGCACCACACCGATGTGGGTGGGCTGACACCGGGGTCAATGCCACCTGATAGCCGCTCAATCCACGACGAAGGCGCGTTGATCGATAACTGGAAACTGGTCGATCAGGGGCACTTTCGGGAGGCCGAAACCCGCGAGCTGTTGCTGCGCGGCGACTATCCGGCACGCGCACCTGACATCAATATTGCTGACCTGAAAGCACAGGTCGCAAGTTGTGAAAAAGGCGCACAGGAGCTGCGCAAAATGGTGCTGCATTACGGGCTGCCGATGGTGCAGGCCTATATGAATCACGTGCAAGACAACGCCGAGGAATGCGTGCGCCGCGCGATTGAAACCCTAAGCGACGCTGAATATACTTATCCGATGGACCCTGATTTTGACGGTAATCCACGGGTCATCAAGGTCAAGATCAGTGTTGATAAAGCCACGCGCACGGCTTTGATCGATTTCACCGGCACAACGGGCCAATTGGCGACCAATTATAACGCTCCAGAACCCGTGACGCGGGCGGCGGTGTTGTATGTTTTCCGTCTTTTGGTCGACGATAATATCCCGATGAACGAGGGGGTGATGAAGCCGCTGAATGTGATTTTGCCCAGAAAAACAATGCTATCGCCGGAATATCCGGCGGCGGTGATCGCAGGGAATGTTGAGACATCACAAGCGGTTACGTCAGCATTGCTGTTGGCGATGGGGGTTCAGGCGGCCTCGCAATCGACGATGAATAATACCACATGGGGCAATGCGAAATACCAATATTACGAAACCATTTGCGGTGGGTCCGGCGCTGGTTTGCGCCACGACGGAACCGGCCATAACGGTACCAGCGGCATTCACACGCACATGACAAATTCGCGCCTGACCGACCCTGAGGTGCTGGAGTGGCGCTTTCCGGTGCTGCTGGAAGAATTCTCGATCAGAAAAGGGTCTGGCGGGGCAGGGGAATTTCACGGCGGTGACGGCTGTACTCGAAAGATCAGATTTTTGGAGGACATGACCGTGGCGGTTCTGTCGGGCCATCGCGTTGTGCCCCCCCCGGGGCTGGCGGGCGGCGCGCCGGGCGGCTTGGGGCGCACAAGAATTAAGGGGGTCGATGGTACGGTTGAAGAACTGGCCTCGGCTGATAAACGCGAGATGAAAGCCGGTGATGTCTACTGGTTGGAAACGCCGGGTGGCGGTGGATATTTGCCGATGAAAGGGTCGTAGCATCAGTTATTTCAGCTTTATCGCCGCAAATTTTCGCTGGCTGTTGGGTGGCTTGCTTTTGGCATTGTTTTCCTCGTTCGGGCAAACGTTTTTCATCGCGCTGTCAACGGGGCCAATTCGCGAGTCTTATAATCTGACCTCGGGTGAATACGGGTCATTGTATATGATTGCCACGCTGGCCAGCGCAATGATGCTGCCCTTTGTCGGACGGTTAGTTGACCGGTTTTCCATTGCCGTTGTGGCGGCTGGCACCATTATTTTGTTGGCGGCAGCTTGCGGGCTGTTGGCAATTGCGCAATCTATTCCGTTGTTATTGTTTGCACTTTTTGCACTGCGTCTGTTCGGGCAAGGGATGATGTCGCATATCTCGCTTACCGCGATGGGCAAATGGTTTTTTGCAACCCGTGGCAAGGCGGTGTCGATTGCCTCGCTTGGGTTTACGGTTGGGCAGGCATTAATGCCGATGCTGTTCATCGTGTTGCTGGGCTATGTCACATGGCGCCAAGGCTGGCTGATTGCGGCGGCCGTGCTGATACTGGTGGCGTTGCCCGCGATTGTGTTGCTGGTCAAAACCGAACGTAACCCGCAGTCTTTTGGCGATCATGCGCCCGAAACCAGCACCATGCGGCAATGGACGCGCCGCGACATTCTGCGAGACCCGTATTTTTGGCTGACTTGCACCGGCATTATGGCCCCGCCATTTATCGGCACTGCCATCTTTTTCCACCAAGATTTCATTTTGGCAGAGCGCGGTTGGAGCTATGATACCTTTGCCATCGGATTTTTGGTTCTGACCGTGATGGGGGTTATTTCGGGCCTTATCAGTGGCGCGTTAATTGACCGCAAAAGCGCAACCGCGTTGCTGCCAACCAGCCTTATTCCGCTGGGGCTGGGGTGCATTGTGCTGGGCGTTGGCCATGCCGAAATGACATTACTTGTCTATATGGCGCTGATTGGCATTAGCTTTGGCATTTCCGGTTCGGTGATGGGCGCGATTTGGCCCGAAATTTACGGAACCGAAAATCTTGGCTCAATCCGATCAACCGTGATGTCTTTGATGGTGCTGTTCTCGGCCCTTGGGCCCGGGGTGATCGGCTGGGCGATTGATTTTGGTGTGCCGTTGCAAACCCAACTGGTTGGGCTGGGTATTTATTGTCTGCTGGCGGTGTTGGCGCTGGTTGTCAGCGCCCGCAAATTTATGCAGCGACACATCGCCTCACAAATATAGGCGGGTCGGCCTTGCGATTGTCGGGTGGCGGCATTAATTGAAAACCAGTAAACTGGAAGGCAGTTAAATGGCAGACGACACCCCCACCAGCACCCATACTGCGGAACGCGCAAAATCAAAAACGATGGGGCCGTTGCGCGGCCTGTTGCCGTTTCTGACGCCGTACAAAAAGATGGTGTACGGCGCAATGTTTGTGCTGACCCTTACGGCGGGGCTATCGCTGAGTATTCCACTAGCGGTGCGCGGTGTGATTGACAGTTTTTCCGTCGATTCCATTGGCGATATCAACCAAGGCTTTATTCTGGCGATTTTAATTGCTGCGGCGATGGCGGTTGGCACCGCGATCAGATTCTATCTGGTGACTCGATTGGGCGAGCGGGTGATTGCAGATATTCGCGTCGCGATTTACCACAAAGTTATCGGCATGAGCCCGCAGTTCTATGAACGCGTCATGACCGGAGAGGTGCTGTCGCGCCTAACCACTGACACCACGCTTATCTTGTCGGTGATTAGTTCATCGGTTTCTGTGGCGCTGCGTAACGTCTTGATTCTAATGGGTGGATTGGTGTTCATGCTGTTCACCTCGGCGTATTTGACAGGGCTAGTTTTGCTAACTGTGCCGCTGATTATCATTCCGATTGTTATCTTTGGCCGCAAGCTGCGCGGCCTGTCACGCGAATCTCAGGATCGGATCGCAGACGGGTCCGCCATGGCGTCAGAAACCCTGTTGGCGGCGCAAACCGTGCAGGCCTATACCCACGAAGGCCAAAGCCGCGCCAACTATGCCAAATTGACCGAGGCGGCGTTTGATACCGCTAAAAAACGAATTTTGACCCGTTCCTATATGACCGCCAGCATTATCTTTTTGGTTTTCACCGGCATCGTGACGGTGCTTTGGGTCGGCGCTGGGGTGGTTAAACGTGGCGATATGGACGCGGGGTTGCTGGTGCAGTTTGTGATCTATTCGGTCATGGTGGCGGGGGCCGTCGGCGCGCTATCGCAAATCTGGGGTGAGCTGCAACGCGCGGCCGGGGCCACCGAACGGCTGGTTGAACTGATTGAGGCCAAAGACACAATTGTTGACCCCGCAAACCCCACGGCGATGCCTGATCCGATAACCGGCGCGATTAAGTTTGATAGTGTTACATTTCGCTATCCGGCGCGGCCAGATATGCCCGCGCTGATCGACTTTAATCTTGACATTAAACCGGGCGAAACCGTGGCGCTTGTGGGCCCGTCTGGGGCCGGTAAAACGACGGTTTTCCAGATGCTGATGCGTTTCCATGAACCGACCGAGGGCGCGATCTCGCTGGATGGTATTCCGCTGGGTGATCTGATGCGGGAAGACATGCGCCGGTCAATGGCATTGGTGCCGCAAGAGCCGGTGATTTTTGCCACTTCAGCGCGCGAAAACATCCGGTTTGGTCGCCCCGATGCAACCGATGCTGAGGTCGAAACCGCCGCCAAAGCCGCCGCCGCACATGATTTCTTGATGCGTTTACCTGAGGGCTATGACAGCTATGTCGGTGAACGTGGCGTGATGCTGTCGGGCGGGCAAAAACAACGAATTGCGATTGCCCGCGCAGTTCTGCGCGACGCGCCAATCTTGCTGCTAGACGAGGCCACTTCGGCACTGGATGCTGAAAGCGAACGCGCGGTCCAACAGGCGGTTGAGGAGTTATCGAAAAATCGCACGACATTGATTATTGCGCATCGATTGGCCACCGTCAAAAAAGCTGACCGAATCATTGTTTTCGACGAAGGACGGATCGTCGCTGAGGGCAGCCACGCGGAACTTGTCGCCCAAAAAGGCCTGTACGCACGTCTGGCAAAGCTACAATTCACCGACGGTATTGCGTAAACAAGCGTTTTCCCTTGCTCCAGATGCTTTAAGCCTCCATCCTTGGCGAAAATCCATGGGAGGATATAAAAAGTGCAAGTTGCAAGCATTGAGGAAAAGCTAGCCGTTGAGGCCGAAATGGGTTTTGATCAAAGGGTCAAGGCCAACACATTGTTCGAATTTGTGTCGGATACAACCGATAAATACCCCAATAAAAACGCGCTAACTTTCCAACTGAAATCCGGCCCCAAAGACCCAGCTGAGACGTTTACGTGGTCAGAACTGCGCGCATTCTCGGCGCAGGCAGCGAACCTTTTTCGCGGGCTCGGGGTCGAAGAAACCGACGTTGTCGCCTATATTTTACCAAATTGTAACGAAGCAGTTCTAACCTTTATCGGCGGGGCGACAGCCGGAATCGTAAACCCGATTAACCCGTTGCTTTCGCCCGAACAGATTGCATCAATCTTGCGCGAAACCAATGCCAAAGTTGTGGTCACGCTTGCGCCGTTTCCAAAAGCCGATGTTGCGCAGAAAGCCGCGGCTGCGGTTGCGCTGGCCCCGAACGTCAAACACGTACTTGAAGTGGATTTGAAGCGCTATCTTAAGCCGCCATTGGCTTGGCTGATTCCTTTGCTGCGACCCAAAGTGTCCATCACTCATTCGGCCAAGGTACAGAACTTTAATGCCGCGCTGGACACGCAAAACAAAACGTTGGATTGGGCGCCAAAATCCGAGGATCGAATTGCCGCATATTTCCATACTGGTGGCACGACCGGCATGCCAAAGGTGGCGCAGCACACATATTCAGGCATGATTTATAACGGTTGGTGCGCCGAATTTCAGATTTTTACACCCGACGATGTGCTGATTTGTCCGCTGCCGATGTTCCATGTTTTTGCTGCGTATCCGATCTTGATGGCCTGTATTGCCTCGGGCGCGCATATGATGATGCCAACCCCGCAAGGTTATCGCGGCGACGGGGTTTTTGATAATTTCTGGAAGCTGATTGAGCGGTACCAGGCCACGTTTATGGTCACCGTGCCAACGGCAGTTGCTGCATTGATGCAACGCGCAATTGATGCTGACGTCTCAACCCTGAAATACGCGCTTTGCGGGTCAGCGCCTTTGCCCGTTGAGCTGTTCAAAAAGTTCGAAGAAGCAACTGGTGTGCGGGTGTTGGAGGGCTATGGCATGACCGAAGCCACCTGTCTGATCTCAATTAATCCGATTGCCGGCAATCGCAAAATGGGGTCGGTCGGGCTGCCGTTCCCGTATTCTGACGTAAAGATTCTGGATTGTGAGCCTAACGGGACCATCAAGTCGGAGCGGATGGTCGACGAAATTGGCGAGATTTGCGTGAATAATCCCGGTGTTGTGGTTGGGTCAACCTATGTCGAAGAAGACAAAAATGTTGGCCTGTTTGCTGACGGAAAGTATATGCGTACCGGCGATTTGGGGCGCATTGACGGTGACGGGTTTGTCTGGATCACGGGGCGCGCCAAAGACCTGATTATTCGCGGGGGTCATAATATTGATCCGGCCGTGATCGAGGACGCGCTGGCCAGCCACCCAGACGTGGCCATGTCTGGCGCAATCGGTCAAGTCGATATTCATTCCGGCGAGGTGCCTTGTGTTTACGTTGAGCTGATTGACGGTGGCACCGCTGATACCGGCGCTTTGATGGCTCATCTGAAGGAAAACGTTAAAGAACGCGCAGCCGTGCCAAAATACGTGGAGATCGTGGATGAGCTGCCCAAAACTGCCGTCGGCAAAATTTTGAAAAACGAGCTGCGGCGCTCGGCGATTAAACGCGTCTTTTCAGCGGCGTTGGAAAAGGCAGGCCTTGAGGCCAGTGTTTCTGAGGTGATTGAGCACAAGAAACGCGGTCTTATTGCTGAAATTACCGCAGCTGACGACGTGACCGATGAGGCGATTACCGAGGTGTTGGGAATGTTCTCACGGCCATGGGAACGGGCGCAAAAACCTTAACTGGAACTACCCAATAAAACCCGTTGATCCTGCGCACTGTTTGCGGGGTCAACGTTTGAAATTCTGGCCGCGCGCATCTCTTGATATTCACCCAAACGCGCTGTCATAAACACCAGCGGGTTTCCGAAATGACCACATTCCAGTGACAGGCTATCCAACGTGCTGGCCGGAAATTCCAGAATATCGCCAATTTTCAGACGCATTATCTCGCCGATTGGCATTTTTCGGCGGTGTAGCACGGCATTCAGGCAAGCTGGCGCGGCATAGACTGAACGTTTCAGGGAATCTTCCCATAGCGGATCAACCTTATTAACGGGTGGGGAAAAGGTTGTAGATTGCCCTTTACCCCAAACCAATGTCGGTACCGAGATGGATATTTTACCACTGCGGGTACCCTCTTCGATGTCGATGGTCAGGGTGATGGTGACATGCGGAATGTCGGGAAACATATGGGCCGATGGCTCAGCCTCGCGCGCGGTGATTGCAAAAATGGCGGGAGAGAAGTTGGGTTGATGTTCGGACATTACGACGTCAATTTCGGCCAAAATACCGTTGATAAAACCGGTACACAAGGCCGCATCAATATCAGTTGGCAGGCGCGCATCGGCGGTGGATTTTTCACCGCCAAGGTCACCGGTTAACACATCGGTCAAACTGCTGATCATTTCGGCATCAACACAGACAATGCCGATTTGCGCCATATTTTTGGCTTCAATTCTAAGCGTCAAACCGTTTTCAAACAGGTCATCAACAAATTGCGCGGGGTTGACCGGCATTGCCCCATCGGTTTTGGCCTCAATTTGGGTATCAAGCACCGACAGGCCTGCCAGTGATACCGCCTTTTCCAGATATTGGCCGATGTCCAGCTTGGGCCCAAGCATCGGTTTTGGCCGATTCCGTTTGATTTTTTGGCGGAGAATGCTGTCAGTATTGCTCATTCCTCTTCCTCCTCCTCAATCTCGATCAGTTTGATGTCGCCGGATTTCTCCAGCTCTTTCAAGGCGATAACCATTTGTGTCATGGCAGCATCAGCATCGCGGGGCTTAACCGGCCCGTTGTCTTTGATATTTTCTTCAATCTGTTCCGCCAGTCGTGACGAAATATTGGACATGATGAATTCTTTCACCTCAGGCATGGTTTCAGCAGCGCCCGACAGCGCAGCGACCAAGGTTGAATCTTCAACACCGCGCAGGATTTTCGAAATATCGCGACCGACAATGCGGGTCGGGATATCTTCAAATGTGAACATTAATTTGCGGATGCTTTCGGCGGCAGCGGGGTCATCCTTTTCGAAGTTCTCAAGCATTTGGTCGCGAAAGGCGCTTTGCGAAACATTCAGAATGGCGCCGATGCGTTCTTCTGCGCTGTCTTTAAAAGCCCCGTCATCACTGTTTTCTGTCAAACTTGCCGCCAAGGCGATGCCAATTTGATTGACAACTTCTGTGTCCACTTCCGAGATTTTGGTAATACAGCCAAGGATAGCACGCGCCGCCTCTCCGTCAATTTGCCCGACAATTTCGGCTGATTTTGCAGCGCTAAGCTTTGAGAGGATAATGGCGCCGATCCGCGGGTTTTCCCGCTCGATCAATAGGGCCAAACGGTCGGAATCCGTGCGGGAGATTTCACGCCAAGCGGTTTCTTCGGCTGAGCCGTGTTGCCGGTCTTTGACCTGCCCCAAGACTTTCGGATCCATCTGGTCGGAGAGCAAAGACAACGACCCGTCTAGGTCTTTTTCAAACACCATCCCCATTTTTTCCATGGTGATAATGAATTCCGCGGTCACAGCGTTAACAACGTCTTGGTCGATCACCCCCAACCCGGTCATGGTGTTGGTGATTTTCCAGATTGCATCGGCGTCCAGATCAAGTGAGTCGATTGAGGTGCCGCCACCAACCAGCAGGCGCACGATAATCGCAGCCTTTTGGCGCTGGCTAAGGCTGTTAAGGGCAGGAGATTGGGCAATAAGGCTGGTTTGGTTCGACATAAGGTATTTTTGTGGCCTACAGATTTCATTTACCACGTTTTCGCAGATAAACCTGAACGGTTGGTAAACATTTTACGTGGCATTTCACTTGCATGGTAACTTTTCGGCAGATACAGGAAGGGCATGAAAATACTTTTCCTTGGTGATGTAATGGGCCGCTCGGGGCGCAATGCGGTGGCAGAAATGCTGCCAAAGCTGCGGGCTGACTGGGCTTTGGATTTTGTGGTGGTTAATGGCGAGAACGCCACCACCGGCATGGGGCTGTCAGCAGCACACGCCAAGGGGCTGCTGGACGCGGGCGCGGACGTCATTACGCTTGGCGACCACGCGTTTGATCAGCGCGACATGCAAAAAGAAATTGAAACGGAAACCCGCATATTACGCCCGATTAATTTTGCAAAAGTTGCACCGGGTGTGGGCGCGCGCATGTATGACGCGCCAGGGGGTCGGAAAGTTTTTGTGGCACAGGCTTTGGGGCAGGTGTTTATGAAACGGCCTTTTGATGATCCGTTTTCGGCGCTGGACGCCGTGTTGAAAAAAGCTCCGTTGGGCGGGGTGGCTAATGCGGTGATTATCGATTTTCACGCCGAAGTGACGTCTGAAAAAATGGCGATGGGTCATTGGCTTGACGGGCGGGCATCGCTGGTTGTTGGCAGCCATACCCATGTTCCCACCGCCGACGCCCGAATTTTGGAAAAGGGCACGGCGTGCCTGACCGATGCGGGGATGTGCGGCGATTATAACTCGGTCATCGGGATGGAGCCGCTGGAACCAATGCGCCGGTTTATCACTGGTATGTCCAAGGGACGTTTTGTGCCGGCGTCGGGTCCGGCAACCCTGTCGGGCGTTTATATTGAAACCGATGATAAAACCGGCAAAGCCACCCGTATTGTTCCGGTGCGTCAAGGCGGTATGTTGCAGCCACAAGGACCACTTGATTGAAACACGAAGCACGTCTTTACGCCATGTTGATGCTGATGGGGCTCACATGGGGCACGGTATTTCCGATTACAAAAATTGCGGTATCAACCGGATATAAGCCGTTTGGCATTGTGGTCTGGCAAATGATTATCGGCGTTACTTTATCGGCAGTGATTATCTTGCTACGGGGCCAGAAATTTCCAAACCTCCGCAAGAACTGGATGCTTTTTCTGGGGGTTGCGATCCTTGGCACACTGGCGCCAAATTACTTTTCATATACCGCCAGCGCCGCGCTTCCGGCCGGAATAATGTCGATTGTTATTGCCACCGTACCACTGTTTGCAATGGGAATCGCGTTGATGATGGGGTTTGAGAAAGCCTCGCTTAAACGATTAATCGGTGCGGGCTGCGGGGCTGCGGCGATCGTGCTTATTATCGGGCCCGAGGGCGGCTTGCCTGACCCCTCAAAGGTCGGCTTTGTGTTGTTGGCCATCGGCGCGCCACTGCTTTACGGGGCCGAGGCAAACTTTCTGACTTGGATAGGGTCGCGCGGCCTAGGCGCAGTACAGGTCATGTTTGGCGCCATGCTATTCAGTCTGGTGCTGTCGATCCCGTTAACTTATGCCACGGGGCAGTTCATCACGCCGTTTCAGGTTTGGGGTAAACCCGAATGGGCGATTGTCGTGGTTTCGGTTCTAAACTGGTTGACCTATGTTTGGTACGTGTGGCTGATCGGACGTAGTGGGCCGGTTTTTGCCTCACAAGTGGCGTATCTGGTTACCGGCTGGGGTGTGGTTATTTCGATGGTTTTTCTGGCCGAGCGGTATTCGCTCTGGGTTTGGTTGGCGTTTGGCCTTATGCTGGCGGGGATTGCGCTGGTGCGCCCCAAAACCCGTGAGGCAAATGCCTGAGTTTTTAACAACCGATCCGATCCCTGCAATTTTGTGTCTGATCACAGTTGCAACGATGTTTGTGCTGTTCATCCGCGAGGTTTATCCGACTGAGGTCGTGGCGCTGGGCGGTGCGACCTTCCTGTTGATTACTGGCGTTTTGCCGGTCGATGACCTGCTGGCGGTGTTTTCAAATCCCGCTCCGTGGACCGTCGGGGCGATGTTTATTCTGTCGGGCGCGTTGGTGCGCACCGGGGCCTTGAATACATTAACCGGAATTGTCGCCAACCACGCCAAAGACCACCCCAAACTGGTGTTGGCCGGTCTGGCGGCGTTTACGCTGGTGGCCTCGGCCTTTATGAACAACACGCCGGTGGTTGTCGTGCTTATTCCGGTGGCGGTGCAACTGGCACATGTGATCGGAATCGTGCCCTCTAAACTATTGATTCCATTGTCTTATACTGCCATTTTTGGCGGCATGCTGACCCTGATCGGCACCTCGACAAATCTGTTGGTTGACGGGGTGGCACAAGCCCACGGGATGGAACCCTTCACCTTGTTTGAGGTCACGCCGCTGGGGCTGTGCCTTGCCGCTTTCGGTATGCTTTACCTGCGGTTTTTGGGGCCAAAGCTGCTGCCCGAACGCTTTTCAATGGCCGATATGCTGGTCAACCGCAAAAAAACCAACTTTTTTACCGAGGTGGCGGTGCCCGATGGTTCGTCGGTGATTGGTCGCCTTGTTGGCGACGTTGAGCTGTTTAAGCGCCCCGGTATGCGGGTGATTGATGTGCTGCGCGGCGACGAATCTCTGCGGCGTCAATTTCCTGACGTGACGCTTGAATTGGGCGACCGAGTGGTGCTGCGTACCGGTATGGAAGAACTGCTGGGCCTGCGTGAAAGCAACGCGCTTGAAATGGTCGACAGTCTGGGTTCGCGCGAAACCACCACGGTTGAGGCGCTGATCTCACCGGGCTGTAAACTGGTGGGTCGATCCCTTGGCAGTCTGCGACTGCGGCGGCGATATGGC
>JAESRG010000075.1 GCA_016764785.1 Paracoccaceae bacterium
GTACTTCCAGAAAGAGGTCAGCAGCGATAAACTGGTGCCTGAGGGCATTGAGGGCCAAGTCGCCTATAAAGGACCTGCAAGTGCGGTTCTACACCAGCTGGTGGGCGGTCTACGCGCAGCAATGGGCTATACTGGCAATGGCACGATTGAGGCCATGCAGGCGAATTGCAATTTTGTGCGTATCACGGGGGCCGGATTGCAGGAAAGCCATGTGCACGACGTGCAGATCACCCGCGAAAGCCCCAACTATAGGGTCGGATAAATGGATATTAGCCTTAAAATCGCGCTTTTTGCGATGATGGCGCAGGTTGCGCTGACCATGTGGTCAATTGTCAGTACTGGCGCAGCCCGCACCGGCGTTCTTAAGCGCAAAGAGCTGCATATCCGTGATATTGCGCTGAGCACTCAGGCGTACCCAGATAAAATAAAGCAGTTGCAAAATAATATGCGCAACCAGTTTGAAACACCGCCGATTTTTTATGCGGCGGTGTTGTTGGCAGTGGCCTTGCCTGTGGCACATTGGGGCATTGCTGGCGCCGCTGTGGCCTATGTTTTATTACGGTTCTGGCATCGGTTTGTGCATGTGGGCAGCAACAATGTTATCTTGCGGTTCAAGGTTTTTGTGCTGGGAATTGCGGCGCTGACCATCATGTGGATCGAACTCGCGATTGCCGTTTTGCGGCTTTAAGCTTGCACCTTTGTGAAACAATTGGCAAAGCCTGACCTATGACTCCATCTGCACGCCTTTCCGCAGCTATTGAGCTGCTCGACCAAATTCTTGCTGGCGAACCTGCTGAGCGGGCGCTGACCCGCTGGGCGCGGGGCAGCCGTTTTGCCGGGTCTAAAGACCGCGCCGCAGTGCGCGATACGGTTTACGACTGTATCCGCCAGAAACGATCTTTTGGACATCTTGGCGGGGGCATGACTGGTCGTGCAATTGTGATTGCGCATCAATTTCATGCCGGCGAACCACTGGACCAGCTTTTTACCGGTGAGGGTTTTGCGCCAGCGCCGATTACGTTGGACGAACAACGGTGCCTAGACAACCCGATTGATGCCGAAAATGCCATTGCGCTGGATTACCCAGATTTTCTGGATTCTGAGCTGCGACGCTCGCTCGGGCTAGATTTGGCATCAATTATGCAGGCGATGCAAAGCCGTGCGCCGGTTGATTTACGGGTGAATACCCTGAAAACCACGGTGGCCGAAGCCCAAAAATATCTGGCGCGAGACCTGATTTTTACCGACGTTGTCGACGGGGTTCCGAATGCTTTGCGGATCACCCAGAACCCGCGCAAGCTAAATGGATCCTTGGCCTATCGTTACGGGTTTGTTGAACTGCAAGACGTTTCCAGTCAGAAAATCGCCCGTTTCTGTGGCGTACAGCCCGGAATGCGCGTTCTTGATTATTGTGCCGGAGGGGGCGGAAAAACCCTTGCGCTGGCCGCGCTGATGAACGGCAAGGGCGACCTGATGGCCCATGATGTTAATCCCTCACGCATGAAAGATCTGCCCGACCGTAGTCGCCGGGCGGGTGCCGATATCAACATCATACCGCCTGCGCGGCTGTCTCGGGTCGAGAATTGCAATCTGGTGCTGGTTGATGCGCCGTGCTCGGGCAGCGGGGCGTGGCGGCGCAATCCGGATTCAAAGTGGCGTTTGGCCCAGTCTGGCCTTGATAAACTGAATGCATTGCAGGATGAAATTCTGAATAGCGCCAAAAATTTTGTCGCCGATAACGGCAGTCTGGTTTACGCGACCTGTTCGCTGCTGACCTGTGAAAACGATGATCGTACCGCGAATTTCCTTGCTCAAAACCCTGAGTGGAGCCTCGAATCTGACCTGCACCTATCACCGCAAACCGGCGGCGATGGGTTTTATGCTGCGATCTTAAGGAAAAACCTTAAAGCAATGTAAAACAGCAAAAGGTTCATAAGTTGTTAATTGGTTAATGACTATCTATGCTCATGAAATACCTCAGCTTAGCGTGGACATATTTTGCAGAACGAACCTGAAACCGTTGATAAAAACCTAGCTGCAGACGCTTGTTTGCGTGCGGCAATTTTTTCGCTGGTTGCGGCAGCGGTGGCGCTCCCGTTTGTTGTTGTTGATCAAAGCGGCGGGTCTTTTTTGCCCGAATTTATTGACTCGTCTTTACACATTCTGGTCATTAACGGGTTCTTCTTTGCCCTGGCATTCATGTTTCTCCAACGGCAGTTCCGTAAAATGAACTTTGGCGTGGGTCCCTCGGCCCAGATATGGGACGTGCAGGCAGAAATTGAACAGACAGACAACTTGCTGGAAAACCTGCCAGTGGCTTTGTTGCGGCTTAACGATCGCGGGTTGATTGATTTTGCTAACCGCTCGGCGCGTAAATTATTGGGTCGTGAAGACCTCAAAGCTCTCGATTTTTCGGATATTGTTGAGGGGTTAGGACGATCAATGCGCGATCGTTTACGTGCTGTCGCCTATGGAAATGCCACTCGCGCCACCGAAATGGGGCGCAGTGTACGCAATGGCGAAGAGATTTTCCTGCAAGTCTCGTTGATGAAAATGGCATATGTGGCCGGGGATTGCTGCATTGTTGTGCTGAACGATCGAACTGACTTGAAAATGTTGGAAGAGCAATTTGCCCAAAGTCAGAAAATGGAGGCAGTCGGGCAGTTGGCTGGCGGTATTGCCCATGATTTCAACAATATCCTAACCGCGATAAACGGGCATTCTGACCTGCTGTTACTGCGCCATAAATCCGGTGACCCTGAATATGGCGATCTTATTCAAATCCGCCAGAACAGCATTCGCGCCGCGGCATTGGTGCGACAGCTTCTGGCGTTTTCGCGCAAACAGACCTTGCGGCCCAAAGTGGTTAATCTTGTTGAGACGATGTCTGAGTTGACGCAACTATTGAATAGGCTACTGGGTGAAAAAGTAATCCTGAAGATCGAAGATAGTCCCGGCCTTGATTCAGTTCGCATCGATGAACAGCAGTTCGAGCAGGTCATTATGAACCTTGTGGTGAACGCCCGTGATTCAATGCCAGATGGCGGAACCGTGGCGATCAGTACCTGTAATCTAACTCTCAAAGAACCGATGGAGCGTGATCGTGCGATTATCCCCTCGGGAGACTATGTTTTGGTCAAGGTGCGTGACGATGGCTGCGGCATTGATCCTGATGTGCTGCCAAAAATATTTGAACCCTTCTATACCACTAAGAGAGTAGGAGAGGGCACCGGGCTGGGCCTGTCGACGGTCTATGGAATAATAAAACAAACCGGTGGATTTGTTTTTGTGACAAGTGAAGTCGGCAAAGGCACATTGTTTGACATCTATCTACCAAGCCACAATCAAGCAGATGGCCAACCTGAGGAACGATCATTCAAAGACTTGGGACTTGCCCCATCCAACGGACAAGGACGAATATTGTTGGTAGAGGACGAAGTCGCCGTGCGTTCTTTTGCGGTCAGGGCGCTGAAACTAAAAGGTTATGTCGTGGACGAGGCTGAATGCGGCGATCAGGCACTGGAAGTGATTGCGGCCGCGACAGAGCCATATGACGTGTACATTTCCGACGTTATTATGCCGGGTATGGACGGGCCAACGTGGGTGCGACGGGCGCTCGAAACACACCCCGATACCAAGGTCATCTTTATATCAGGCTATGCCGAGGATGCTTTTGGCGAGGGTAAGCGGGAAATCGACGGATCAGCCTTTCTTCCGAAACCATTTTCGCTAAATGATCTGGTCAGCAAGGTATCAGAGGTTCTGTCTGAAATGAACTAAGTTATTTAGCGAATGTTTCGTAAATATCGTAATCAATTGAAAACTTGTCTTTCAGAGCCCGCTCCAACTCGGGTGATAAGTAGGCAGCCTTTTTGTTTGACGCATTTGCGTGTCCGAATGCAAATTCAGTTAAGAATTTCTCTGACATAAAGTCGGCGAATCCGGACAAATTTTCGAATTTGAACAAAATATCTACGCCGCAGGTTTCTGTTTTTGAGGCAACAAATCGACTTTGCTGACCAACTTTTGCAAAATCTGGCCCGTCATCCATCAAATATGCTTCGACAAATTCGTTAAAACTGACGCCAGCGGATGAATTTCTTTTCAGTTTTATCTTTGGGTCAGCACGGTATTGATACCAGCTTTGCAACCAAGCGACAGGCTCACGAAAGAGCGCGACCGTCTCAAGGCTTTCAAAGTTATTGGCTTTAAGAAATGGCCGTAACCTCAAGTTATACATCGCTAAATTTAGATGCTTGAACCGTGGAAATCCCTTAAAGGCGATATCGGCAAAGGGCAACAGCGCTTCTTCAATGCTGGTTGACGCTGCCCGAGGCATTGCTAAAAAGGCCAAGTTGGCTTTGGTTGAAATCATCATGGCGGTTTTCCTAAAACTTTCTTGAATAGATTTACAGTTCGTAAAGCATTTTAGGCAATGTTTAATTTAGGAATAATTTGTATTGCATTGTTCTTGTTTTGGTCTCATTGTGAAAATAGGAACAACACGGGAACAAAACCGTAATTGCCCAAACGGGCGCGTTATGTGATAAGAGGTGGAAAAATGGCAAAGACTCTTTTGGATTTGGGTGATCGACGCAAAATGGATAAAGAAAAAGCTTTAGAATCGGCGATGGCGCAGATCGAGCGGAGCTTCGGCAAAGGCTCCATTATGAAGTTGGGGCAAAATAACGCCGCGATGGATATCGAAGCGATTTCAACTGGCTCAATCGGTTTGGATATTGCTTTGGGTATTGGTGGTTTGCCTAGAGGCCGGATTATTGAAATTTACGGGCCTGAAAGTTCAGGTAAAACCACACTATCGCTGCATGTCATTGCTGAAATGCAGAAAGAAGGTGGGATTTGCGCATTTGTTGATGCAGAGCACGCACTTGACCCGATGTATGCGGGTAACTTGGGTGTGGATCTCGACGAATTGTTGATCTCGCAGCCAGATACCGGCGAGCAGGCATTGGAAATCACCGAAACGCTGGTGCGTTCTGGCGCTGTGTCGATTGTTGTTGTTGATTCGGTAGCTGCCTTGACCCCTAAAGCCGAGATCGAAGGCGATATGGGCGATTATCAGATGGGCGCACAAGCGCGGCTGATGTCACAAGCCATGCGTAAACTGACCAGTGCCATCAACCGTTCCAAATGTATGGTGATCTTTATCAACCAGATCCGGATGAAAATCGGGGTTATGTTTGGATCGCCGGAAACCACATCGGGCGGTAACGCACTGAAATTTTATGCCTCGGTACGGTTGGATATTCGACGCATTGGCACACTTAAAGATAAGGACGAGGTGGTCGGTAACGCGACCCGCGTCAAAGTCGTTAAAAATAAAGTGGCCCCCCCGTTCAAACAAGTTGAATTTGACATCATGTTTGGTGAAGGCATTTCAAAACTCGGTGAAATCCTTGATATGGGCGTCAAGTTGGAGCTGGTTGGCAAAGCTGGGTCGTGGTTCTCATATGGAGATGAGCGGATCGGGCAGGGGCGTGAGAACTCCAAAAAATTCCTGAAGGAACATCCTGAAATCGCTAATGAAATTGAAGACAAAATCCGCGCGGCCCATGGTTTGGACTTTAAGGGTAGTGATAAAAAAACGGATGATGTGTTAGACCTTTAGCCCAATTCCAACTAAATATCTCGGCCAGCTGGTAACCGGCTGGCCGTTTTTGTGTCTGAGATGTGGACAGTGCCGGTTCGGCGGGCTAAAAACCTAAAAAATCAAGCACCCAAGGAACATCCGATGGCCAGTCTCAATGAAATTCGCAGCAGTTTTCTGAATTCATTCGGGAATAACGACCACGCGATCATCGACAGTTCTCCTTTGGTGCCGCGCAATGACCCTACATTGATGTTTACCAATGCTGGTATGGTACAGTTCAAGAACGTGTTTACTGGCCTTGAATCGCGTGACTATTCGCGGGCCACATCCAGCCAAAAATGTGTGCGTGCTGGCGGCAAACATAACGATCTGGACAACGTAGGTTATACAGCGCGGCACCTGACTTTCTTTGAAATGCTGGGGAATTTCTCGTTTGGTGATTATTTCAAAGAAGAAGCAATTGCTTATGCTTGGGATTTGCTAACCAAAGATTTTGGCATATCCAAAGATAAATTGCTGGTGACTGTCTATCACACTGACGACGAAGCCGCTAATTTCTGGAAAAAATATGCTGGCCTGTCGGATGATCGCATTATTCGCATCCCGACCGACGATAATTTCTGGTCGATGGGCGCCACTGGCCCCTGTGGCCCATGTACCGAGATTTTTTATGACCACGGTGATCAAATTTGGGGTGGGCCTCCGGGATCGGCGGATGAAGATGGTGACCGGTTTATTGAAATCTGGAACCTGGTTTTCATGCAATATGACCGGCAGGAAAATGGCACCCAGCTTGACCTGCCCAAGCCGTCAATTGACACGGGCATGGGGCTAGAACGGATCGGGTCTTTGTTGCAAGGCTCGCACGACGTTTTTGAGACCGACCTGATGCGCGACCTGATTGAGGCCTCGGCCCACGCCACGGGTGTTGATCCAAACGGTGAGGGCAATGTGCATCACCGCGTGATTGCGGACCACTTACGGTCGACCTCGTTTCTGATTGCTGAGGGGGTTTTGCCCTCGAACGTTGGCCGTGGTTATGTGCTGCGCCGGATCATGCGCCGCGCCATGCGGCACGCACATTTGTTGGGTGCAAAAGACCCCGTTATGCACCGTTTAGTGCCCGCACTGGTCGCGCAAATGGGGCAGGCTTTTCCTGAACTAGCGCGCGAACAGGCGATGATTGAAGAAACTTTGTTGCTGGAAGAAAACCGTTTTAAAACCACGCTTGATCGGGGTCTGAAATTGCTGGATGCCGAACTTGAAGGTCTGGCTGAGGGGCAGAATTTGCCCGGTGAAACGGCGTTTAAACTATATGACACTTATGGGTTCCCGCTTGATCTGACCCAAGACGCATTGCGCGAAAAAGGTCGCAGCGTTGACACGGACGGGTTTGACACAGCGATGCTGGCCCAAAAAACCAAAGCCCGTGCAGCTTGGTCTGGGTCCGGTGAGGCTGCAGATGAGACCGTTTGGTTTGATGTTGTTGAAAAGCATGGCGTTACCGAATTTATTGGATATGTGGACGAGGTCGCCGAAGGGCAGGTTTTGGCCCTTATCAAAGATGGTGCGCATGTAAAAACTGCTGAAACGGGCGATTCAGTGCAGATTGTGCTGAACCAAACACCGTTTTACGCTGAATCAGGCGGGCAGGTTGGCGATTCCGGTTTGATCCTTGCTGATGGCCTGCGGGTTGACGTCTCGGACGTTAAGAAAAAACAGGGTGTTTTTGCCCATATCGCGACTGTAACCAAAGGAACGCTGACCATTGGCGCGCCGGTTGAACTGAAGGTTAACCCCGTAAAACGTGGAGCCATTCGTGCCAACCACTCGGCCACGCACCTTTTGAATGAAGCCTTGCGCAACACGCTTGGCGATCACGTCGCGCAACGTGGCTCATTAAACGCTGACAACCGGTTGCGGTTTGATTTCAGTCATCAAAAAGCCGTCACAACTGAGGAATTGGCCATTGTTGAGGCTGAGGTCAACGCTATGATCCGTCAAAATAGCAGTGTTGAAACGCGGGTTATGACGCCAGATCAGGCGCGCGACCTAGGCGCGCAAGCCCTGTTTGGTGAAAAATACGGCGACGAAGTGCGGGTTGTGTCGATGGGCGTCAGCCCTGACAGCGGCAAGGGTATCGACAAGAACACCTATTCGCTGGAACTGTGCGGCGGCACCCATGTGCAGCGGCTCGGTGATATTGGCGTGTTCAAACTGGTGTCCGAGGGCGCCACAGCCAGCGGTATTCGTCGCATTGAGGCCCTGACCGGCGCGGGTGCGCTGGCCTATATTGCACAAAATGAAGCGGTGCTTAGTGCAACAGCTGCGGCTATGAAGGCCCCGCGTGATGTGCTGGCTGAACGGGTGAAAGCCCTGCTTGCAGAACGAAAAGCCCTGCAAAATGATCTGAACACAGCGCGTAAACAGCTGGCGCTAGCCGGCACAGGCTCGGCCTCAATTGACGCAAAAGATATCAACGGCAAAGCCTTTTTGTCCCAATGCCTTACTGGCGTGTCCGGCAAAGATCTGCGCGGTATTATTGAGGAACATAAGGCCAAACTTGGGTCGGGTATCGTGCTGCTGATCGCTACGACTGACGGAAAAGCTGCGGTTGCTGTGGGTGTGACAGATGATCTGACAGCAGACATTTCTGCCGTTGACATTGTACGCATTGCAGCCGAACAATTGGGCGGTAAAGGCGGCGGCGGGCGACCAGATATGGCGCAAGCTGGCGGCCCGAATGCTGATAACGCAGACGCGGCCATCAAGGCCGTAGAAACATTTTTGGAGAGCTAATATGGCTGTTTATGCAATCGTCCACGTGGATGTAAACGACGCGGAAGAATACGCAAAATATGCGGCCATCGCCGGCCCGGCTGTCGAAAAGTTCGGCGGTGAATTTCTGGCGCGCGGCGGCGAGTGTTTCCACATGGAAGGGCAGGGCCGTGCCCGCAATGTAATCATCCGGTTCAAGGACATGGAAACCGCCAAAACGTTTTACCATTCAGCAGAATATCAAGAAGCCCTGTCATATGGCATTCCTGCGGCTGATCGTGAATACACGTTTGTTGAGGGCGTTTAGCGCGCGATATAGCGGTCAGTTCTGTGATTGACCGCTATTACCATGTTTACGACCGCCGCACCTAGAAACGAGTACAAAACGGCTGAGGCCGGAATAACTAGAAAAGCCAATCCAAAAATGGCGACGTCAACGATCAGCTGGGTATACCCAGCCCTGAACCCGAACGTGTCTTGAAGGTAAATCGCCAGAATGCCAATCCCGCCGAGGCTGGATTTGTGGCGGAACAGGGCGATCAGGCCAGTGCCTGCGATAACGCCCGCAATCACAGCGCCAACGGCCGGCGTGATATAATCAAACCGGATATGGTCAGCGGCAACGGCGGTTAAAACGGTGATCATCGCCACTGCGATAAAGGTTTTTATTGTGAACTCACGGCCCATGCGCAGCATTGCCAGCGCATAAAACGGTAAGTTAATCACGAAAAATATCAATGAAAAGCTCCAGCCTGTCCAATAGGATAGCAGCAGAGCGACCCCCGCGGTTTGGCCGGTGATCAAGCCAAGATGGCTAAGGATCACAAGGGAAAATGCCGCGAGCAATGTACCGCTGACAATGCCTTGGATGTCCTCAAAAGTGCTGTGTTCTGTGGAGTGTTGTTCAGTCATACGGAAAAAGGCGGCCCGTAAAGGCCGCCCCCAATCTTATCCAGCCAATGCGGCGTTGAGGTTTGAGTCGATCTTCTCAAGGAAGCCCTCAGTGGTCAGCCATTTTTGATCTGGACCAACCAGCAGTGCCAAATCTTTAGTCATGAAGCCGTTTTCAACGGTATCAACAACAACTTTTTCCAACGTTTCGGCAAATTCCATCAGCTTGGCGTTATCATCCAGCTTGGCGCGGTGCTTCAGACCACCTGTCCACGCATAGATTGACGCGATGGAGTTGGTTGACGTGGCTTCGCCTTTCTGGTGCTGGCGATAGTGACGAGTCACTGTGCCGTGCGCGGCTTCAGCTTCAACAACTGTGCCGTCTGGAGTCATCAGGATCGAGGTCATCAGACCAAGCGAACCAAAGCCTTGTGCAACGGTGTCGGACTGAACGTCGCCGTCATAGTTTTTACAAGCCCAAACAAAACCACCGTTCCATTTCATCGCACAAGCGACCATGTCGTCGATCAGGCGGTGCTCATAGGTGATGCCGGCCTCAGTGAATTTATCGGCAAATTCTGCGTCAAAGATTTCCTGAAACAGGTCTTTGAAACGGCCGTCATAGGCTTTCAGAATGGTATTTTTGGTCGACAGATATACCGGCCAGCCCATCTTAATGCCATAATTCAGCGAGGCACGCGCGAAATCACGAATTGAATCGTCGCGGTTATACATGCCCATTGCAACACCAGCGGATGGTGCGTCGTACAGTTCTTTTTCAATCACTGTGCCGTCATCACCAACAAATTTCATGGTCAGTTTGCCGGGGCCAGGGAACAAAAAGTCGGTGGCTTTATATTGGTCACCAAAGGCATGACGGCCAATAACAATAGGTTTTGTCCAGCCCGGAACCAACCGCGGCACGTTTTCACAAATGATGGGCGCGCGAAAAATGGTGCCGCCCAGAATGTTGCGAATAGTGCCATTAGGCGAGCGCCACATTTTCTTAAGGCCAAATTCTTCAACCCGGGCTTCATCAGGCGTGATGGTCGCGCATTTAACGCCAACACCGTATTTTTTGATCGCTTCAGCAGCATCAATGGTGATTTGGTCGTCGGTCTCGTCGCGAACTTCCATGGCTAGATCGTAATACTTTAGATCAATGTCAAGGTAAGGCAGGATCAGCTTATCTTTGATGAAATGCCAAATAATGCGGGTCATTTCATCGCCGTCTAGCTCGACAACCGGGTTTTCGACTTTAATTTTTGTCATAGGAGATTCCTTTTGCTGGATTCGGGGCTTGGCAGTTGTTTAAGGCATAAAGCTGCCAATGAAAAGGTATGTATACGGTCGTATACTGTTATTTGGCAGGTAAGGCGCCAACAAAGTTAAATGCTAACGCGAGCAACGCATCGCGGCTGGTATCATTGATCAGACATTCGTCTGATACATCCAGCAAGCCACCCATCTTTTTTCCGGTAAAGGCAAGTGGGCTAGTGCCTTCAACTGCCATTGCTGCGGCCTCATTTTCTTTGCCGACTCGGAACATCGCCCCGCCTTTATGAACGCCGCACAACATATTGCCGTTCAACATAAAGGACATCCCACCAAACATCTTTTTCTCAATGATCCCGTCGGTGCTGTCGAGCGCATCGCGCAGAATTTGCGCCAGTCCTTCGTCATAAGCCATTATGTTCTCCGTTTGCATCCTGATGCCCAGCAGCGTATCACGCGATCAGCGAATTTCGGAGCACTAAATGTCAGGTACAGATCACGCAAAAGATGAAGGATGGACGGGCCCCGTGCCGACGTTCATTCTGGTGCGGCCCCAAATGGGCGAAAATATCGGCGCGGCGGCGCGGGCGATGTGGAACTTTGGCTTGGATCGCATGCGGATCGTGGCACCACGTGACGGGTGGCCAAACCCCAAGGCTATCGCCATGGCGTCGGGTGCGGGGCGGGTGCTTGACCATGTGCAGGTGTCTGAAACCACAGCTGGCGCGCTTGAAGACCTGAACTATGTATTTGCCACCACAGCGCGCAATCGTGACCTTACCAAAACCGTCACGACCCCTGAACGCGCGATGGAGCACGCCCGCAACCTGATTGCCGACGGCCAAAAAGTTGGCGTGATGTTTGGGGCCGAACGGGCAGGGCTGGAAAATGAAGACATTGTGCAGGCCAATGCGCTGATCTCGGTTCCGGTTAATCCGGCGTTTGCGTCGTTGAATTTGGCACAATGTGTGTTGCTGACGGCCTATGAGTGGCGTCGCCAAGTCGGCGAAGTTGACGTCGAAACCATTGATCGTGGTCTAATTCGTTATGCCAGCAAAATTGAAGTAACCAAACTAAGTGAACGGTTGGTGCAGCGGTTGGATAATGTCGGATTTTTCTGGCCCGAGCCAAAACGTGAATCGATGGTCGAAAACATCTGGAACATGATGTCACGCTTGCCGCTGACCGACGCAGACGTACGCACGCTACATGGCATGTTCAAAGTACTGGCAGATCGGTCAGAAAAACCTGATCGTTAATCCTTAGCCAAGTTTTCAAGATATTCTTGTGCAAAATCGGTTCGAATTTGTACCCACATTGGCAAATGATCTGACATTTGAAACGTGCGCCAATAGGTATTGTAATATAGTGACTTGTTGGCGCGCGGTTTTCCAGCACTGGTCGTATGATACGACGCGCCCATTTCGGTCACATACAAGGCTTCGTCAGCTTTGGTATAAACCGTTTCATAAAAGTCAAACACGCCAGCTTTGCCGGTTGGCTCCAGCTTTTCATTGCGGGGCAGAAACGCAATCTGATCGTAAAAACGCGCCTTTTTTCCGGTGTTGGTTTGTGGCAATTTCTGCAAGCTTTTGTCGATGAAAAAACCAGCGTCGGTAAGCGCCTTCATAGTGATATCTTTGGGTTTATAAATATTGAAATCCCCCAGTAAAACCAGATTGGCGGGGGTGCTATTGCTGCGCGCCCGCTTGGCAAGCAGGTCGGCGATCAACTTGATTTCCTCAACCCTGTTTGGATTATCGGCTTTGTCTTTGCCATATAAAATATGGACAGTACACAGCATCAGCTTTGACCAGCGTGACTGGAAACTGCACATATAGGGCGTGCGATAAAGCTGTTTTGCAGGGTCATAGCGTAAGGTTTTATTGCCCTGTTTGACCTCAATCGCGGGCATCACCACTTCGCCGGCCTCAGATGCAAATGAGACCGATCGGGTGTCGTAAATAAAGGCCATGCGTTCACGGTTGCCCGGTTTACCCTCGGACACATCCGACACGATGTATTGCCAGTTTCCACGCCCCAAAATACGCATTACCCGTTTTAGGGCTGTTAGGTCTTCGCGGACTTCTTGCACCGCAATAATGTCAAAATGAGAGATGATTTCAGCAATATAAAACAGGCACTCGTCGCTGCGAATACCATATGATTTATTGTCGAACTCACGGATATTCCACGTCGCGATCAGGGTGTTGGTCGTGCATTTCAGGGGCACTTCGTTTGCCAGTTTTTGCTTCAGGGCAAGCAATCGTACGGCAATGCGTTTTTTATCTTTGTTGCGGTTAAGTGCAGAATAAAACATGGGGACCTCAACTATAAGTGATGGAAATCATGTGTGCGCGCAACTTTGGCGCAATTTCGTTAGCCCGTCAACTTTTGGAAAACCGCATTTCGTCTAGACGCGATATGTGGTTTGATTTATCCAAGGGACAAAGGGGTTCCCATGACCGAAAAACGTAATATTTTTGAAGATGTAAGCGCGGATAAGCCCGAGCCAGCGAAAATCAAAACGGCGCGTAAACCTGCGCGTCGTGGCATCGCCATTTGGCTGATGATGTTGTTTGCGCTGGTCGCGTTGATGATTTTGGTGGGAGGCATGACCCGTCTAACCGATAGCGGCTTGTCGATTACCGAATGGCAACCTTTCAGGGGGGCAATGCCACCTTCGGACCCGGCCGCATGGGATGTGGCGTTTGAAAAATATCAGACGATCCCGGAATATCGTTTACAAAACAACGGTATGACATTGGCCG
>JAESRG010000076.1 GCA_016764785.1 Paracoccaceae bacterium
GGATTCGAACCCACGGTAGACTTTCACCTACGTCGGTTTTCAAGACCGGTGCATTCAACCGCTCTGCCACTCCTCCGACCGGTGCCTTGTAACGGCACATTCCAGCAACGTCCACACGTTGTTTTACTTTTTGTTATACTTCCCTTGTCGATATTTATTCGATATAGTACGCCCAGCGATCACCAAAAGGTGGCAACAAGGCAGAGCAAATCCACATTTCCCCGCCGGGGAGGCAATTTTATAAAAATTGTCCTTTGGAAGCAGGAGCATGAAATGCAAAATCTCTTTAAATTTACCAACAGGCTGACAATCGGTCTTTTGGCCTCTGCTGCGCTTTTAGCAATCTCGGCATGCGAAGACGCGGCCGGAACCAGCGTGCAAAGCGCAACGCCGGTTTTTGCCGCAGATGGCGCAACTACAATTGAACAGGAAGTTGAACGCCCCGATATTTTTTCAGTGACCGAAGAAGCTTTGTGGGACGGTCGCCCGTCGCTCGGGGGCATCTGGGTGGCCTATCCCAACACGACTGATCCTGAGCGCGTGGTTATTACCAACACCGAAACTGGCGACTCCGTCATTGGGGCCCTGTTCCGTCGTGAACGTGACAATCCGGGGCCAAGCATTCAACTGTCCTCAGACGCGGCATCAGCCATCGGGGTTTTGGCTGGCTCTCCCACTGAGATTTCTATCGTTGTTTTGCGCCGCGAGACCATCGAAATAGCGCCGCCGCCGGAACCAGAGCCAGTACCTGAACCAGAAATCGAACCCGAAGCAGAAACTGAAAACGACACCGCCACATTGGAGTTGGGGGCCCTAGTCGAAGAAGTACTTGCCGACACGCCCATTGCCGCCGAGGTCGCGGAAAACCTCGATACAGCAACCGCTGCAGCAGCACCGGCTGTTAACCGGCTTCTCGTACCGACAAAACCTTACATCCAGATTGGTACTTTTTCTGAAGAAGAAAATGCCGAAAATCTTGTCGCACAGCTGGGATCTGAGGGCGTTCAAGCCGTCGTGATAACCGACACCACTGATGAGCGAACACTATATCGCGTCGTTTCAGGCCCTGCGAGCACGCGGTCTGAACGCAATGAACGCATGCGGATCATCAAGGGACTTGGGTTCACGGATGCGTTCTCGTTCCGGTTATAGGAAAGATAAAATGAAAATACTTCTTCGGCTTTGTATCGCATTGGCGATGCTTACCGCACTGCCTGCCGCCGCGTTGGATACCCCTGCGCGCGCGGCCATGGTGGTTGATTATGACACCGGTATTGTGCTGCTGGCTAAAAATCAGGATGAACCGTTGCCGCCGGCCTCAATGTCCAAACTCATGACCCTGAATATGGTTTTTGAGGCACTGGAAACGGGTCGGATTTTGCTAACAGACGAATTTCCGGTATCGGATCATGCTGTGCATTTTTGCGGTGGTGGTGCAACGACTTGCGGATCGACCATGTATCTTGACACCCGCGACCGTGTTAGCGTCGAAGACCTGATTAAAGGCGTGATCGTTCTGTCTGGCAACGATGCAAGCGTGGTGCTTGCCGAAGGGCTTGCAGGCTCTGAGGCCGAATTTGCCATTCGCATGACCGAACGTGCCCGCGAGCTTGGTATGCTGAATTCCACCTTTGCCAATGCGACGGGCTGGCCACACCCTGACCATCGCATGAGCGCGCGCGATCTGGTTTTCCTTGCCCGCCGCCTGATCAAGGAATTCCCGCAGTATTACCGGTATTTCGCCATTGAAGAATTTGCATTCGACAATCGCGTTCCGAATAATCGCTTTAACCGCAACCCTTTGCTGGGGCTTGGTATCGGCGCCGATGGCCTTAAAACCGGCCACACTAGCGAAGCGGGTTATGGGCTGGTTGGCTCAGCTGTGCGCGATGGCCGCCGTGTTATCGTCATGATTACGGGCATGGAAAGTTCTGCGGCGCGTGAAGCCGAGGCCGAACGGCTGGTCACTTGGGCATTTCGTGAATTTACCGTAACCACGCTATTTACTGGCAGTGCGCAAATTGCGCGGGCCGAGGTTTGGCTGGGTGATGTCGAAACCGTTGGTTTGGCGCCAATCGAAGATATCTCCATGCTATTGCCCTATTCCGCCATTCAGCATGTCACCGCAAATGTGATCTTTAACGGCCCAATCGCGGCCCCCATTGCCGAGGGCGAGCTGCTGGGTGAATTGATCATCACCATTCCGGATATGCCCACGCAGACATTTCCACTGGTTGCAATCGCCAGCGTCAGCGAAGCCGGTTTTCTTGAGCGCTACATCACCGCATTTACCATCCTGAAAGGGCGTATTCTGTCTGGCGACGTGCTGTGAGCCGCTCGGGGTTTTTCCTGACATTTGAAGGTGCCGACGGCTCAGGCAAGTCAACACAAGCCCGCCGACTGGCTGAAACACTTACAGCCCAAGGCCGTGACGTGGTGCTGACCCGCGAACCCGGCGGATCAGCGGGCGCTGAAGAAATCCGCAAATTACTGGTTGAGGGCGCCCCAGCGCGCTGGTCACCTGAAACCGAAATTCTGTTATTTACAGCAGCGCGGCGCGACCATCTGGAGCGTACAATTCTGCCCGCCCTACAACGCGGCGCAATCGTCATTTCTGACCGTTTTGCCGATTCAACACGGGTGTATCAAGGTGCGGCACGGGCTGATCTGCGTAAAACGGTTGATCAATTGCATACGCTGATGATCAGCCAAGAACCCGATTTGACGCTGGTGTTTGACATTGACGCAGACGTTGGCTTGCAACGCGGCCTTGCCCGCAATTCTGGCGAAGACAGGTTTGAAGACCTTGGCGCAGATTTCCAGTACAAGCTGCGCGCAGGGTACAAGGCACTGCTTGATGATTTTCCTGACAGATGCGTCGCCATTGATGGCAACGCCGCGCTGGACCAAGTTGCGGCGGATGTCCTTTCAGCCATTGAAACGCACCTGCCATGAGCGACGACGACCTACCAGAATCAGACCGGATTGAGGGTGCCCCCCGCCCACGCGACGTCATGTCTTTGATCGGACAGCACAAAGCCGAAACCGACTTTCTTGAGGCTTTCAACACAGGTCGCCTGCACCATGCGTGGCTAATCGGCGGCCCACGCGGCGTTGGCAAGGCCACGCTTGCATGGCGCATCACGCGGTTTCTGCTGACCACCGAGGACGGCGGCATGTTTGGCCCGCCTGAAGATATATCTAGCCCCGCAGACCACCCTGTCACACGTCGCATAAACGCGCTTGCAGAACCCGGTGTGTTCATCTGCCGCCGCCCGTGGGACCCAAAAACCAAACGTCTGAAATCAGCGATCACGGTTGACGAAGTGCGCAAGCTGAAAGCTTTTTTCACCATGTCAGCGGCTGATGGCGGGTGGCGCATCGCCATTGTTGACGCCGCAGAGGAACTCAACAAATCTGCCGCCAACGCCCTGCTCAAAATTCTTGAGGAACCCCCCGCCAAGGCCATGATATTGCTGGTCAGCCATCAACCTGCAAAACTACTGCCCACCATCCGGTCGCGCTGTCGTTTGTTGCGTTGTGAACAGTTGAACGCTGATGATCTGACGGCCGTTCTTACGCAATCGGGTTTTGAATCCAATAATCCGCAGGCGCTGGCTGAACTTTCCATCGGGTCGCCGGGCGATGCTATCCGGCTGATTGCCGGTGATGGCCTAAGGATTTACAGCCAGATCATCGCCATTCTGGACCGTGCACCAAGATTTGACCGCCCTGCCCTGATCGCGCTTGGCGACAGTTGCGCCGCGCGTGGAAATGCCGATCATTATGACAACGTCGTCACCCTGATATCACTAGCACTGGTGCGTTTGGCGCGGTTCGGCGCTGGCGTTCAGATGGCCGAGGCCACCGCCAATGAGCAGGCGGTATTTCAAAAACTATCGGCTGGGCAGGCGCAATCACGCATTTGGGCCGACCTGCAACAACAGATTTCGGGCCGGATCGCCCATGCGCGCGCGGTTAACCTTGACCCCGCGCAGGTGATCCTTGATACCTTTATCAAAATTGAAACAGCGGCAGCAAAGACCCTACAGCTGACTGCCTGATTTTGGAACATTCCGATGCCTGCACCATCAATAGTCGATAGCCACTGCCACCTCGATTTTCCGCAATTTGAGGATGAACTCGACGCCATAATTGATCGCGCCGTCGCGGCGGGTGTCACCCGTATGGTGACGATTTGCACCAAAATTGGCGAGGTTCACAAAGCCCGCAAAATTGCGGAAGATCACCCACCGGTTTTCTTTGCTGCGGGCACGCATCCGATGAACGCCGCCAGCGAACCGATGGTCAGTGTTGATGACATTCTGGCCCTGACTGCACACCCAAAAATGGTTGGTATTGGCGAAACCGGCCTTGATTACCATTACACCGCAGACACAGCAAAGGTCCAAAGGCAGTCTTTGCGCATCCACATAGAAGCGGCGCGTCAAAGTGGCCTGCCGCTGATCATTCATGCGCGCGCCGCAGACGATGACATGGCGCGCATCCTAAGCGAGGAATACCGCGCTGGTGCGTATTCATGCGTGATGCACTGTTTTTCATCGTCGCCCGAACTTGGTAAAGCCGCACTTGATCTGGGATTTTATCTATCGATGTCAGGCATTGCAACCTTCAAAAATTCGCAAGAAGTTCGCGATATTTTTGCAGCGGCACCGGTTGACCGGATACTGGTTGAAACCGACGCCCCCTATCTGGCGCCGACGCCGCATCGCGGTCGCCAGAACGAACCGGCCTATACCGCGCTAACCGCGCAAGTCGGGGCCGAGGTTTTCAAGATGGATTACGTTGATTTCGCCCGCCAGACCTCGGAAAATTTTGACCGGCTGTTTAGCAAAGCCGCCAGCTGGAAATCTGCATGAGCGCATTTCTGCGATATACTATTCTTGGCTGTGGATCATCGGCAGGCGTGCCGCGTATCGGTGGCGATTGGGGTGCTTGCGACCCCAAAAACCCAAAAAACCGTCGCCGGCGCTGTTCATTGCTGGTTGAGAGGATCACCGACAAAGGCATTACGCGCGTTCTGATTGACACGGGGCCAGACCTGCGCGAGCAGCTGCTTGGTGCGGATGTCGGCACGTTGGACGGGGTGGTCTATACCCACTCGCATGCGGATCATCTGCACGGCATCGATGACTTGCGGGTGGTTGTTTATAATTCCAAAACCCGCCTTCAAGTCTATGCTGACGGGCCAACCACTAACGATCTGATCTCGCGGTTTGGCTATGTATTTGTGCAACCAAAAAACAGTAATTATCCACCAATTTTAGACCTTAACCCAATCGACGGCCCGATCACCATCGGAGGGGCGGGCGGCGACATCACCCTTGAACCGTTTGAGGTGGAACATGGCCGCATTGACGCGCTCGGGTTTCGCATTGGTGGTTTGGCTTATCTGCCGGATGTTTCTACGATGCCCGAAGATAGCTGGAAAACCCTTGAAGGATTGGATATTTGGGTGCTTGACGCCCTGCGCTACGCGCCCCATCCGACCCACATCAATCTAGACCTTGCGCTAGAATGGATAGCCAAGGTTGCCCCCAAACGTGCCATTCTAACCAACATGCATATTGATCTGGATTACGCGACGGTTGATGGTGAAATCCCTCAAAACGTCAGCCCGGCCTATGATGGTCTTGTTCTGGAGCTGCCCGCATGATCACCCAAATTCTTGACATTATCGCGCCGGTTTTCTTGTTAATCGCGGTCGGCGCGGCGGTCACGAAACTGGGCTGGATGACGGCAAATGGCATTGACGGCTTGATGTCGTTTGCAATGAAATTTGCAGCGCCATGCCTATTGTTTCTCAGCGTTCTTAAACTTGATCTCGCCCAGTCTTTTGATGTGGGCTTGCTGGTTTCATTCTTTGGCCCGGCCAGTATTTGCTTTTTTCTTGGGCTGGCAGCCGCGATATTGATCTTCAAGCGCCGCCCCGGTGAGGCCGTTGCCATCGCGTTTGTGGCTCTGTTTTCCAACGCGTTCCTGCTTGGATTTCCAATTTCAGAACGCGCCTACGGGGTTCGGAACCTAGACACGAATATCGCGATCATCGCCATTCATGCGCCGTTTTGTTACCTGCTTGGTATCTCAACGATGGAGCTGCTGCGCGCCGACGGGCAAGGGTTGTTTCGCTCCCTGAGTACCATCATAAAAACCATGTTCAAAAACCCGTTAATGATCGGAATTTCACTGGGGTTTGTCGTCAATATCTTTGGTATTCCGATGGGCAACCCCGTGCTTCCCGTCATTGAAATGCTAAGCCAAGTCATGTTGCCAGCCGCGCTGTTTGCGCTTGGAGGGGTGTTGACCAGATATTCGATACGGGCATCATTACCAGAAGCAAGCGCGATGTCATTTCTGTCGCTCATCGTTCATCCGATGCTTGCATACCTATTTGCCACCCAGATATTTGATCTGCAATTCGAGGTGATGCGAAACCTAGTTTTGACCGCTGCAATGGCCCCCGGAATTAACGCGTTTTTGTTTGCGACCCTGTATAAACGTGCCGAAGATGTCGCTGCCAACAGCGTACTGCTGGCCACGTTTGGCTCGGTGGTTACCGCTTCGGGTTGGATCTGGTTTTTGGGCTAGGCTTATCCCGGTGACATACCGCGTAACCGTTCTGACCGACGACGTAGCAATTCCAGCGTGGTCAGCAAACAAATTGAGATCACCACCAGCAAAGTCGCGACCGCCAAAATTGTCGGGCTGATCTGTTCACGCAGGCCGGTAAACATCCGCCAAGGCAAGGTGGTTTGCGCAGCTGAGCCAACAAACTTTGTCACCACAACTTCGTCGAAAGACGTAATAAAGGCAAACAAACCGCCAGAAATAACACCCGGCAGGATCAGCGGCATTTGCACCTTAAAGAAGGTCCGCACCGGCCCTGCGCCCATGTTGGCAGATGCACGTGTTAGCGAGTGATCAAAGCCCACCAGCGTGGCCGTAACAGTGATGATCACAAACGGAATACCCAGCACTGCGTGCGCCAAAACTACGCCCCAGTACGTGCCTTGAATACCGATTTTGGAATAGAAGAAATACATACCCATGGCCGAAATAATCAGCGGCACAATCATCGGCGAGATCAAAATCGCCATGATCACGCCGCGAAACGGGACGTGGCTTTGCGACAGGCCAACAGCGGCCAATGTGCCAAAAGTAACCGCCAGAATTGTCGCCACCGGCGCAATTTTGATCGACATCCACATGGCACGTTGCCAATCGGCATCACCAAAGAAATCCTCATAATGCTTTAGTGAATAGCCTTCGGCCTTAAAGGCCAGCATTTCGGGCGTGAAGGTGAAAAAGTCCTGCGCGTTAAACGACAGCGGCACGATCACCATGATCGGAAAGATCAGGAAAAAGAAAATAAACCCGCAAATCGTCAGAAATGTGTAATGCCAGACACGTTGGCCGGTGGTGGTGTAAGGGGGTAGTTTGCTCATGTCTCTATCCTAACTTCACGTTATCAATGCCAACGATTTTGTCGTAAAGCACATATAAGAACATTACCAAGCCCAGCAATATAGCACCAAGCGCGGCGGCCAGACCCCAGTTTGGGCGGGCCAGCACGAATTCGGCGATCCAGTTTGACAGGAACTTGCCCGACGGGCCGCCAACCAATTCGGGCGTGATGTAATAGCCAACCGACAAGATGAAAACCAGAATCGCGCCAGCGCCGATCCCCGGAACACTTTGCGGGAAATACACCCGCCAGAACGCTGTCCAGTTGGTGGCGCCAAGGCTTTTGGCCGCGCGCAAATACGTCGGCGGAATGCCCTTCATTACGGAGTAAAGCGGTAAAATCATAAATGGCAGCAGAATATGGGTCATGGTGATGATCGTGCCGGCTTGGTTATTGATCATTGCCAGCCGACTATCATCTGAAATAATGCCGATCCAAACCAGTACATCGTTGATAACACCCTGCTTTTGCAACAAGACCTTCCAAGCCGAGGTGCGCACCAAAAGCGAGGTCCAGAACGGCAGCAACACCAGTATCATCAGCAAGTTCGCTTTGGCCATCGGCAGGTTTGCCAAAAGCCACGCCACCGGATACCCGATAATCAGGCACAGCAACGTGATCGCCAAAGTCATCACCAAAGTGCGGATCATCGAGGTGATATAGACGCGCTGACCATCGGGCAGACGCTCTAGCCCGTCGGGGCCTTTGCGCATGTCAATCGCGCTGACAAAATACCCGTTGGTATAAACCGACGAATACATTTGGATGGTCTGCCACGTTTCGACCTCGCCCCAATCATCGCGAATATCAATGAATTGTTCGGCAAAGGTAAGGTCAGGGTCAAAATCATCAACCACACGGCCGGTTTTTTTGAACAGCGAGGTCATGCCGCTCAACTCGTAATTCAACCGGATACCCACTTTGATATGGGTTCTATTTTCAACCGCGATCAGCAGATCGGCGGCAAGGGCGGCATAGACCGCTTCGTCGGGCAGATCGCCGCTGGTGGAATCCCAGCTATCAAGCTCAACGACGGTGCGGGGCAAAATATTACTGACGATCTCGTTCTCAACCGAGCGGAACAACATGTCCCCAATCGGGAGAATAAACGTCACGGTCACAAATAACAACAGCGGGGCGATCAACATTAGGGCGCGGATTTTTTGACGGCGCAACGCTTTGCTCAGGCTTTTCTTTAGGGGCGTACCATCGGCGGCCAATACTGGGCCGGTTGTTGTCGCATCGCTCATATCATCCCCACTTTTTTTCTTACAAAAAATGCGGGGCCGTCGCCAGCCCCGCATAATACTATTGGCTTATTGAGCCAGCCACGCCTGGAATTTAGCATCCAGATCGTCGCGATAATCAGCCCACCATGCATAGTTATACAAGAAGGTGTTGGTCGCATTTGCCGGATCGGTTGGCATATGTGGTGCCATATCGATGCCAAGTGTTGCGTGCAGACCAACCAGTGGTGCAGACGATGCGCGTGCAGGGCCGTACGAGATATATTTCGCTTGGTCAGCCAGACGTTGGGTGTCTGTTGCAAAGAAAATATAGTCTAGCGCAGCTTGTTGACGTTCAGGGCTTAGGCCCGCTGGAATGATCCAACCGTCAATGTCATACACTTGCGCGTCCCAAAGCATAGCAACCGGCTGACCCTGCTCCTCAATCAGGGCAAACAGACGACCGTTATAGGTGGAGCCCATGATGACTTCGCCGTCAGCCAAAAGCTGTGGCGTGTCAGCGCCAGCAGACCACCAGACAACGCTGTCTTTAATGGTGTCAAGCTTAGCGAACGCTTGTGCGATACCTTCGTCTGTTTCCAGAACGTCGTATACATCTTCAGCGGCAACGCCGTCACAAAGCAATGCCCATTCCATGTTGTTGATTGGACGTTTTTCCAATGAACGTTGACCCGGATAGTTTACCAGATCAAATACGTCACAAACACTTGTTGGCGGCGTGTCACCAACCAAATCGGTGCGATACCCAAAAGTGGTCGAATAAACGATCGACGGAATATAGCATTCCGACACCATCAAATCGCCAAAGTCATCCGCAGCCGAAGTGCCATCAGGCGCAGCAGCAAGCATAGTTGCAGGGTCGATTACCATTGCCAGACCTTCGTCGCAAAGACGGATCGCATCCGCAGCAACAACGTCGACAACATCCCATGTGATGTTTCCGGCTTCGGCCATGGCACGTAATTTGGCAACAGCTTCGTTTGAGGATTCATCGTTGATGATGTTTACGCCCGGGTTAGCGGCCATATAGGGGTCGTGATAAGCGGCTTGTTGGCTGGCGGAATATGCGCCACCCCATGACACGATGGTCATGTCTTGCGCCAAAGCGGTTGTTGCTGAAACAGCAACAACGCTTGCGCCGATAAGTAGATTTTTAAGCTTCATAGAGCTTCTCCTTGTTGTTACCCGTATTATTATTTGCCAGAACTGCGGGCTGAAGTTCCGGTCAATTGAAATACCAACCCAACAGGGCCGGTAAATTGGTTTAGGCGTCTAGCGCACGGCAATCTTCGGAATGCCAACTGATCGGTGTGGTTTCTCCGACTACCAAATGCTTTTGGCCTGCCGAATTAGGCACTTTGACAATAAACTTGTCATTGCCCGAAACGACCAAACGACAGCGAATATGGTCGCCAAGGTAAATCAGCTCCATAACTTTTGCGTCGGCTTTGTTCGGGCCATCGCTGTTTAGCGCCACCCGTTCAGGGCGGATAGACAGGATGGTTCGCGTTCCAACGCCCCCACAATTAACCGCGAGCGCGTGACCTTTCATGCCGCCATCGATGTCAACGGCAACCATGTTGCCCTCAACCCCGGTAATCGTTGCATTCAGCGTGTTATTCTCGCCAATGAACTGAGCCACAAAAGCATTTTCAGGCCGTTCATACAGATCAGCCGGCGTGGCAAGCTGCTGGATACGACCATCTTCAAACACCGCGACCCGATCTGACATTGTCAGCGCCTCAGATTGGTCATGGGTCACATAGACCACGGTAATGCCAAGGCTTTCATGCAAATGTTTAATCTCGTATTGCATCTGTTCACGCAATTGCTTGTCGAGCGCCCCCAAGGGTTCATCCATCAACACCAGTTCAGGTTTGAAAACCAACGCCCGCGCCAAGGCGATGCGTTGCTGCTGCCCCCCCGAAAGCTGTGCCGGGCGTCGACCTGCGAAATCGCCCATTTGCACCATATCAAGCGCGGCTTTGACCATGTCATCGCGCTCGGACTTGCCGATTTTACGAACTTCCAGCGGAAACGCCAGATTTTCACCAACCGTCATATGCGGAAAAAGCGCATAGTTCTGAAAAACCATGCCAATGCCGCGTTTGTGCGGCGGAATATTATTGATTGGCTTGCCATCCAGCAAAATGTCGCCATGCGTTGCGGTTTCAAACCCCGCCAACATCATCAGGCAGGTGGTTTTACCAGACCCCGAAGGCCCTAGCATCGTCAAAAACTCGCCCTTACCAATCGCGAGATTTAAGTCTTTGACAACCAGAATCTCGCCATCATAACTTTTCTGAACCCGGTCAAATGCAACATATGCATTTTTTAAATCATCTAAAGCCAATCAAACATCCCCTACCCAGCACCAAATATTGTCGTATCTTCTTTCAGCCTAACAGCATCAAACCAACATTGGCAACGGGCTTGCCGTAAAGATTTTTGTTGCGCAAACTGCTGCAATGCAACAAAATAACGCCAATAGCGACCGGATCAAGGCTGAAATGAAAACTGTTCTCCATATCGGACTTCCCGAAACCGGCACCACGGTTCTTCAACATTTTATGCATGGGAACAGAGTGTTACTGCAAAAAAATGGTTTGATTTACCCTGAGTTAACGTCAGTAGGGGATAGCCCCAACGCTATGGCGCATCATTTTTTAGCGCATTCTTTGGCACAATCTGCCGACCAAATTCCGCAATTTCAAAAATTTTTTGCAGAACAGGCTCGTGGCGTTGGCTCAACACTATTTATCAGTGCCGAACCAATGGCCCGCCATGCCATCCTCAGTGCACCGGATCTATACAACACTTGGGCAGACAAAGGCCGGTATATCAGCCGGATTCATAAGGTGTTTGGTGCCGATGACACAGAAATAGTGATCGTTTTGCGCCAACCACAACAATTGGCAGAATCGATCTATAAGGAGCTGATCCGAAAATCTAACGCCTCGATCAGCTTTGAACGATTCCTTGCGACACGTTTTTATGGCTACAATTTCCCAAAACTGGTGACATCATGGCAAAACTATTTCAATAAGGTAACTGTGCGTATTTTTGAGGACGACCGCAAACACCCTGAGGGCACCATTGGTGCAATACTGCGGCCAATCTGTCCCGATATGCCACGCATCCCCAAACAGGAAATCCTTAGTTCAGGGCTGGATCCGCAATATGTTGCTTTCAAACGCATGATAAACACCGGACGTTTTTCCAATGGTGATATCGCCAAAATTCTGGATGCGCTTAGCCAGCTGAATGATATCCACCCGCGCAACGATCGCTCAACCTTCTGGACAGAACAACTTCTGGCACTTTTCCAACGACGTGCGGAGGTCTGGAGCGATGCGATCGGGGCAGGGTTCTTCTTGGGTCAAAATCAATTATTTCCACCGTTCACAATGGGCGATCTAAACAGTTTTTACGGGCTGACGGCCTCGGAGTTCGCGCAAATTCTTGACCAGATATCCGAGACGCTGCCCTATCGGCTTGTTGAAAAAATCGTGAACCATCTTGCAACCCAATTGCAGTAAAAACCTCACTCAAGATTTTCGGAAGGCCCGATTTCCGGCTTTTGCCAACAAGATTACCGGCAGTAACCCGGCCAGTGTCACCAACAGTGCCGCAGGGGCCGCCTCGCCCAGATTTTCAAGCGACGCGTGCCCATAAACCCGTGTTGCCAATGTATCAAAATTGAAGGGGCGTAAAATAAGCGTTGCCGGTAATTCTTTAACTGCGTCCACAAATACCAGCAGCCCAGCCACCAGAACCGACCCTCGGATCAGGGGCACATGCACCGCCCATAATGTTTGCCAAGAGTTTCGACCCAACGACCGTGACGCCATTTCCATCGACGGTGTCACCCGCCCCAGCGCCGCATCAATCGCGCCTTGCGGAATGGCAAAAAACCGAACCACATAGGCAAATATTATCGCCGCAGCCGAGCCAGTGACCAGCAGACCGATATCCACACCGAAACGATCTTCGACAATATCAGCTAGGATATTGTCAAATGCAGCCATCGGAATCAGCACACCAATGGCCAAAACCGCGCCGGGTGCGGCATAGCCAATCGCGGTCACCGGCATCAGCACTTTCGGTAGCCTGAACGGAGACCGTCGCACCCCGTAAACCATGAACAACGCCCCCGTCACAGTCACCACTGCGGCGGTGATGCCCAGAAACAGCGTATTTCCGGCAGCCCGCCACAGGCTAGCGTCTTGCCAGACAGACAGATGCGCCAGCGCATGTGACGTGATCACGCTAATCGGCAGGACGAACCCCAATAGAAATGGTAACAAACAGGCAAGCAGTGCCAAAATACCGCGGTATCCAGTCAGCCGTTCGGGCGTAACCGGCGTAAGGCGGGTCGACAGGTTGTGATACCGCCGTTTATTGCGGCTGATTTTCTCAAATGTCGCGAGCACCAGAACCAATGTCAAAATAACGCAGGCAATCTGCGCTGCGCCACCCGCGTTATAGCCTTGCAGCCAAACAGTGAAAATTCCGGTGGTCAGGGTTTGCACCGCAAAATAATCTACCGTGCCAAAATCATTTAAAGTTT
>JAESRG010000077.1 GCA_016764785.1 Paracoccaceae bacterium
GCGCAGTTCATCGGCAAGCTGTGCCAGTTCCGCATCGCTGAACGATTTCAGGTCATCGGGGTTGTTAACGCGATCTAGCAGGGGTGTGGCTGGGCGGCTCATGGCGGTTTCCTTCAAGTCGCTCGGGTTATGGTGTATTGCGCGGCGCTGCGCAAGTTTTCTGCGCGATCCCCGTACGGCGCTAAGCTGGCATTTGCTTGCGCGACCAGCTCAACAGCCCGAGATTTTGCGCCCTCAAGGCCCAACAGCGACACAAACGTGGCTTTGCCCGCCTCAGTGTCTTTGCGCAATCGTTTGCCGGCGGTTTCGGCGTCGCCCTCGATGTCCAGAATATCGTCGCGAATTTGAAAAGCCAAGCCGAGCGCATTGGCATAAGCGTGCAGCGGCGCGGGATCTTGGTTCGCCAACAACGCTCCAGCGGCGGCAGACCAGCGGATAAGCGCGCCGGTTTTCAGGGTTTGCAGACGGGTGATCGCTGTCAGATCAAGCGGTACAGCGGCAGTTTCGGCGGCGACGTCCATGTCCTGACCCTGCACCATGCCCCGCCCGCCTGATGCGATGGCAAGGGATGAAATCAGCGCTAGCCGAATGTCAGCCCCCGCGTCCATACCTGCCAATATTTCGAATGCAACCGTTTGCAGCGCGTCGCCAGCAAGGACCGCCGTGGCGTCATCCCATTTAATATGCAGCGTTGGCTGACCTCGGCGTAAATCATCGTTGTCCATCGCCGGAAGGTCATCGTGGACCAGTGAATACGCATGAAGGCATTCAATCGCAGCCGCCGTGGCATTTGCCTGCGCAGCCGGCACGTCAAACATCGCGGCGCTTTCAAGCACCAGAAACGCGCGCAACCGCTTACCGCCCGACAGCGCCGCATAGCGCATGGCTTGGGCGATACGGCCCTCCGATTCAGCAGGCAGCAAGGTTTTCAGGCTGGTTTCAACCCGGCTTGCGGCCTGGGAAAGTGCGTGTTGAAAATGCGCGTCAGGCATTCGGAACAGGCGTTGTGCCAGTTGGCTGGCCGTCCGCGTTCAGGGTGATTTTTGCGACTTTTTCCTCGGCCTCAGCCAGTTTTTTCTCGCAATGTTTTTTAAGCGCGTCGCCGCGTTCATACAGTTTGATTGATTCCTCAAGCGGCACGCTGCCAGTTTCAAGCTGACCCACTACTTTTTCAAGCTCGGACATTGCAGCCTCAAAACTCAGTTTTTTTAGGTCGGTCATGATGAAAACTCCTGTAAAACGGACACATGTGCAGCGACAGACGCGGCAAGGGCATCCAAGTTATATCCGCCTTCGAGGGTGGACACCAGACGGCCATCGCAATGTTTCGCGGCCAATGTGCAAAGCTGTTGTGTGGCCCACACAAAATCATCCTCAACCCAGTTAAGATTGGCCAGTGGGTCGTCGCGATGGGCGTCAAACCCCGCAGAAATCAGGATCAATTCGGGCTTCCACGCATCAATTGCAGGTAATATTTGCGTGGTCATTTTGTCACGAAAAACTGTGCCGTCAGATTCCGCCGGCAACGGCACATTCATGATTTGGCCATGGGCGCCGATCTCATCGGCTGCGCCTGATCCGGGGTAAAGCGGCATTTGATGGGTCGAGGCAAAGAAAATTCGCGCGTCATCCCAAACCAAATTTTGAGTACCGTTACCGTGATGCACGTCGAAATCCATAATGGCGACGCGCGACAACCCATGGGCCTCAAGCGCGTGTTTTGCGGCGATCACCACATTGCCAAACAAGCAAAACCCCATCGGTTTGGCGGTTTCAGCATGATGCCCGGGTGGACGAATCGCACAAAACGCGTTTGTGACCTGCCCCGACATGACCATATCAACGGCTGCAATATTTGCCCCGACACCGCGCAAGGCCGCATTCAGCGAACCCGCAGACATGTGCGTATCGGCATCAAGCGCCCCAATACCAGCCGCGCGAATATGGTCGATATGGCGTTGCGGATGGGCACGCAGAATATGTTCATCTAGCCCCAACGGCGCATCAACGCGCAGCAGATCAAACCCCTGCAAGGCTGCGTTCACGGCACTAAGGCGCGCCACCTGTTCCGGGTGACCGTCAGGCGTTATGTGTTTCAGGCTATCGGCATGGGTTATCAGAGCAGTTGTCATGCGCTAAAGATAGGCGCAGCGCCCAGCCGCGACAAGTCAAAACCGGAGAGTAAAATGCCAGAATTACCAGAGGTCGAAACCGTGCGGCGTGGGTTGGAGCCCGTAATGACCGGTCATAAAATCGTGCGGGCAGACATTCGCCGCCCTGATCTGCGCTGGCCGTTTCCAGTTGATATGGCGGCGCGATTGACCGACAAAACGGTGACGCAGCTGCGGCGACGGTCCAAATATATTCTGGTTGATCTCGATTCGGCTGAAACCCTGATAATTCATCTGGGTATGTCGGGGCGCATGCTCATTGACCATTCGGGCACGGTTGCGCCAGAAAAACATGATCATGTTATTTTCGATATGTCAGGTGGCGCGCGGGTCACGTTCAACGACGCACGGCGATTCGGCATGATGGATATGTGCGCGACCAACAAGGTTGAAGCCCACAAGTTAATCGCCGGCTTGGGGCCTGAACCGCTGGGAAATCAGTTTGATGCCCACTATTTGGCTGATCGCTTTAAGGGCCGCAAAATGCCAGTTAAGTCAGCGTTGCTGGACCAGCGAATCATCGCAGGTCTGGGCAATATTTATGTGTGCGAAGCCCTGTGGCGCGCGCAACTTTCCCCTGATCTGGCCGCCGGTAAACTGTCTAGTGATAATATTTCTGCCCTCGTGCCGATCATTCGGACGGTACTGGAAGACGCCATAAAAGCTGGGGGCTCATCATTAAAAGATTTCCGGCAAACCGACGGTGAGTTGGGCTATTTTCAACACTCTTTTGCGGTTTATGGTCGCGAAGGGCAGCCGTGCCAACGTGCTGAATGCGCTGGCACAATTGCACGATTCGCGCAGGCCGGGCGCTCAACCTTTCATTGCCCGCGCTGTCAGCAACAGGGTTGATAATCGGTAATTTCGTGTTAGGACTCAACGCCTGACCCGCCGCCAAAGGAATCGAAACATGGCTTACGACACCATCCTCACCGAGGTTGAAGACCACGTTATGCTGATCACGCTTAACCGGCCTGACGCACTGAACGCACTGAATAATCAGCTACTTACCGAACTTGGGCAGGCGCTAGCCAAGGCTGACAAAGACAAGAATGTGCGGGTGATTATCCTGACAGGGTCAGAAAAAGCTTTTGCTGCGGGCGCGGACATCAAGGAAATGGGCGACAAAAGCTTTGTTGATATGTTCCTATCCGACTATTTCACCCCGGAAGTCCATGCGATTGAACGGATTCGCAAGCCAATTATTGCTGCCGTATCTGGCTATGCGCTGGGCGGCGGGTGCGAATTGGCCATGATGTGCGATTTTATCATTGCATCGGAAACCGCGAAATTTGGCCAGCCGGAAATTAACCTTGGTGTCATGGCAGGGCTTGGCGGCACGCAACGGCTAACCCGATTCGTTGGTAAGTCAAAAGCCATGGAAATGAACCTAACCGGCCGCTTTATGGACGCCGCCGAGGCCGAAAGTTCAGGTTTGGTCAGCCGTGTTGTGCCCGTTGCTGATTTATTATCAGATGCGCGCGCAACGGCCCAAAAAATCGCTGAAAAGTCGATGTTAACCATTATGGCGATCAAAGAATCGGTAAATCGGTCATATGAGACCACTTTACGCGAAGGATTGCTGTTTGAACGGCGGGTTTTCCACTCGTTGTTCGCCTCGGAGGACCAATCCGAGGGTATGAATGCCTTTGCAGAAAAGCGTTCACCACAATTTAGAGACAAATAACCCCCCCTTGTATTGACTTCGCCGCGATGCAGTCGTACTGACACGCTTCATCTTTCAATACGCAAAGAACCGGATTTTATAATATGGCAAACTCGCCCCAGTCTAAAAAACGTGCCCGCACAGCTGAACGCCGTGCCGAGATCAACAAAAACCGTCGCACACGGATCAAAACCTTCATCCGTCGCGTTGAAGAAGCAATCACTGGTGGTGACCAGACCGTTGCGGCTGAAGCATTGAAAAATGCCCAACCTGAAATCATGCGTGGCGTGACCAAAGGTATCTGGCATAAAAGCACTGCAAGCCGCAAAGTTTCGCGTCTTGCTGCACGTGTAAAAAGCATGGCTGCTTAAACCAGCTTTTGCGCTAAAGACTATTTCAAAGCACGCCTTAGCTCGGCGTGCTTTTTTTTGTTTGCGTGACAATTTGCGCACAGTTTTTCAATGTTCTCGCTTTGCACCTATTGCCCGAATCTGCTGCGTGGCCTAACTTGCTCATACGCTTTGCGATTCTCTGCTCGCTGCCTGAAAGCGTCGTCAAAATTTATTATTTCTCCTTGCGGGGTCAACTTCCCGCTGCTGAATCCGTTTGTCTAACGGAAATTTTGACCCGTAATATTGGAGGCTGAGCACAACAAAAGGACTTCCCATGTCGGATGATACCGAAATTGATGTAACCGAAGTATCACCCGTTGAAGCATGGAAAGGTCTGGCATCTGACGATTGCGCCGTTCTGGTAGATGTGCGCACAAAATCTGAGTGGAGCTATGTTGGTGGCCCCGATCTGGACGAGCTAGACAAGCAGGTCATTCGCGTTGAATGGCTGGCTTTTCCGGACATGGCCGTGAATCAAGGATTTGCCGGTGAATTGTTTTCGCGTTTCGGCGATAAGTTCCCTCCGACTATCTATTTTTTGTGCCGGTCCGGCGTTCGGTCACTGGATGCTGCCGATTTTGTGCTGGAAGCCGCCGCTGAAATTGGCCGCAACCCACGGTGCGTTAACGTGTCTGAGGGATTTGAGGGCGATCTGGACGAGAACAGACAGCGCGGCCATGTGAATGGCTGGAAAAAACACGGGTTACCTTGGCGGCAAACCTGAATTCAATACGAATTTCAAGATAAAAATGGCGCAAAAAATGCGTACGGAATGTGAATTAGGGACGGTATGGAAAAGAATAGCTGGGGTAGAATACGGACGGAACTCCACGCATCCATTGGCGGCGATGCGTTTAAGAACTGGATTGATCCGCTGGTATTTGACGGTGTTGACGGTACAATTGCGCGATTTACAGTGCCGACAAGTTTTATGGGAAATTGGGTTTCGCGCAACTATGGCGATGCCATTCTGCATCTGTTTTCCGTTGAGGAAGTCCACGTTGACCGGTTAGAATTCAACGCCGCGGCCCATAGTAATGCCAATGTAAAACCAGTAAAATCTGCCGAAAAACCGGCTGTGCAGGGAAAGGAACTACCATCTTCGCCGCTGGATGACCGGTTTACTTTCGATAATTTTGTAGTCGGCAAGCCGAATGAGCTGGCTCACGCCGCCGCACGTCGCGTCGCTGAGGGTGGCCCCGTTAGCTTTAACCCGCTGTTTCTGTACGGCGGCGTTGGCTTAGGCAAAACCCACCTGATGCACGCCATCGCCCATGAAGTTAAGCAGCGCAATCCACTGGCGCGGGTGCTGTATATCTCAGCCGAGCAATTCATGTATCGCTTTGTGCAAGCCCTGCGTTTTAAGGATATGTATACCTTCAAGGAGCTGTTCAGATCGGTTGACGTACTGATGGTTGACGATGTGCAATTCATCGCGGGCAAAGACAGTACCCAAGACGAATTTTTCCATACGTTCAATGCGCTGATCGAAAACAACAAACAAATCATCATCTCAGCTGATCGGTCCCCCGGCGAAATTGACGGGCTAGAAGACCGGATCAAATCACGCATGCAGTGCGGGCTGGTTGTCGATTTACATCCAACCGATTACGAGCTTCGCCTTGGCATTTTGCAGTCAAAAACCGAAGCACAGATTAAACTGAACCCCGGTGTTGAGATGGATATGCGGGTGCTGGAATTTCTGGCGCACCGGATTTCCAGCAATGTACGGGTGCTTGAAGGCGCCCTAACCCGCTTGATCGCGTTTTCATCGCTGGTTGGCCGTGAGATCACGCTTGATATGGCGCAGGAATGCCTGACCGATATTTTGCGCGCCTCGGAACGCAAAGTCACCATTGACGAAATTCAGCGCAAGGTCGCAGATCACTTTAATCTGCGGATGTCTGATCTGTTGTCAGCCCGCCGTGCCCGTGCCGTTGCACGGCCGCGTCAGGTGGCGATGTTCCTCTCAAAAATGCTGACCTCAAAGTCATTGCCAGAAATTGGCCGCAAGTTTGGCGGTCGTGATCACACCACGGTTATCCACGCGGTTAAACGTATTGAGGAACTGAAACAATCGGACAGCCAGATTGCCGAAGATGTTGAGCTGCTGCGGCGCATGCTAGAGGCATAAGGCCTTGAATATCCTGTCCAGTCAGATAGGATATTTTTCCAACGATATCGAGGTCTAAGGATTATGAAAGCTAGTATTGAACGCTCCGCCCTGCTGAAAGCAATGAGCCGCGCACAATCTGTTGTTGAACGGCGCAATACCATTCCGATTCTGGCAAATGTACTAATCGAAGCCGAGGGCGCTGAGGTTAGTTTTCGTGCCACCGATCTTGATATCGAAGTAATCGACAAAAGCCCCGCAGTGGTTGAACGCGCTGGCGCGACCACCGTACCGGCCCATATGCTACACGAAATCGTGCGTAAATTGCCTGATGGGGCAATGGTTGAACTGCATGACGATGGCGTCTCAGGTCGGTTGGAAATCAAGGCCGGACGCTCGCATTTCAGTCTAGCAACCCTGCCCCGCGAAGATTTTCCGATCATGGCCAGCAGCGAATATGAATGTAATTTCTCAGCTAAAGCACCTGTTTTGCGGCGTCTGTTTGACAAGGCAAAGTTTGCGATCTCGACCGAAGAAACCCGCTATTATCTGAACGGCGTGTACATGCACGCCAGCGATGGGGCCAATGGCCGTGTGCTGCGCTGCGTTGCCACCGATGGCCACCGTTTGGCACGTATTGACGCAGACCTTCCGGTTGGCGCTGAGGACCTACCCGGCGTAATTGTACCGCGCAAAACCGTTAACGAGCTACGCAAACTGCTAGACGACGACGAGGGTATCATCGCGGTATCGGTTTCCGAGACTAAAATCAGGTTTGCAACGCCTGAAATCACCCTGACCTCCAAGGTTATTGACGGAACATTCCCCGATTACACGCGGGTTATTCCAACCGGCAACACCAAACGGCTTGAGGTCGACGCGGCAGAATTCGCCAAAGCGGTTGACCGGGTCTCAACCGTGTCGTCTGAACGTTCGCGCGCGGTTAAACTAACCCTTGATGAGGACCGGCTGGTCTTGTCCGTCAACGCGCCCGACAGTGGCGCGGCTGACGAAGAACTGGCCGTTGCTTACAGCGACGAACCACTGGAAATTGGCTTTAATGCCAAATACTTGCTGGAAATTGCCAATCAGGTTGACCGTGAAAATGCGGTGTTCATGTTCAATTCATCTGGCGACCCAACGCTGATGCGCGAAGGCAATGACGACAGTGCAATTTACGTTGTGATGCCGATGCGGGTGTGATGCCACGCCTTGCGGTTCGAGAGCTAAAACTCTCACATTTTAGATCCTATAAATCGGCGCAAATTGCGCCGGAACGATCGATGATCGCGCTGTACGGCCCCAATGGCGCCGGAAAAACCAATATTCTTGAGGCCGTGTCGATGCTGTCGCCAGGGCGTGGGTTGCGCCGTGCTGGGTCAGATGATCTGATGCGGCAGCCAGAAAACCTTGGCTGGAAAGTCAGCGCGGTTCTCGAAAGCCTGTCAGAGGTTCACGAAATTTCAACTTGGGCTGAACCTGACACCGGACGGCAGGTCGAAATCGACGGCAAAAAAGCAGCGCAGGTGGCGCTGGGTCAATTGGCCCGTGTTGTTTGGCTGGTGCCAGTGATGGACCGGCTTTGGGTTGAAGGCGCGGCAAATCGGCGACGGTTTCTGGACCGAATGGTGATGAGCTTTCATCCCAGTCACGCTGACGCCACCTTAATTTATGAGAAATCGATGCGCGAACGTAATCGGCTGCTGAAAGACCAAGTGCGAGACCCCGCATGGTACGACGCGCTCGAATCCCAAATGGCCGAGGCTGGCGGCGCGATTTCCGCGCATCGGGTTGAGGTATTGGAACGTCTGCGCACGGCACAAGAAGGCGCTGAAACCGCATTTCCGCGGGCTGATCTATCGCTGGTTTCAGCCGACGAATACCCGCCAGAACAAACGGCTGACGCCCTGCGCGAAGCCTTTAAATCGGGTCGAAACCGCGACATGGCGGCGGGGCGTACCCTGACCGGCCCGCACCGCGTTGACCTGCACGCAATTTTTGCAGCCAAGGGCGTTGATGCCAAATTTTGTTCCACTGGCGAACAAAAAGCCCTGTTGATTTCGCTGATCCTTGCGAACGCGCGGGCTTTGGCTGAGGACTTTGGCGCGCCGCCAATTCTGCTGCTGGACGAAGTCACCGCCCATCTGGACGCCAACCGCCGCGCCGCGCTTTATGATGAAATTCACAGCCTGAACGCCCAGGCATGGATGACCGGCACCGGCGCTGAACTGTTCACGGAACTGGGCGATCGCGCCATGATGATTGAGGTCACAGATCAGGACGGGCTGTCAACTTTCGCCTGACGGCGATGGGCCAAGGCCTCGCGCCATGTCAGAAACAACACGCCAAAAATGATAATACCCGCTCCGATGAAACTGGTTTGATCGGGGATAACGCCGTAAATCCAGAAATCGTAAAGTGTTGCAAAAACCAGTGTGGAATACATGAATGGCATCACAAAACTGGCATCGGCATTGCGCATCGCCTGAATGAAAAGCGCCTGAACACAGATCATAATGCTGCCAATCGCGGCCAACATGCCCCATTGCACAAGGCTTGGCATCGTCCAGACAAAACTGGCGGCAATACCGGCGATGACCACGCCGATGCTGTTATTTATCAGCAATATCTGCATCGGTGCTTCTCGCCCGCTAAGCCGTTTCACGATGATGGCCTCGTACCCTGTTGCGACGGCGGCGCACAGCGCGATCAGGGCGACGGGTTGAAAGACATCCGCGCCGGGTCGCAGCAAAACAATCGCACCGCAAAAGGCAATACCCACAGCTATCCAACGGAATTTACCGATTTTTTCTCGCAGTAGCACGGCGGCAAAAACCATCGTAAAAGCGGTATTTAGAAAGCTGATCGCGGTGGCGTCCGACACGGGCATGCGTGCCATCGCTGCAAAAATCAGGGTGATGCCAAGCCATCCGGATAGTGAACGCAGAAGGTGCGTTTTCCAGTCCGGTTTGGTTATTTTTGGCCGAAGGATTGCTGCACCAATCGACAAGCCAATCAGCGCAAACAAAAACCGCCCACCGCTTATCATGAACGGATGCAACGGCTCACCGCCATATCCGGTCCCCAAAGCTTTGGCGATCAAGGTTGTGATCGCAAAAAGCATGCAAACCATGATAATCATTACCGCAGCGCGGAGCGGTCTTTGTGGCACGTCACCTGTCATTACGCAGGCGGAAGCGTGTCGACCATTGCTGGGCGTTTGGCAAAATCGGCCTCCCATGCAGCCAGATTTGGACAGGTTTCACGCCAGTTACGCCCATCGTGGCGCAGGTCAAGATAGCCAAGCGCTGCCGCAATCGCATAAACGGCCATATCGGGTGTCCCCGTCAGGTGATCCATCCAGTTGCTTTCAAGCGCATCAAGTGTCCGCGCGATTTTGGACCATTGGGCCTCTATCCAATCAGCGGATTGCTGTTCTTCAGGGCGCAGCATTTTCTCGTAGGCCATCAGAATAGCGGCGTCGTTAAGGCCATCAGCGGTGGCTTCAAGCGTCAGGGTATCCCACAAGTTTTCACCGTCCGGATACAATTTCGCACCGTCGTGCAAGGTATCAAGATACCGACAAATCACGCGGCTGTCATAGATCGGTTGACCGTTGGCGCGGATCAGGCAGGGGATTTTACCCAGCGGATTGTTGTCAGGGACTTGATCGCCGGAATTGAACGGCGAAACTTTAACGCTAATTAGCTCAACATCATCTCGCTGGCTGGTCTCGATCAGGGCAATCAGAACTTTACGCACATATGGCGAGGTCGGGGAGTAAAATAGTTTCATGGGATTTCCTTAATTGTGCGCATGAGGTTGGCGAGTTCCGCCCCTATTGTGCTGGCTTCCAGTGCATCCGCAGCGGCAAGTCGCGCGCGGTCGGGTTTGTTTTGAGCAAGCTTCCAAGTCGAATCGATGTCGGTAATTTCGAGCTCCGCCGGAACGATCATCCGATACATTTTGGCAAGATTCTCAGATGGAATCTTATCCAGTTCCCAAATCGGTTTTGGCAACAGACGGGTTTCGAAATGCGCGGAAAGTGCACGCAGGTGCTGCTCTAACACCTCGGGGGGCAAAATATTCAGCGTGCCGCGCAAATGCACCGCAACGTAATTCCAGGTCGGGACTTGTTGATCAACGCCATACCAATCCGGCGAAATGTATGCGTCGGGGCCAGTGACAGACAGCAACGCCTTGCAACCGTGCCCGTTACGGGCAATCAGATTTGAGCGCACCATATGGAACATTAGTTTGCTACCGTCATCCGACAGGATAAACGGAATATGCGCGGCCAGCGGGCCCTCATCGCCGTTGATGGACAATGTGCCAAACCCCCGTTTCTGCGCAAAATTGCGCGCACGGGTATGGTCAGAACTGCGAAATATAGGGTTTGGATGCATGTCGCGAGGCTAGGGGAAGCCCGCGACATCAGCAAGCCGGAATTACATCGTATTCATCAATTCCTGCCAGCGGTGACAAGCGACTTCATGGCCGGTACTTGAATGCTCCAATTTTGGTTCATCCACCCGGCAAATATTAATCGCGTTCGGACAACGGGTTTGAAATTTACAGCCCGGCGGTGGGTTGGTCGGCGAGGGGATCTCTCCGATCAGCTTTTGCGCTGTTTTGGGGGCGTCTGGGTCTAGCGACGGAATCGCAGACAGCAATGCCTTGGTATAAGGGTGCCGAGGATTGTTGAACAATTCACGGGTTGGCGCGGTTTCCACCAAACGGCCCAGATACATCACCGCAACATGGTCGCAGATATGCGCCACGACGCTAAGGTCATGGCTGATGAACAAAAACGTCAGGCCCATTTCCTGCTGGATTTCTTTCAGCAAGTTCAGCACGTCGGCTTGAATCGACACATCCAGCGCCGCCACCGATTCGTCAGCCACCACAAAACGCGGGTTAGATACCAACGCGCGCGCAATCGAGATACGTTGACGTTGACCACCGGAAAAAGCGTGCGGAAAACGGCGCAAATGCTCGAGGTTCAACCGGCATTTTTCTGCAATCTCGCGGACGCGGGCATCGGTTTCTTCACGGGTTTTGGTCAGGCCCATCACCTCAAGCGGTTCAGCGATAATATCGCGCACCGTCATGCGCGGGCTAAGCGCGGCGTACGGGTCTTGAAAAATCAACTGCGCACGGGTGCGGTAATCTTTCAGCTGTTTTTTATCAACGTTGGTCAGGTCAATCTGTGCCTCACCATCATCGTATTGGACCGTACCACGGGTGATCGGCACCGCTTTCAGCAATGCCCGCCCCAGCGTGGTTTTACCGGAACCGGATTCGCCCACCAAGCCAAAAAAGCTGCTGCGCGCAATGTCGAGGTTAACCCCCTCAACAGCGCGCACCACTTGGGCTTCAGCAAACATTTTTTTGCCCCGAAGCGGGAAATGCACCGACAAGTCGCGGGCTTTGATCAGGACGTTGTCGTCGCTCATGATGGGGTGGCCTCGCTGGAGTATAGATGGCAGGCGGTTTGGTGGCTGTTCGAAATATCGGAAAAATCCGGGATTTGAGCCGAGCAGATATCGCCAACTTTAACCCCGCAACGGGTGTTGAAAACACAGCCCGAAGGCCGTTCAAGTGGTGACGGAATATCACCGGGAATCGGGGTAAGCGGCGTGTCGAGGTCATCCAACCTCGGCAAAGCTGCCAACAGCCCTTTGGTATAAGGATGCGACGGATTGCGAATCACATCACGCACCGTGCCGCGTTCAACAATACGGCTAAGATACATCACCGCGACGGTGTCAGCAGTTTGCGCGATCACCCCCAGATCGTGGGTGATGAACACAATGCCCATGCCGAAATCTTTGACCAGATCTTTCATCAGATCAATCACCTGCGCCTGAATGGTTACATCCAGCGCTGTGGTTGGCTCATCCGCGATCAGCAATTTTGGTTTTGTTGACAAGGCCATAGCGATCATAGCGCGTTGCCGCATACCGCCCGACAGTTCAAACGCATATTGCTTGAAGCGGGTTGAGGCATCCGAGATGCCCACCCTATCCAACATCTCGATCGAGACCTCGGTCGCGCGTTTTTTGTTCATGGCTGTGTGGATTTGCAGCTGCTCAACCATCTGGTTACCGATGGAAATCGCGGGGGCAAAGCTGGCCATTGGCTCCTGAAAGATCATCGAAATGGCCCCGCCCCGCGCCACCCGCATTTCTTTGGCGGATTTCAGCGACATGATGTCGACCGGCCCGTCATCCAGATGCAGGGTGATTTTGGTATCAGGCCCGTAAACCGCATTATGCGGGTTCAGCTTCATCAGCGATTTGGCGGTCACGGATTTACCCGAGCCACTTTCTCCGACCAGCCCCATGACTTCACCAGCATCAAGCGAGAAGGATACATTATCAACTGCGGTGATCAAACCTTCGTCAGTTTTGAACTGGAGGGTCAGGTTTTCTACATCAAGAAGGCGCGTCATTTGCTTGAATCCGAATAAGGGTCAGCAGCATCTCGCAGCCCGTCACCGACGAACACAAAGGCCAACACAAGAACAATAAAGAAGACTACAGGGATGAAATACCACTGATAATTCAGCAGCACATCGGCCGAGGTCACATTTTGCAACATCACGCCAAGCGAGTTAACAGGGTCTTTCAACCCCAACCCGATAAAGCTGAGCGCTGTTTCTGACAGAACCATATAAGGGAACGAGATCACCAGATCGACGATGATATAGCTGGTGAAACTGGGCAGCAAATGCCGACGGATAATATGCCCGGCCGAGGCCCCGCAAAGTTGCGCCGCCAGCACATACTCCTGATTTCGTTCGGTCAGCAAGTGGGTTCGTATTCGTCGGGCCAAGGTCGGCCAGCCGATCAGACCCAGCACCATCGAGATAAAGAAAAACCTCGCCTCCGCGCTCCACGTATCGGGGATAAACGCAGCAAGTGCCA
>JAESRG010000078.1 GCA_016764785.1 Paracoccaceae bacterium
AACGCAAACACGCTAGAAACGGGATGTTGTCGCCCGTCGAGTTCGAAAGACAGCAAAAGTGGAAGCAGCAAGGTGTCTAGGAAACTAGGGGCTATTCAATCATTATGGGTGAACACGAGACAAAATGCGCGGTAGCTCTCCATCCAAACCCCAAAATTTGAATACTCAGCGCGGGATTGCTGGACAGATGCAGTAAAAGTCTGGGTTGAGCTGGTCCTGACCCATGGCTGAAAATTACTTGATCGGCGTAACAGGTTGATCCGACTATGTAATTATGGCAAGGTTGGCAAGAAGGCACTCTATTTGTGGAATGTCGAACAAAAGGATTTTATGAATGAGTATGTCAGTTCAACGGTTTCTTGTGACTAGCGCAGCCTATGGCGCTATGGTTATGTTTGCAGGGGGCCACGCGGCCAGTGCGCAAACCACGTGCGAGATGACGTGCCTTGGGACGGCTGTGACGGCCTGTGCGGCAGAGAACAGTTCGGCCGACAATTGGTGGGAATTTGGTAACGGATTTCAAACCTGCATTTCATTTAAATCCCGTGAGGAATGCAGCGCGTCGTTTGTTAAAGTAGACGCGACGTTTGCAGCGATGGGCTCAGTAATAATTCATTTCAGTCCGCTTGAGAATGACAACAGCATTTGCCAAATCCCCACCACCACCAGCCCAAGCACCGATGGCTGACGTCTAAGCATTTTTCAGGGCGAGCGCGGCTGCGTGCTCGCCCTTTCTTTGATGTCAACTTTGAAGCAATGCCTCTTGGGTCGCGCTATCCCAGCCAAGATAATATGTGTCCTCATCTTTGATGACCGGACGGGTCATTAGCTTGGGCTTGGCCATAAGCTGTTCTTCGGCTTCCGAGTGTTTCAGCCAATCGCTCAGCGCCCGCCAATCATTGGTTTTTTTATCCACAAGGCGATCTCCAAACTCTGCAATTAGGATTGCCAATTCTGACTCGTCTAGCGGCTCGTCCCTGATATCGCGGAAAATGACATCCTTGCCTGCGGCCTCAAGGGCCTTGCGGGCTTTCTGGCAAATCGCACAGGTCTCTAGTCCGTAAATCATCATGTCTCGGTCTCCCGCTAATATTGGTTCTTGAATATTCACGATTATGTTCTTCAGAGCAAGCGCAGTAGTGCGGAGCGAATGCAGCTGCTTAACGGGCAGCCAATATAAAAGCCCCGCACCAAATGGAACGAGGCTCAAGTTTTACTGCATAGTGAGCTTAGCGAATGCTCCAAGTGCTTTCAACGCAGACATTGACCCGGGTCCAATTGGCTTCTGACCCTTGGGCAAAAATGGCTTTCAAATCCCAGATGCAATGGCCGGAGCCGTCATCGAAATCGAACGAAAGGTTTTGATTGGCATAAAGAACATCTTGGCCCAGCCAATCGCGACCCCAAGAGTTTTGATTCTCATTCGACGCATAAAATTCGATCATCGTGTCGCCAGTGAAATTTTCAATGGTCATCCAGTGGTTTTGAGCTTGAGGAGCAGGCGGGAATACGAACCAGGTGGTTTCGATACATACATTGACCTGGTTCCAAACGGCTTCTGAGCCATTGTCAAAAACAGCCTTCATATCCCAGCTGCAATAGCCGGAGCCATCATCGAAGTTAAACTCAGTGTTTTGACCGCCATACAGAACATTGCGGCCCAACCAATCGCGCCCCCAAGAGCTTTGGCCCTCATTCGACGCATAAAACTCGATCATCGTGGTGTTAGACGTGTTTTCGATGGTCATCCAGCGGTCCTCGGTTTGAACAGCGGGGGGGCCTACGAACCAGGTGCTTTCGACACATACATCGACTTGGTTCCAAACAAATTCCGAACCGTCCTCAAAAATAGCCTTCATATCCCACGAGCAATAACCAGAGCCGTCATCGAAGTTGAAGTCAATGTTTTGACCGCCATAGAGAACACCTTGGCCCAACCAATCGCGCCCCCAAGAGCTTTGGCCCTCATTAGACGCATAAAACTCGGTCATCGTGTCGTTAGAGACATTTTCGATTGTCATCCAGCGGTTTTGGGCTTGGGCGGCAACGGTGCTTATCGTTAATATCAATATAGTAAGTAGGGTGCGCATTCTGATTCCTCTTTAATTTACAACTACATCCGAATTGACGGACAAAAGTGTCCAAAATGTGACAACCGTGCTGTATTGGCTCTAGCCCAGCCAGATCCAGCTAGAATATTTAGTGATAAAAATGGTTCTAGAACTCTCGTTCAATTGGTTTTCGACGCTTGTGTTAGCACCAACACACAGACAGATCATACCGTCGCCTGTTCATCCTGCTGCGCCATGAGGGAGAAACCTCGGGGATCAACCTCATCAAGTCTTTATCGCGAAGAAGGGCTGGCCGTGCGTGAAATTCGGGCCAGACGCAAGGCAATCGGCACCCCCGTGCCCCTTTTTGGTTGAAGTAAAGGCCAATGCGCGCCCCTCTCGGGGATTGCTACGCATTCACCTGCCGGGCAATGGGTCATCGGACTTTGTGCATGATCAATTCGCTTCTGGCCAACGCTTCCCCATCTTGAGCATCATGGATGATGTGACACGAGAATGCCTTTCTGCGATTCCCGATACATCAATTTCCCGCAGACGTGTTGTTCGGGAACTGGCAGAGCTTATTGAAACGCGCGTCAAGCCAGAGATGGTTGTTAGCGGCAATGGTACAGAGCTGACCTGCAACGCGGTGCTGGGTTGGTGTTCAGATCACAAAATTAATTGGCACTACATTGCACCCGGAAAGCCGATGCAGAATGGCTTTGTCGAAAACTTCAATGGGCGGATGAGAGACGAACTGCCCAACGAAACCATGTTCCGTAACCTCGCCCATGCTCGGATCGCAATTCGTGACTGGGCACATGATTACAATACAACCCGCCCACCTTCAGCGCTTGGGTAGCCAAATGATTTATGAGACGCAATCATGGCGATACGATCATTATGCAGGGAGTCAAGATCGCAATCACCGAATCTGACTATACAGGCCTGTAACCTACCTGCGCTTGCTAGCCTCAAATACAATAGAGGAGGCAATTGTTACTGCGTTGGAAAGAAAATCTGCTTTTGCTTGCTGGCTCTTGGGCGACCAAGATGTTAGGGAGGCAGTTTCATAACTGAGCCAAGAAGCGATCTGCGAAATGCTTACTTCTAACCAACTTCCAAAATCGCCTTCATCATGGCCACAAAAGATGGTGCAAAATGTTCGCAATAATTGAGGGTTAAATCGATATGTTATTTGGTGCGAGCGGGGGGACTTGAACCCCCACGTCCATACGGACAACAGATTTTAAGTCTGGCGTGTCTACCGATTCCACCACGCTCGCATCGTGAAGAAACTGCAAAACAAACCAGCAGATGTTCTTCTCGACAAGCCAAAGACTTACTATCGTGAACTGGACCCGTCAACGGCATAACGACCTATCCGTTTGTATTGCCAAAGACGCCAGCTGCTACGTTCCTCGCCTCACGATTTATGACGGCCCTGTTTCAACGCCAAGTTCACCGTTGAAACATAGCGCGATTTAACCGACAACCACTCCGAGCAGAATAAGGAGCACAAAATGTGCGGAATAATCGGAATTCTCGGAAAATCTGATGCGGTATCATTGATGGTCACAGCCCTGAAACGGCTTGAATATCGTGGTTATGACAGCGCAGGCATTGCCACGGTTACCGACGGGGTGCTGGGTTGTCGGCGCGCGGTCGGAAAACTGGTTGAGCTTGAAGCAACCTTGGCGACCGCGCCTTTGCAGGGCAAAGCTGGCATTGGCCACACCCGTTGGGCCACCCACGGCGCACCGACCACGGCCAACGCGCATCCGCATATCGCGGGGCCGGTCGCAGTGGTGCATAACGGTATTATCGAAAATTTCCGCCCTCTTCGTGATGAATTGCGGGCGGCAGGTGCGAAATTCACCTCCGAGACCGATACCGAGGTTGTTGCCCAGCTTTGCGCGGCCAATATCGCGGCGGGCATGACCCCGCAACAGGCCGTAGACGCGACCCTAAAACGGTTGGAGGGCGCCTTTGCGCTGGCGTTTCTGTTTGCTGGCCACGATAATTTGATGATTGCAGCGCGGCGCGGGTCGCCGTTGGCGATCGGGCATGGCGATGGCGAAATGTTCATCGGCTCAGACGCGCTTGCACTTGCCCCGATGACCAACCGTGTCACCTATCTTGAAGAAGGCGACTGGGCGGTTGTCACCCGCGACGGTGCCAAAATCTATGACGCGCTTGGCAATCTGGCCAACCGTGAATTGCGAGTGGTGAATGTTGATTCGGTGATGATCGACAAAGGCACTCATCGACATTTCATGGCCAAGGAAATCCATGAACAGCCTTCTGTGCTGGCCTTTGCGCTATCGCATTATTTGAATGCCAATCGTACGGCAGTTGTCGTTCCCGAGGGGGATCTGGATTTCAGCCAGTTCAACCGTATTGTCATGGTGGCCTGCGGCACTGCGTTTTATGCTTGCCACGTCGCGAAATATTGGTTTGAACAACATGCGCGCATTCCGGTGGAAATCGACGTGGCCTCAGAATTTAGGTATCGCGAACCACCCATCAGCCCCCGTGATCTGGTTATTTTTGTCAGCCAATCCGGCGAAACGGCTGATACACTGGCGGCACTGCGTTATGTCAAAGACAAAGCAGGTCTGGTCGTTGCCGTGATTAACGCGCCAGAAAGCTCCATCGCGCGTGAGGCTGATCTGGCTCTGCCCATCAAAGCGGGCGTTGAAGTGTCGGTCGCATCATCCAAAGCGTTCACCTGTCAGTTGGCGGTGTTTGCGGCCCTGTCAATTTTGGCCGCGCGGCAATGCGGAAAAATTGAGGCATCTGCCGAAACGGCCCTGATCCAAAAACTGACGCAATTGCCCCGTTTGATTAACGAAGCACTGGCGCAAGAACCCGCAATGGCGCTGATCGCCCGTGATCTTGCCAAGGCCCGCGATATCCTATTTTTGGGGCGTGGCACGATGTTCCCACTGGCGTTGGAAGGCGCGCTAAAGCTAAAGGAACTCAGCTATATCCACGCCGAAGGCTATGCCAGCGGCGAGCTAAAACACGGCCCCATCGCGCTGATCGACGAAAGCGTGCCGGTGATTTGTTTTGCACCGGTGGACCCCCTGTTCGACAAAACCGTCAGCAACATGCAAGAAGTGATGGCGCGCGGCGGTAAGGTTTTGCTAGTGACCGACGCCGAAGGTGCCGAGCGAGCATCAGACGGGGTTTGGAAAACCCTTATTTTACCGAAGATTGACCCGTTTTTGGCCCCAGTCATTTATGCTATTCCGGCGCAAATGCTGGCGTATCATACTGCGATCGAAAAGGGCACCGACGTGGACCAGCCACGCAATTTAGCTAAGTCGGTAACCGTGGAGTAAGGTTTGGGGCGTCAATTTTAATAGTGGCGAGCAAACCGACTATTCGGTACTATTCTCAAATAGAGAAGGCATTTCTTTGAAGCCAATACTTGGCGAAAATGGTTATTTTCTTACCTATCCCTACGCCCCAGCTTTCTTTTCAATTGCTCCCCACCACTGTTGTCGCTAGCTTATCGTCACAACAGTCAGGATGCATGATGGTCAAACAAGGTTTAACACTTCTCGCAGCATTTTTCTTTGCAACAGCGCCTGTATTCGCTCAAACAAGCGCCCCCGACGATTGCACCTTTCGACCACAAATCCTTGACCTCGCCGACCGAATTCTTGCGGGGCGCACTGAATTACCCGGTTTTTCCCCTGCCAGTTTCGGCAGCGAGGCTGCTTATCTGACGCTAAGATATGGCGAATACTCTACATCGCAAGGCCTGAGATTTCTTCACAATGTTGATACTGAAGGAAGACGCCCGCCACGTAATCTCGCAAATTTGACAACCACCTACGCGATCTCTCGATTGGGAGCTATTGCCGGATTATCGCTGGGCGGCGGTGATCCACTGAACCGTTTTTTGGATGCCAGACCCAGCGTTGTTCGCGCCATCATTCTGGCTGACAGTGGTCAAAGCTATTTTGACCTGCTGCAACAAGTCAACGACGACCCGGAACTGGCGGCCCGCCCGACGATGGGCTATTTTCGGAACTTACAGGCGGCGCGGTCGATCATTGACCAGTCCGATGATTTTAAGCTGGCGTTCGCCCAGCTGGCCGAATCTCGCGGTGAAGCTGCTCTGGCAGGGTCTGTCCTGGCTAGTCGTCGTGATATAACCGCCTATGCAGACTTTCTTAACCGTTATTCGCAAGATCAAACCATCATGAACTTTGCGGGAGAACAAGCGGTTTTTCTCTCCGGGTTTTCAGTATTTCACAACGATCATCCGCTTGAGCTCATCCGCCACCTATCCATCAGCGAACGGTATAACGGGCAATTGAATTTTGATATCTATAAAGCTGGCATTCTGGGTCGCGAGATCGATTTCTTCTCTGTTACATATAATGTCACAGGTCGCCGTGAAATCGTCACCGCCGCCCGTAACTATATGACAGCACTGGGCGCAGGAAAAATTACGCCACAACATGACGCTGAGGCCGCATGGTTAGTCATCCACCAAAATCTTCTTAGTGCTCTGGGCACGGAACAGGTTTTTCGGGTTCTGTCCGGATTCGACATTTCAACACGTCATCGCCATTTTGCTGGCAGCGCCCTGCAAACCATGGACTGGGTTGTCGCCAAAGCCGCTGTTGCAGCGTTTGTGCGCGGCGAAACCGATACCCTGCCTGAACGCCCTGAAATTCTGTCAAATGGTATTGACTGGGCCTCGTGGACCCGTCTGGCGCTTCAGTCAACAAGCAGCCCAACTCCTTTTGCTGACCCACTCAGCGAGGCCGATGCGGCCATCGCCGTCGAGATATTATATCTGCGCGGCGACATTGACGACGCCATCAACCTTGCGGAACGCGACCTCTCGTTGAAAGCTGGGCTAACTGTCTATCGCGATTTTATGAAACGCTTTGATGTTCAATGCGCGGCAGTGACTGATTACCCGGGCAAGGCGCTGTTGTTTGGTGGCAGCACCCTGTTCAGATTTCCGCTACGCCCTTAATCAATAGCCCACCGGCCCTAAGCCCAGCTTGGTTTTTGTTTGTCGAAAAATGCAGCAATCCCTTCGGCCGCCTCAGGGTCTTCCCAAGCATCTGCCAACGCATTAATGGTCATCTCGATGATTTTTTCGTCAATCACCGGCCCCAATTTTCGCGCCAGTGCTTTGGTTCTGGCCACCGCCCCGGGGGCAGCGGATAGGTACGGTTTCACCTCAACTTCAACCGCTTTATCCAAATATTCATCCATCACAAAGCGTGAGATCAGGCCAAGTTCTTTTGCCTCAGCGGCCCCGAAAATTTTTGAGGACATCATCACCCGCCGTGCAAACCGTTCCCCCATGCGAGCTACAATATAGGGTGAAATCGTTGCCGGAATTAGTCCCAACCGCGTTTCTGTAAGACCAAATTTAGCGTCCTCTGAGGCAATTACAACGTCGCAAACCGACATCAACCCAACGCCGCCGCCAAAGGCTTGCCCCTGAACCTTGCCGATAAGTGGTTTCGGTAAGGTATTCAAAGCATTTAGCATTTCAGCAATCTTGCGCGCCTCAGCCATGCGTTGCATACGATCTGCCGCCACCTGCTCGCGCATCCAGCCCAAATCACCGCCGGCGCAAAAACTTTTACCCGCGCCGGTCAAAACAACCACCCGCACCGCGTCATCGCGGCCAAGATCATCGGTCACTTGCCGCAGTTCTGCAATCATTTTGGCCGACAGCGCATTGTGTTTTTCCGGCGTGTTTAGCGTCAGTGTTACAACGCCCCGTGCATCTGTTTCAAGCGTGATCGTTTCCATTATTTGCTCCTCAGCCTACGCGCAAACTCAGCGGCTGTGCGCAATTTTTGCATGTCTAAACCGGTTTTGTACCCTTGATCTTCGAGCATCTCAGCGACTTTTACTGTATCCACATTTCCAGCGGCGCCCGGCGCATAAGGGCAACCGCCCAAACCCGCCACCGCCGCATCAAATATCCGTAGGCCCATCGCCAGACTAACCTCAATATTTTCCAGTGCCCGGCCGTGGGTATCATGATAATGCCCCGCCAGTTTAGGAGCAGGAACCTGCGTTAAAACCGCCTCAAGCATCATCGAGATCGATGCGGGCACCCCGGCACCAATGGTATCGCCCAGCGAAATTGCGTAACAACCCATGTCCATCAGTGTTGCCACCAAATCAGCCACCTGATTGGGCGCGATCACCCCGTCATAAGGGCATTCAATAACACAAGAAATATACCCCCGCACCGGAATTTTTGCCTGCTTCGCCGCCGCCAAAACCGGCTTGAAGCGCTCCAGACTGTCAGCAATGGAGCAATTAATGTTTGCCTGACTAAACCCTTCCGAGGCCGATCCAAAAATTGCCACCTCATCAGCCTGCGCCAGCTTTGCGTCGTTAAATCCGCGCATATTCGGGGTTAAAGCGGCATAAGTCGTGCCAGCCCGTCGTGATATTCCGGCCAGAACGTCAGCGGCGTCGGCCATCTGTGGCACCCATTTTGGGCTAACAAAACTGGTCACTTCAATTTTCGCGAACCCAACATCTGACAGCATATCGACCAGCAGAATTTTATCGGCGGTTGGTATGATCCGCGCCTCGTTTTGCAAGCCATCCCTTGGCCCCATTTCAAATATCTGAACGTGTTCACCCATTCAGAACCTCATAAAAACCGGCTTGATACAACCGCATATCGCCGTCAGCAGGCAGTGATTTCTGAAATGCCGTGCGTGCGGACAACCGCTCATAATATGCGTTCAGCCGTTCAAACCGCCCTAGCCGCACAAAATGTTTCGCCATATATAATGCTTGCCCGACCCCAATATCCGCCGCCGAAAAACCACTTTCCAGCAAGGTGTCGCGCCCACTCAGCCGCGCGTCTAACGCCTGAAACAGTTTTGCCAACCGCGCGGCCTCCAATTTGGTCACCAGCGGTGAGCGTTTCTCAGCCGGATAGATCGCAACGTGTTGCTGGGTTAACGCAGCGGTGTGCTGCGAAATACTCTCAGCGAAATGCAACCAGTTCAGCCAGTCGGCATAATCTGCGTGGCCAAAAGCACAGCCAAGCCCCGCCTGAGGGTGGCGCGCGCATAAATATTCCAGCGCCGCCCCGCTTTCAAACAGCACGGTGTCGTCAATTTCCAAAGCCGGAACCCGCCCACCCGGATGCACCGCCAAATACGTCGGATCGCGCAAACTTTTATCAAACGGATGAACCGCCAGCTCAAAATCCAACCCCAGTTCATGCAACATCCACAGCACCCGCATTGACCGGCTTTCGGGCACATGATGCAGCCGGATCATGCCTCGTCCTCCAGCCGGATCAGCACCATTCCGGCCTCAACCTGTGTGCCGTCCGATACCAAAACCTCAGCCACGATCCCGTCGCGCGGCGCCGTTAATGAGTGTTCCATTTTCATCGCCTCCAGCACCAACAGAGCATCGCCCTTGGTAACACTGGCACCAACTGCCGTCATCACGCCGCGCACCAGCCCGGGCATTGGCGCGACCAAATCATCGCCACCGGCAACGTCCTCGCCACCCGACATTGGGTCGTAAATCTCAAACATAGTTGTATTTCCTGCGACGGTCACAAAGGCCTGCCCCGCATCGGTCCAGATTTTTGCGGAAAATATATGCCCCTCAATATCAACGCGCCAATCCGCCCCCGTTCGGGCCAGCACGGCAATTTCGATAGTCTGCGCATCACGAGATACCGTAAATTTTTGGTTTTTCAGGGCGCTCACCCGCACAATTTCCTCGTCCAGCAAAACGATCCGCGTCAGCGGCTGCCACAGGGTGAACCCTGCAAAACGCGCAGTTGACGGCAGGCCCAACGCAGCAATCGCCGCCAGCGCCAGCGTGCCAAAATCCGCGTCAGGAACGACGATTAGCGCGGCTAAATCTCGCTCAATCAATCCGGTATCAACCTCGGCTGATCGAAAACCTTCGTGCAAACACAGTGCTCGCAAAAACTTGATATTGGTAACAGTTCCGGCGATATCCGTCTGCAAAAGTCCCGCCGCCATTTGACCAAGTGCTGCCTGACGGGTGTCAGCAAAACTGGTCAGCTTAGCGATCATCGGATCGTACCACGGCGAGATCACATCCCCGGCCCGCACCCCGCTATCGACCCGCAATTCTTCGGGAAACGCAAGTCGTTTCAACGTGCCAGTGCTGGGCAAAAACCCTGCCGGAACGTCCTCAGCATAGATCCGCGCCTCAAACGCATGGCCTTGCATTCGAATCTCAGACTGGTTCAACGGCAATACCTCACCGCTTGCGACCCGTAACTGCCATTCGACCAGATCGAGACCGGTGATCGCCTCGGTTACCGGATGTTCGACCTGCAAACGTGTGTTCATTTCCATGAACCAAAACCCGTCACTGCACAGCCCGTTTGACCCATCCACGATAAACTCAATCGTGCCCGCGCCACTATATCCAATGGATTGCGCAGCCTTCACCGCCGCCGAGGTCATCGCCGCGCGCATCGTCTCGGTCATCCCGGGTGCCGGTGCCTCCTCAATCACTTTTTGATGGCGGCGTTGCAGCGAGCAATCCCGTTCAAACAGATGTACAACATTGCCGTGATTATCGCCAAAAACCTGCACCTCAATATGACGCGGGCTGGTGATATATTTCTCAACCAAAACGTTAGCATTGGCAAAACTCGCCAAACCTTCCCGTTGCGCCGCGCGCAAAGCATCTGCAAAATCTTGCAGAAGATCAACGCGGCGCATCCCTTTGCCGCCGCCACCCGCAACGGCTTTAATCAATACCGGAAACCCGATTTCAACCGCGCGTGCCGCCAGAAAATCAGTATCCTGATTATCGCCGTGATAGCCCGGCACAACTGGTACACCAGCGGCCTCCATCAAGTTTTTAGCGGCGTCCTTAAGCCCCATCGCCCGAATGGCTTGCGCTGAGGGCCCGATAAACACCAACCCCGCCGCCTCGACCGCCTCAACAAATTCGGGGTTTTCCGATAAAAATCCATATCCAGGATGAATGGCCTGCGCGCCAGTCAGCAAGGCCGCCTCAATAATCCGCTGCCCCTGAAGATAGCTGTCAGCCGCCGCTGCAAGTCCGACCCGAACCGCCTCACCGGCCATCGCAACATGTTTGGCATCTCGATCAACATCGGAATAAATCGCCACCGTCGCCACACCCAGCTTATGCGCCGTTTCCATAATCCGGCAAGCTATCTCGCCCCGATTAGCGATTAAGATTTTTCTAAACATCAGATACAACCCCAATATTAGCAGCCAGACGGGTCATTACCTGTTTTGCCTCGGTCACCATCTCATCCAGTATTTGCGCAGCGGGTTTTATATCGTTTATCAATCCCGTTGCTTCACCAACAAAAGTATTGGCGCCATCAGGGTCTCCTTGCGCAAATGCAGCTTGCCATTGTTGGCCGACCTCTCGCGTCAGCTTATCGCGCTGGCCATGCCATTTATCGGTAAACTGGTTCTTTAGTACCCGCGCAGTATAGCGGTCCGGCCACGTTAAATCTCGCGCTGCATCCATAACATCTGACCGAATGGTTTGATCTCCGGTTGCACAAACAGCCGCTGCGTGCATACGCGGTGCCACCAGCGCCTCGTGGCTTGCCCAAAACCGAGACCCAACCAATACGCCATCAGCCCCCAGCATCAAAGCAGCCGCCAGCCCGCGACCATCAGCGATGCCACCAGCCGCGCACAAGATCGTATTGGCGGCATTTTTACTGATATAGTCGGCAGCTTCGGGCACCAAAGTCATGGTCGCGCGGCGTTCACCGTGCCCTCCGGCCTCAGCGCCTTGGGCCACAATTACGTCAGCACCACAATCAATGGCATGCGCCGCATCCCGCAACGTCTGCACCTGACAAATCATCGGAACACCGCTATCTTTGATCACTTTTGCAAACCCCGTCGGGTCGCCAAATGACAAAAACATTGCGGCGGGTTTTTGGTCCAGCACCCACGCCAACAGCGCTGGGTTCTCACGTAATTTCCACGTAATCAGCCCGCATCCGACCCGCGCGCCACCCGCAAGGTTAAATTCCCGCTCCAGCCAATTTTGATCACCATATCCGCCACCGATCAGCCCAAGGCCACCAGCATTGCTAACCGCAGCAGCCAATCTTCCCCCGCCAGCGATTGCCATCGGCGCCAAGATAATCGGATGCTGGATATCGAAAAATTTGGTGAGATCTGTGTTCATCATCATTTACATCCGAAACACGCCAAAACGTGTCTCCTCTATTGGGGCATTCAACGCTGCGCGCAGCGACAATGCCAGCACGGTGCGCGTGTCCCGAGGGTCAATAATTCCGTCATCCCACAACCGCGCCGTGGCGTATAGCGGGTGCGATTGCGCCTCAAACATATCGATGGTTGGCTGCTTGAACGCGGCCTCCTCAGCCTCAGACCATGTTCCGCCGCGCCGCTCAATGCCGTCACGTTTCACCGTGGCCAGAACGCCTGCTGCCTGCTCACCGCCCATTACCGAAATCCGTGAATTCGGCCATGTCCACAGAAAACGCGGCGAATACGCCCGCCCCGACATGCCGTAATTTCCCGCACCAAATGACCCCCCAACAATTACCGTAACCTTGGGCACATTTGCGCAAGCCACCGCAGTCACCAGCTTGGCCCCGTGGCGCGCAATCCCCTCAGCCTCGTACTTTTGCCCCACCATAAATCCGGTGATATTTTGCAAAAAGATCAGAGGTATTTTGCGCTGACAACACAGCTCCACAAAATGCGCGCCCTTCACGGCACTTTCGCTAAACAACACGCCATTGTTGGCAATGATCCCCACCGGAATCCCGTCAATATGCGCAAACCCACACACCAATGTCGTGCCATACCGCGCCTTGAATTCATCAAAATCAGACCCGTCAACAACCCGCGCGATCACCTCGCGAATATCATACGACACCTTCGGATCACTCGGAATAACCCCCAACATCTCGGTAGGGTCCTGAGCCGGCTCCACCGGCTCTTGCCGCGCGATGCTGGCCCCTTTGGGCCGGTTGAGCG
>JAESRG010000079.1 GCA_016764785.1 Paracoccaceae bacterium
CCCCCGTGCCCGCGATGGTCTTCACTTTCATCATGAATCTCGAGAATTTCAGGGGAAAATTCAGCGGTTAGTTTGGCGCGCATGCGCTCAGCGTATGTCATTTTTTTGGTCCTTAATGCAAAACAGGGCTTGGCCTCTCGGCTCCAAACTCTATGCTGTTGACCTCAATTGGAAAAGAGTAAAAAAGGAATCACGCGCATGCGCAAGCGCTCTCCGCTTAATTTTGATATCTCTGTTGGTGCCGACAAAAAACGTCGGGCCAAGAAACGTGGTATGTCTGGCGCGGTGGAAACATCGTCGCGTAAATGCAACAAAGATGGCTGCAAGCTGTCCGGTAAATACCGGGCGCCCAAGTCGGCTGACCAGCTAGATGAATTCATCTGGTTTTGTCTGGATCACGTGCGCGAACATAATCGCAGCTGGAACTTCTTTGACGGCCAAACGCACACAACCCCCGATCAACAAGCCGAGTCTGACAAGACTTGGGGCCTGCCGACAGAACCTTTTGCCAAAGGGGAGCAAGGCGCCAATGCTGAAACCGCTGCTTGGAAACGGTTTGGCTTTGATGACCCGATGGAGGTTCTGGGCGCCAACGCGACCATGAACCCTGCGCATAATCAGGCCAAAGCCAACAATGCCCGCCGCCTGCCCCCGACTGAACGCAAAGCGCTGGATATCTTGGGTGCGCCGAATACGCTATCCAAAGCCGAGTTGCGCAAGGTTTATAAGGCTTTGGTCAAAGACCTGCATCCCGACCTGAACGGCGGGCGTCGTGATGACGAGGAAAAGTTGACCGAGGTGGTATGGGCATGGGAACAGGTAAAAATCAGTCGCGTATTTACGGACTAAACGCCACCTTGCAAGCCCCCTAAAAATACGCCACAACTTGGCCAAACGAATTACAGGAAACGCAATATGTCTGACTTTGAAAACCTGAAACCAACCGAGGATTTCGACATCCGCGCCACTTTTGGTTTTGAAAGCGATATGCGTATCAAAGCCTTTGCTGAGCGCACTGATCGCGTGCCAGACATTGACCCAACCTATAAGTTTGACCCCGACACCACCCGCGCCATTCTGGCTGGTTTTGGTTACAATCGGCGCGTGATGATCCAAGGTTATCACGGCACGGGTAAATCCACCCACATCGAACAGGTCGCCGCGCATCTGAACTGGCCAACGGTGCGGGTCAACCTTGACAGCCACATCAGCCGGATCGACCTGATCGGCAAAGACGCGATTACCCTGCGCGACGGCGTGCAGGTTACTGAATTCCAAGAAGGCATACTGCCGTGGGCGCTGCGCAATCCTGCTGCGATTGTGTTTGACGAATACGACGCGGGCCGCCCTGACGTGATGTTCGTGATTCAACGGGTGTTGGAAGTGGACGGTAAGTTGACCTTGCTCGACCAGAATAAAATTCTGACACCGCACCCATCGTTCCGTCTGTTCGCCACGGCCAACACCGTTGGTTTGGGCGACACGACCGGTCTTTATCACGGCGTTCAGCAGATCAATCAGGCCCAAATGGACCGTTGGTCGATTGTTGCCACCCTGAATTACCTGAGCCACGACGCAGAAACCGCCATCGTGTTGGGCAAAGCCCCGCATTACAATTCCGAGGAAGGTCGCAAGATCGTGGCGCAAATGGTCACCGTTGCTGACCTGACCCGCACCGCGTTTATGAATGGCGATATTTCAACAGTTATGTCCCCACGGACCGTGATCACATGGGCCCAAAACGCTGAGATTTTCCGCGACGTGGGCTTTTCATTCCGTCTGACCTTCTTGAACAAATGTGATGAGCTGGAACGCCAAACCGTGGCCGAGTTCTATCAACGTTGTTTTGACGAAGAACTGCCGGAGAGTGCTGTGAGCGTTAGTTTAGGATGATTGAGAGCGGTTGGACGACTGCTGATTATGCCTTCTTAATTAGTCTCTGCTCACTTGCATTGGCCTCTGCTAGTTTTATTTGGAATATTTGGGCAAAATTTATTTACCCCAAACCGAAAGTAAAAATAAATGTTGGAATTTCTTACTGTGATTTCCCTTCGAACAGCATCGTTACTGCGCATTCCAATGGAGAATTATCACACGCGTCATCAAAGGATAATCTAACAAATCCAAGCGTCTCATTTTCAGCTACGAACCATGGGCCGGGAGAGGTGATCTTACAATTGACTATAGGAACTTTTACCCGATTCAGGATTGGTAAAAAATCTAACTTGGCACATTTTAATCCCTATAATGACTATCCCGACGATTTAACCTCAAGAGGGTCATTTAGCGGCGGAATTCCAAAAAAACTGGAAGTAGGAGAAACATTTACTGCCTATTTCCCTATAATGAAAGACTGGGTTAATTCCGATAAGTTAAAGCGGTTTGGGTTTTCTGATAGCTTTGATCGCATCCATCTTTGTTCTTCGAAAGATGGGCGTGATCTCGGAAGACTAATTCTTGAGCCACCTGTTGAGACTATTGATGACTAAACAAAAACGATAATGCTGCTGACCTATACAAAAATTCTACTCAACTCCCTACAGAAGCGGCACACAGCCAAAATAACTACCGGATGCCCGCTGTGCCGCAAGATGCTGGATTACCGGAGACATCCCCGCATCAGCATTCGCTTGCGCCAAGACTCTAAGCTCCTCATTTGTTGGCCCTTCGGTTCCTGTCGCAGCTCGTTTTGCGGCCATTGCCCCCTGAAACGCGTTCTGCGCCATAATGGCGGCATCAATCGCGGCTTGAACCTCGTTAATCGGATAGGGATCAAATGCCTCCAACAACCCGCCACCGCCATCGGACAGCTGATGCACAAAACAGTCGAAATGCGCGGCTTGGCTGATTTCTAGAACCGTAACAAGCGAGATCGCCAGATCGGGCGCATCGGGGGCAACGCGTGTATAAGTCGAGAAATGGGTGACCAGTTGTTCTTGTTCAAAATCTCGAATTTGGGATTCAATAACCAGAATATCGCCCGTGCGCATGACCTCGAAACTAATGCCAAAATGATTGATCCGCGCGAGCGTAAACAGTTCTTCTTCGCGACTGTGCTCCATCTGTGTATAGGAATAAACCAGCGGATCAAACATCAGAAATTTCCCCGGAGAGCGCGCACCCGACTCAGGCTGACCGCTTGCTACCAATGCACCATAGCCGGTTTCTGCGTTCCGGGAAATCGACCCGAAAGGGCGCCATGATTTGTATATCAACTGGGTAAACAGAACAGATTCACCATCCCAGTTCGGCGCAATCACCAGCACATCTTGGCTAGGCGTAATCTTCCCCTCAAGCACCATGCCAACATCGTCGCTCAGCCATGTTCCGACCAGCTCAGCAATATCCGTAATTGGTTGCGCACGGTTGATTGCGGCTTGATTAGCCCTGAAAATCTGGAATTCTGCGTCGGTGCAAGGGCCAGTTCCAGCGATAAGCCCGTTCAATTCCGGCTCGGCCCTGAAGGCCTGTGCAATGTCGAAACAACTTGAATCGGCAAGTGCTGCAACGGGTAATAAAATCAGGCTGGCCGCCAAAAATAACTTTTTCATAATATCCCCGCAAATAGATTGGTAACTATAGGGATAGTCTTAGGATATTTGGAATTATCGCAAGTTTTTTTTGCACCTTTCTACGCGGCAATTTTACTTTTCATCTGGACGCCAACGGCCTAGATTGCTGGAATAAAGAAACTGACGCGACAAAGGCCAATTTTCGGCATGTCGATAAAACCAAGGACCATTATGAAAAAAACTGTATTTACAATCGCGCTTTCCGTGCTAGCCTCGACCGCACACTCACAAGACTTGATCTCCATCCGAGATGCCAACTCTCTCCGGTGTGCGGGGTTTTATACCGCGCTAGAAGGCTATGCTGGCTCAACCGTTATTGCGGAACGTTTCGCCGTAAGCTATCCTCCCACCATCAACTTTTTCGTTCGATCGGCCACCTTTCACGTTGAAAGACATTCCGACGTCAGCGACGATGACGTCAAGCAAATGATCGACGCGGAAATCGCGCGGACGTCTGCGCTCTATACTGCATACGTTGCCGAAATCGGCGATTTTACCGATGATTGGCTTTGGAGAACTGATGCTGATTTTTGCAAAGCCTTAACTGAACCGGGGAATTAGTGAACGAACCAACCGACAACCCTGCTGATCCGTTCAAAAAAGCGCTGGCCGAGGCGACAAAAACCCTTGCCAATCGCGCTGACCTGTCGGTGACCTATACCATTGATCCCGCTGGGATTAACGGTGACACCGTGCGCCTGCCACAAGTAACGCGGCGCATGACCAAACAGGAAATCATGCTGGCGCGCGGCACGGCTGATGCCTATGCGATGCGGTTGCGGTTTCATAACGAGGCGACTCACAGCAAATATTTGCCCCAAGGCGAAATCGCGTCGGGGCTGTACGAGGCGCTGGAAACCGCCCGTTGTGAGGCGCTCGGCGCACGTGCCCTGCCCGGCACAGCCCGAAACATTGACGCCAAAATAGATTCCGAGGCCCAAAAATTAGGGTTTGAAGCCCTCAAAGATGCCGCTGATGCACCGCTATCCACGGCGGCGGGGTACTTGCTGCGCCAGATGGCGACAGGCCGCGACCTTCCCAAAGGCGCGCAAAATGTTCTGGATTTGCGCCGCGATCAGCTGGAAAGCAAAGCTGGCGATACCTTATCGGAAATTCTTGACAGCTTAGATGATCAAATCGCGTTCGCGCGGCTGTCTCGGCAAATGATTACCGACCTTGGCTATGGCGACCAGTTGGGTGATGACCCCGACATGGAAAACCCTGATGATGCGGACGAAACCGCCGAGGACGACGGCAGCGATCAAGAAGATCAAGACGGCGGCGATGACGACGAAAACTCCGAAGATCAGCAGCAGCCCCCTGAAGAACAAGAAGAACAGATGGACCAGCAACAGGCGCAAGCCTCGCTGGAAGACAACCCCGATGCCGACATGTCAGACGACACCGATATGGCTGACGGAGACCCACCTGATGAACAACTTCCTGTGCCACCCCATTCAGATGCCGACCCGAATTACATGGTTTTTACCGATGCATTCGACGAGGAAGTCGACGCGACCGACTTAGCAGACCCAGCCGAACTGGAACGCCTGCGCGCCTATCTTGACCAACAGCTTGACCCGTTAAAAGCTGCCGTCGGGCGGTTGGCCAACAAGTTGCAACGCCGGTTGCAGGCCCAGCAAAACCGCCATTGGGAGTTCGACCTTGAAGAAGGCATTCTGGACGCCGCCCGTTTGGCGCGCGTGATTGCCAACCCAACCACGCCGCTGTCGTTCAAACAAGAATCCGATATTGAATTCCGCGACACAGTCGTAACGCTGCTGATTGATAATTCGGGTTCCATGCGCGGACGCCCGATTTCTATTGCCGCAATCTGTGCTGACGTGCTGGCGCGCACGCTGGAACGCTGTCAAGTCAAGGTTGAGATCCTCGGGTTTACAACACGGGCATGGAAGGGCGGACAATCTCGCGAAGCATGGCTAAAAGCCGAACGCCCCGCCCTGCCGGGCCGTTTGAATGACCTGCGTCACATCATCTATAAATCAGCTGACACCCCTTGGCGTCGGGCGCGGCCCAATTTGGGGCTGATGATGAAAGAAGGTCTGCTGAAGGAAAATATCGACGGTGAGGCGCTTGAGTGGGCCTATCGCCGGATCATGCGCCGCCCCGAAGCACGGCGTATTCTGATGGTTATTTCAGACGGCGCACCGGTCGACGATTCAACCCTGTCGGTTAATCCGGCCTCGTTTCTGGAAAAACACCTGCGCGATGTGATCGACATGATCGAGACCCGCAAAGCGGCGGAACTGATCGCCATTGGCATCGGCCACGACGTGACCCGCTATTATGCCAAAGCGGTGACCATCACCGATGTTGAACAACTGGCGGGCGCAATGACCGAGCAACTGGCCTCATTATTTGAGAAAGACGCGCGCAAACGTGGTTTGAAAATCGCAAGTTAACGCCCTGCCCCACCGAGCCGTAGGCGAGGCCACGTCCAACTGTTTGTGCCCAATCCGTCAGGATTTGGTGCAAACAGGCGGGAGCCCTTCGGCCCAATAAACCATATCGATGCTTAGCGCATCCGACGAACCGGACCTGTCTCTTCGGTCTCCATCTGGGTTACGCGCGTGACACGTTCTGCCTTTTTCTTGCGCGCCCCAAGCAGCCACAGAACAACGGATACCCCCAAAAGGGTCGGGGCGGCGGGCCATAGCAACACAGGCAGGATCAGGTTTTCCCAAAGATCAGGGGACAGTGTCCGCTCGATAAACGGTTGAATCATCTGCAAGCTGCCAAAATGAATCTGCGCCCATGTTTCGCCAATTGGTATAAAATAGAATTCTCCGAACCATCGACTAGCTTGCCAATCGAAATAGACCCGCGCAATGGCGGCCACAAAGAGTAAAAAAGATAAAAATCGTGCCATTGTGGCCATGCTCCAAAGTTTTACGTTTTCAATATCCCTAAATATAGGCAAACTGGGGCAAAGGTGCAAATCCTGATCCATAACCCTTGTGTGAGAAATTGAAACAATGTTCCAGACATTTACAGTTACGTCGTCGCCAGAAACCGGCGCTCCGCGTCTTGCCAAGCTGCGGGATGTTCTGCGTGCTAAAAGCCTGTCGGGTTTTCTGGTCCCGCGTGCAGACGCCCATCAGGGCGAAAATGTTGCGGCTTGTGATGAACGTTTGTCATGGCTGACCGGCTTTACCGGATCAGCAGGAAGCTGCGCGGTGCTATTGGACATCGCGGGGGTGTTTATCGACGGGCGGTATCGCTTGCAAGTGCGCAAGCAGGTTGATCTGGCAGCTTACACCCCGATCGACTGGCCCGAAACCAGTGTCGAGAACTGGCTGGTCAAGAATCTGTCTGAGGGCAGCATTGTCGGTTATGATCCAATGTTGCACGGATTTGACGAAATTGATAAACTCACCAGTGCCTTGCAGGCTGCGGGGATATCCTTGCAACAAACTCCAAATCTGGTGGATACAATCTGGGACAATCGCCCGCTGCCGCCGCAGGAAAAAATCATTGCATATCCGATAGAATTCGCGGGCGAAACCAGTGAAAGCAAACGCAAAAAAATTGCAAAAATCCTTGTTGAAAAGGAACTGGGCGCGACAGTCCTGACTCTGCCTGATTCAATTGCATGGCTGCTGAATATTCGCGGCAACGACGTGTCCAACACGCCTGCACCGCTGTGTTTTGCGATTCTGAAGGCCGATGCGACGCTAAAGCTTTTTGTGGATCCGGCAAAAATATCTGATGACGTTATCACGCATCTTGGCCCGGATATTCAGCGGCATAGACCAAAAGACTTTGGTCAGAACCTGCGCGAACTGATGGGCAAAATTGGCGTTGATCGAAAAAGCGCACCTATTTGGGTTTCAGAACACCTGCAAGAACCAGTTTGGGCAAAAGACCCCTGCATCCTGCCAAAATCGCGCAAAAACCCGACCGAGCTGGCTGGCACCCGCGCTGCGCATCTGCGGGATGCAGTAGCAATGGCAGAATTCCTGTGCTGGCTCGACAAGACCGCTCCGAAGGGCAGCTTGACCGAAATTGACGTTGTGGAAAAGCTTGAGAATTTCCGGCGCAACACCAACGCCCTAACCGACATATCTTTTGAAACCATCAGCGGGTCCGGCCCCAACGGCGCAATTGTGCATTATCGCGTTGACGAAAATTCAAATCGCCAAATTATGCCCAATGACCTGCTGCTGGTCGATAGCGGCGGTCAATATCTGGACGGCACCACCGATATTACCCGCACGGTGATCATCGGCACACCGACCGAGGACATGGCCCGTTGTTTTACCTTGGTCCTTAAAGGAATGATCGGAATCTCGATGCTCCGCTGGCCAGCTGGACGTGCCGGTCGCGATATCGATGCTTTTGCGCGGGTTGCTCTGTGGCAGCAGGGGCTTGATTATGATCATGGTACCGGCCACGGGGTCGGCACATATCTGGGCGTCCACGAAGGCCCGCAAGGTATTTCCAAAATCAACGACATTCCCCTGGAACCCGGAATGATCCTGTCAAATGAACCAGGATATTATCGCGAAGGCGCCTGGGGCATTCGCATTGAAAATCTGGTGGTGGTCGACGCCGCCTCCGTCCCTGTTGGGGGTGATCGCGAAATGCTTGGCTTCGAGACTATAACCTGGGTGCCAATTGACCGGCGGTTGATCGTCGCTGATCTGTTAACCACGCCCGAGCGTGACTGGATCAACGACTATCACGCAGAAATTGTTCATAAAATCGGCCCACTGATTAAGGGTGAGACCGCTGAATGGCTCCACCAAGTCTGTGCTACAATTTGACAGTGTGAAACTGTCACATATCTTTGATATACACGCTCAAATAGTAAATAGGGGAATAAGTATGTCAGAGCCAAGAATTACAATACAATCAGCCGAAGGTAAGTGGATGGTGCGCACCAGCGATTCTATTCTGGGCGAAACAAACAACGCAGTGGTACTGCGCGAAGCGGATTTTGCGCCAGTGGTCTATTTTCCACGCGCCGATATCAGCATGGAGCTTCTGGAACGTTCAACCCTGAAAATCGCGTGCCCTTACAAAGGCGAGGCCAGCTATTTCTCGATCTTTGACAAGAATGGCGTACTTTTGGATGCGGTTTGGTCTTATGAAACCCCGATGTCAGGCATCGAATCCATCACCCGAATGTTGGCCTTTGCCGTAAATAAAACCGTCGTTGAACAGATGTAAGCGGCCGTCAGGAATGTTCCTCGCGCGCAGTCTCGGCCAGCGCCCGGTTATAGGCTTTCAAGGCATCAATATAGAACAATGCACCCAACAGGTCGGGCGTGCCATCATCCTGCATCTGCACAATCGGAATCAGGTCAGTACCATTTTCGAACATCGGCATTGCCTGTTCCAGACTGGCATCCGACGGCAAAAATACCCCTTGGTCAATCAGTTCCTGACAGCGCGTCCCCGAGGCCCCGTTTTCAGCCCCGTCAACCCGCATCAACCGACCGGTTGAGATCGTCGCCAACAAATATGCCTGCGGTCCATCCGCCAAATGCACGCCTCGACGTTCCAACTGGGTTAAAAAAAACGACCGGTCCACCAAGCGGCTGGTCAGGGCAGATGCCAGCGACACCGAAACCATCACCGCGATCCCTGCTTGCCAGTCGCCCGTCAGCTCGAACACAATCAAGGTCGTGGAAATCGGCGCGCCCAGCACTGCCGCCGCGACAGCCCCCATTCCGGCCAATGCATACAGGGTTTCAACCCCCGAAACCCCCGGTGCAATCGCGGTGGCCACATAGCCAAACGACAGGCCGGTCAAGGCACCAATCATCAGCGAGGGTGAAAATATCCCCCCCCCCATACGGCCTGCAAAAGTGATCGCCACGGCAATCACTTTCACTGCCACGTAAGTCAGCGCCACCCAAAATCCGACCTGGCCTGTTAATGCAATAGAGGTCGTTTCATAGCCGACCCCGATAATATGCGGGAACCAGATTGCGGTCATCCCCAGCATTGCGCCCGATACCGCCGGCCGTAACCAGATCGGCATGCCGGTGTTCTCCTGAATAAGATCGCCAATGTCTTCCGCCACGAAAATCGACTTGATCAGCGCATAGGCCACCATGCCGCACACCAGCCCCAACAGCAAAAATGCTGGCAGTTCTTGATAAAACGACAGGTTTTGCACCGGCAAGATAAATTCGGTCACGTTGCCCATCTGCCACCGGCTGACGACGGTTCCCGCCACCGAAGCAATCACAATTGGCGCAAAAGCATGCACTGCAAAGTGACGCAAGACCACCTCAAGCGCAAAAATCGTCCCGGCAATGGGGGCGTTAAATGACGCAGAAACCGCCGCCGCTGCCGCGCAGCCCATCAGGTCACGTGCGGTGATGCCGTCAGCCCGAATGAGGTTGGAAACCCAACTGGAAATCACCGCCCCCAGGTGCACGACCGGCCCCTCGCGGCCCGTGGAACCGCCCGTCGACAAAGTGATCAACGAGATCAGCGTCGCCAACATTCCCTTGCGTTTATCCACCCGACCATCACGTAGCGCTGCGCCCTCAATGACGTTGGCAAGGTTTTGGGTGCGCCCGTCACTGGTAAACATCCACAACAGAATACCGACAGCCAAGCCGCCCAGAATGGGTACCAGCAAAACCCAGCCCCAATGCAATTCCGCCAGACGCGTATGCAGCGCTTTGTCGCTGGCACCATAGATATTTTCTTGCAAAAAACCGATGGCAACCCGAAAGCCCACAGCCGCAAACCCCGCCGCCACCCCGATGTACAGCGCAATCAGCCAGAACTGGATCTGGCTGGGGCTGTTATGGCGCATGGCGCGCCAGCCAGCCAGAACCTCGTTCCGCAGGCCCCTGATAAGTTGTCGAAAAAAGCCAAATATCTCTGCCAAATCCTGCCCCTAGCCTTTACGCCGAATACCAATTGTTGCGCCAAGCTGCGCTGGATTTGGCAACAGATCATGCGCCGCTTGCATCCGCGCCAGCCGCACCTGCCGCACCTGCACCCAGTCGGGATACGGTGTTGACCGCCGCGTGGTCAAGTCCACATTCATCATCATGATTTCGCCAGTTGCCCCGATCGCCCCCGCCGCATCAATCATCTGCAAAAACAGATGCATGCGTTTTTGATCGTGGTCAACCAGATGCACCCGAACATGATATTCGGCACCCTCCAGGAATTCCGCCAGATAATGCAGGGTGCTTTGCACCACGTACGGGCCGTGCTGGGTGCGCTTGGTATGATCCTCGCCAATGCCCAGGTGCCGCTCAAAAACCTCGTCGGTTGCCTGATCGAACGCTGCCATATAGTGCGCCACGTTCATGTGCCCGTTATAATCGATCCAGCCGTGCGGGACAGTTCGGGTCGACGTCAGCAGTGGCGCAGCATATGGCCCGTCATGGCCCTCAGAAATCTGCATTTTGACCTTCCTTTCCGGCGTGTCCGGGCTTACCGTTCCGTCGAAACGGAGAGAACTCATGACCATTGAAACAGCGATCACCCAATTGCGCAACCTGCTCGATGACCGGCTAAGCACATCAGATGCCATTCTGACCCAGCACGGCGAAAACGAGGCCTACTTTCCTGCTACCCCGCCCGATGCGGTGGCATTTCCGCTGAACACCGCCGAGGTTTCCGAAATCATGAAAATTTGTGCGGCTGAGGCCTGCCCGATTATTGCCTATGGCACCGGCACCTCACTTGAGGGTCATCAGCTGGCCGTTCGCGGCGGTATTTCACTGGATATGTCGCGCATGAACGCGGTGCTTAAAATCCACGCCGAAGACCTTGATGCTGTGGTACAACCCGGCGTCACCCGCAAACAGCTGAACACCGATCTGCGCGCTACAGGCCTGTTTTTTCCGGTTGATCCGGGTGCCGATGCCTCAATCGGCGGTATGGCCGCGACCCGTGCGTCTGGCACGACGGCCGTTCGGTATGGCACAATGCGCGAAAACGTTCTGGCGCTTGAGGTGGTTCTGGCCGATGGCCGTATCATCCGCACCGGCACCCGTGCACGCAAATCCTCCACCGGATATGACCTCACGAAACTGTTCGTCGGGTCCGAGGGCACACTGGGCATCATCACCGAAGTCACGGTGAAACTGCAAGGCCAGCCTGAGGCAATTTCAGCTGCCACTTGTGTTTTTCCCGATGTTGAAACCGCAGTAAATACGGTGATTTCCACCATCCAGATGGGCATTCCGATGGCGCGGATTGAACTGGTAGACGAGGTGATGGTGCGTGGTTTCAACGCCTATAACGGCGGGGATTTGCCGGAAAAACCACACTTGTTTGTGGAATTTCACGGCTCGGTGAATGGCGTGGCCGAACAGGCTGAATTATTCGGAGAGATCGTCGCTGACAACAGCGGCACCGATTTCAAATGGTCCGCCAGCGCGGCCGAACGCACCGCCCTTTGGGACCTGCGCCACAACGCATATTACGCGCAAAAAGCCGTTCGTAAAGGCGCGCGGATTCAGAACACCGATGTCTGTGTGCCCATTTCCAACCTCGCCGAAGTGATCCTCGCCACTAAGGCTGAGGGCGAAAGCCTCGGGCTGCTGTTCACGGTTGTTGGCCATGTTGGCGACGGTAATTTCCATTGTGGCATCTGCATCGACCCCGACAATGAACAGGAAATTGCCAACGCAGCGGTTTTTACCCGCAATCTGGCGATGCGCGCCCTGAAATATGATGGCACCGTGTCTGGCGAACACGGCATTGGCATGGGTAAAATAAAATACATGGCAGATGAACACGGCGAGGCCTTGTCGGTAATGATTGACATTAAAAAGTCTCTGGACCCTCAAAACATACTGAACCCCGGTAAAATGCTGCCGATCAACTAACCTTCTTTGTTGCTGAAATACTCACTGCCGAGGCCACGCCCAACTGTTTAAGTCTCTCCCACAGGGAGAGCGAAAAACAGGCAGGTGAGGTTATTGAAAACAGTAGGCCCCCCGCAATCACATGGCATCTTTGCCGCGCAAAGAACCAACCGGTCTTTGGGCTACGCCTTGGCGAGCGATCCGATCAGGGCGTCGGCTGCCGCCCGTGCCGCATCGGTAATCACATCCCCCGCCAGCATCCGTGCAATTTCGTCACGCCGCGCAGCCGCGTCCAGAACATTCACATTTGTGGTAGCCATACCGTTTGTTACCGTCTTTGACACCAGAAAATGATGCGCACCAATCGCCGCCACCTGCGGAGAATGGGTGACCACCAGCACCTGCGCGCCCTCGGCCACCGCCGCCAGACGCCGCCCGACCGCATCAGCGGTTGCCCCGCCAACACCACGATCAATTTCATCAAAGATCAACGTCAGCCCGTCAGCCCGGGTGGTCAGACACACCTTCAGCGCCAGCAAAAACCGGGACAGTTCGCCGCCCGACGCAATTTTGTCGATTGGACCCGACGGCGCACCGGGGTTG
>JAESRG010000080.1 GCA_016764785.1 Paracoccaceae bacterium
TTGGTGCGCATTGCGCCAAAGGGGCATCAGCCCGCGACGCCGCACATGGCGAACGCCGCCTGAAATACCCGATGAAAAAAGAAAACGGCGAGTGGAAACGCATCAGCTGGGAACAAGCGATTGATGAAATCGGCGACCAGATGGGCGACATTCGTGAAGAAAGCGGCCCTGATTCAGTTTATTGGCTGGGTTCAGCGAAATTCAACAACGAACAATCTTATTTGTTCCGCAAATTTGCCGCCTATTGGGGCAGCAATAACGTAGACCATCAGGCGCGTATTTGTCACTCAACTACGGTTGCTGGTGTTGCCAACACATGGGGCTACGGCGCCATGACCAACTCGTATAACGACATTCACAATTCCAAAGTGATGCTTGTTATTGGTGGCAACCCTGCCGAAGCACACCCCGTTTCGCTGCTTCACCTGCTGAAAGCCAAAGAGCAAAACAACGCGCAGCTTATCGTGTGCGACCCACGCTTTACCCGTACAGCCGCCCATGCGGATGAATATGTTCGTATTCGGCCAGGTTCAGACGTTGCGCTGATCTGGGGTTTCTTGTGGCATATCTTTGAAAACGGCTGGGAAGACAAAGAGTTTATCCGCACCCGTGTTTACGGCATGGATGAAATTCGCGCCGAAGTTGCCAATTGGCCACCTGAAGAGGTCGAACGCGTTACCGGTGTTCCGGGTGAGCAAATGGAGCGTGTTGCACGCACCCTTGCCAACAACCGCCCCGGCACCTTGATCTGGTGTATGGGTGGCACGCAGCACACCACGGGTAACAATAACACTCGCGCGTATTGCATCCTTCAACTTGCGCTTGGCAACATGGGCGTTGCAGGCGGCGGCACCAATATTTTCCGCGGCCATGACAATGTTCAGGGCGCGACAGATATGTGTATCCTGTCACACTCATTGCCGGGTTATTACGGCCTGTCAGCTGGCGCTTGGGCGCATTGGGCACGGGTTTGGGACGAAGATCTTGACTGGCTTAAAGGGCGTTTTGACAACCTGACAGCCGCCGATGGTTCCGAAAAATCCCTGATGAACCTCAAAGGTATCCCGGTTTCGCGCTGGATTGACGGGGTTCTGGAAGACAAGGAAAACATCGACCAGCCCGACAATGTGCGCGCCATGGTTCTGTGGGGCCACGCGCCAAACAGTCAAACGCGCGGCGTGGAAATGAAAGCAGCGATGGAAAAGCTGGATTTGCTGGTTGTCATTGACCCGTATCCAACTGTTTCGGCCGTTTTGCATGATCGCACTGATGGCGTTTACCTGTTGCCTGCCTCAACTCAATATGAGACTCGCGGCTCGGTTACCGCTTCAAACCGCTCATTGCAGTGGCGCGACAAGGTTATGGATCCGGTTTTCGAAAGCCTTCCCGACCATGTTATCATGGCGAAATTTGCCAAGAAGTTCGGCTTTGCCGAACGTCTGTTCCGCAAAATTGGCATGGACAGTGAAGATGAGCCAAATATTGAGGACATCACCCGCGAATTCAACGGTGGCATGTGGACCATCGGGTACACTGGTCAATCGCCAGAGCGGATCAAGTCTCATATGGCCAATCAGCACACATTCGATAAAACCACGCTGCAAGCGATTGGTGGCCCGAATGATGGCGAATATTACGGTCTACCATGGCCTTGTTGGGGCAACCCAGAGGATATGCATCCCGGCACTCCAAACCTCTATGATATGTCTAAACCCGTATCAAAAGGTGGCCTGACTTTCCGCGCCCGCTTTGGCGTTGAACGTGACGGTGTGAACTTGCTGGCCGAAGGTGTGTATTCGAAAGACTCGGATATTCAGGACGGTTATCCTGAGTTCACCTTGGCCATGCTCAAAGAACTGGGCTGGGATAGCGAGTTGACCGATGCCGAGCTGGCCACGATGGCTGCTGGTGCTGGTGATGGCACAAACTGGAAAACCGACCTTTCGGGCGGGATCCAGCGTGTTGCAATTGCCCATGAATGTGCGCCGTTTGGTAACGCCAAAGCCCGCGCAGTTGTGTGGACTTTCCCTGATCCGGTACCGCTTCACCGTGAGCCGCTGTACACCAACCGTCGTGATCTGGTTGAGGACTATCCTACATATGCGGATAAACAGGCTTACCGTCTGCCAACTATGTATGCCTCGATTCAGCAAAATGACTTTAGCAAGGATTATCCAATGATCCTGACCTCGGGTCGTTTGGTGGAGTTTGAAGGCGGGGGCGACGAAAGCCGTTCCAACCCTTGGCTGGCTGAGCTTCAACAAGAAATGTTTGTTGAAATCAACACACGCGATGCCAACAATCTTGGTATTCGTGATGGCCAGCAGGTTTGGCTGGAAGGTCCGGAAGGTGGCAAGGTCAAAATTGCGGCTTTGGTTACCGAGCGGGTCGGCGAGGGCGTAGCCTTTATGCCTTTCCACTTTGGTGGGCACTTCCAAGGCGAAGACCTACGTCACAAATACCCAGAAGGCGCGGCTCCGTTTGTGCTTGGCGAATCTGCCAACACGGCCATGACTTATGGCTATGACAGTGTCACCCAAATGCAGGAGACTAAGGCGTCTTTGTGCAAAATTTCAGCAGCTTAAGGAGAATTGAGAAATGGCAAGAGTTAAGTTTCTCTGTGATGCGGAACGCTGCATTGAATGTAATGCCTGCGTAACCGCCTGTAAGAACGAGCATGAGGTCCCTTGGGGCGTCAATCGCCGGAAAGTTGTCACCATTGGTGACGGCAAACCCGGCGAGCGGTCGATTTCGATCGCTTGTATGCATTGCTCGGACGCGCCGTGTATGGCCGTTTGCCCAACCGACTGTTTTTACCAGACAGCCGACGGCATCGTCTTGCACAGCAAAGACCTTTGCATCGGGTGTGGTTATTGCTTCTATGCGTGTCCATTCGGCGCGCCGCAATATCCACAGGCTGGCAACTATGGTTCGCGCGGCAAGATGGACAAATGTACCTTCTGTGCAGGTGGCCCTGAGGAGGATCACTCAGCAGCAGAATTCCAAAAATACGGTCGCAACCGTATTGCGGAAGGTAAACTGCCAATCTGCGCCGAGATGTGTTCAACCAAAGCACTGCTCGCGGGTGACGGAGACATTGTTTCCGCCATCTACCGTGAACGGGTCGTTTCTCGCGGCTTTGGTTCCGGCGCGTGGGGCTGGGGCACAGCATACGGCCAAAAAGCCGGCGGCTGATTACAGCATCTAGCCTATAAGACTTAGGCTCAGGGGGGATTGCCCCCCTGAGCCGCTTTAAGCATTCAAGGAGCACACCCATGTCCGCGCAAAAATTCGTGGCGTTTTTTCTGGCTGTCATTTTGCTGACACTGTCCAGCCTGCCAAGTTTCGCTCAGGAAGAAGGAAATTCCGACCCACGCGAAATAACCGGAGGCGCCCAAACGTTAGAAGATATCATGGCTCGCCAACGTGGAGAGCCACTTGACGACCAGTTCCGTCGCGACGCCATCGGAAATTCCGATTTGGCAGCGCCACTCGGCAGTCAGCTCGGCCCGCTCGGCGGGGTTTCTGACCCTGAACTCTGGCGCAGCTTTCGCTATGGCACCGCAGACATTATTTCCTCGAATTCTGGACCAGCAGGGGATGTCGTCATGCAAGATGGCGGGATGCGTTGGTTAAGCTGGCGCAATGGTCCGATCCGCACCATCGGTGGCTATCTTCTTTTGGCCGTTCTGATCGGTTTGGCTGCGTTCTATTTGATCCGTGGCAAAATCCGCATCGAGGGCGAAAAAACCGGCGAAACAGTGTTACGTTTCCGCATCATTGAGCGGGTTGCCCACTGGACAATGGCCATCCCGTTTTTGCTGCTCGCCGTTACCGGCCTTAGCTTGCTATTCGGTCGTGTGGCGCTGATTCCGTTATTTGGCAAAGAGGTTTTTGCTCCCATCGCCATCGCCGGAAAATTTGTCCACAACTATATGGCGTGGCCGTTTATGGTTGGATTGGCACTAAGCTTTGTCTTGTGGGTTTGGAAAAACATGCCCGCCAAAGTCGATTTCAAATGGTTACTTAAAGGTGGTGGACTGTTCACCAAAGGCTCGCATCCGTCTGCCGGAAAATTCAATGCTGGTGAGAAAATTGTGTTCTGGCTGGTGATGGGGTTTGGGGTAATCATCTCGGTTACCGGACTGTCCTTGCTGTTCCCCTATCAGATCAATTTTTTTGCACCGGTTCTGGATGTCGCAAACAGCCTTGGCTTGCCCAGCCTGTTCGGTATCGCGCCATTTGACACAGTGTTAGCGCCACAAGAAGAAATGCAATTCGCCAACCTTCTGCATATCATTATCGCCTTCGTCTTTATTGCTCTTATTATGGCGCATATCTATCTTGGTTCTGTTGGCATGGAGGGCGCGCTGCAATCCATGACCAAAGGCAGGGTTGAAACCCAATGGGCAAAAGAGCATCATGACTTGTGGTATGAAGAGATCGCAGCCAAACCTTCCGGAGAAACACCGGTAGAATAGCCGGAGACATAGATGGCCAATATTGCGGTACTAAAACAAACTGAAATCAAGCATACCGAGTCCGAATTCGGGCCCGGATTGCCACTTTCCTCGGTTTTGATTGTCGATGACGAACCCGGGATGCGGAACTTTCTGGTCAAAATCCTCGGGTCGCGTTGCAAGAGGGTTGAACAGGCCAGCAATGTGCAAGAAGCCACCAAGCTGCTTGACGAAAACCATTTTGATATCGTGATCATCGACAATGTCATGCCGGGTCAAAACGGATTGGACTGGATCAAGGAACAACGTAAAGTCGGTTTCTTTGCCGATGCAATTTTGATCACAGCCTTTGCAGATCTGGAAACAGCGATCGAGGCCTTGCGTGCAGGGGTCGCCGATTTTGTGCTTAAGCCATTTCGATCAAACCAGATTTTGAACGCCGTTGCGCGCTGTTTTGATCGTCAAGAACTTCGCCGCGAAAACTATTTGTTGAAATACGAATTGGCCGCCGAAAAGCTTTGTGTCCATGGGCGCCTGCTTGGCCGTTCCGCTGAGGTCATGTCGATCCGTGACACTTTGGAGCGGATCGCCCCTTTGCCCACATCGGTTCTTTTTACCGGCGATAGTGGTACAGGAAAAGAGGTGGTGGCCCGCACCCTGCATTCTATGTCTGACCGGTCGGAGTCACCTTTCGTACCGGTTAATTGCGCTGCATTTTCTGCAGAATCCATCGCAAATGAGTTATTTGGATATGTCAGTCATGACCCTGAAAAAGGCGATGTACGCCAAGATGGTCTGTTGTTTCATGCCCGAGGTGGCACACTGTTTCTGGACGAAATCGCTGAGCTGCCCCTTAAAGTGCAAGGCACTTTGTTACGTGTCATCGAGGAAAAGCGTATCCGGCCTATTGGGTCATTGCGCGAAGTGCCGCTCAACTTACGCTTTATGTTTGCCACAAACGCAAATCTTGAAAAAGCCGTTGCCGAAGGATATTTTCGTGCTGACTTATACCATCGCATAAATGTTATTAACATTGAAATGCCGCGACTTGTTCAACGTAAGGGTGATATTCTTGAGCTGTCGAACATGTTTATGAAGAAAATATCAGACGAATTAGGTGTACAGCCCTTGCCCCTAACAGAAGGCGTGTTGCTGAAGCTTTCCAGTTATGACTGGCCCGGGAATGTTCGGGAATTGCGTAACCTGATTGAGCGCTCATTGATTTTGGGGGAATTCCCGCGAGAATTCAGCGATCATGAAAGCGTTGACGAAGCTGCAATAGATTCCCTTGCTGCGGTGGAAAAACGACATATTCTCAATGTCCTGAACGATACCAAGGGCAACCGTGCTGAGGCCGCGCGGCGACTGGGTATTTCGCGTAAAACTATTGATCGCAAATATGCGACCTGGGATGTCTGACCGCGGTATTATTCCGTGGCAACGCTCTGTTCGCACACGATTGTTGCTTATCGCGTTGATTCCAATGCTTATTGTGATGCCTATTTTTGGTGGCATTGTTGTCTATAACTGGTCAACAAGATTTGACGATTTGCTGATTGCCAAAGTTAATGGAGAATTGACAATTGCCCACCAATATTTGGCCGGGCTGCGGGCGCGTTCATTTGAACAAGTGTTGTCGCTTGGCGCATCAGCAGAATATTCAAACGCCGCAAATACCGACGATCTTCCAGCTTTGCTTGAGAAAGAACGGATAAGATATGGGTTTGATTTTCTGTACTTTATCGATTCAAACGGCAGTGTTATCGCAGCCGACAGCCATAATGTACCCGACAATCCCTCGCATTGGCCACTTGTTCAAAGCGCGCTAAGGGGGCAGGGCGGTGCCGAAATTGATGTTTTTTCCAGTGCACAACTGGCCGAAATCGCGCCACACCTGACCACAGAGGCAAATATACCGCTGGTGCCAACCCTCGCGGCACTGCCCACAACAAGAACCGAAGAAACACGAGGAATGATTGTTCATAGTGCGGCGCCCGTGGCGACCGGAAACGGCGCTTTGATCGCAGGGGTTTTGCTAAACCAAAACCTCGCTTTTATCGATACAATTAACGACCTTGTTTACCCCGAAGCCAGCTTGACGGAGGGCAGTCAGGGAACAACTACTCTGTTTCTTGAAGACGTCAGGATCTCGACAAATGTGCGTCTTTTTGAGAATGTACGGGCGCTTGGCACAAGAGTATCTGTTGAAGTTCGCGCGGCTGTGCTGGACGAGGGACACGTCTGGCTTGACCGGGCTTTTGTTGTGAATGACTGGTATATCTCGGCTTATGAACCGCTGATTGACAGTTTTGGAACCCGGGTTGGTATGCTTTATGTCGGGTTTCTGGACAGCCCTTTCCGCGCGGCCAAAACCCGTACATTGCTGACTATTTCTGCCGGTTTTTTGGCATTGCTTTTGTTATCAGTACCGCTTTTTCTGTGGCTTGCCCGCGGGATTTTCCAACCTCTAGAGAATATCGTTCAGACGATATCCAAAGTTGAGGCGGGCGATCTTTCCGCCCGTACAGGTCAAAATGACGCAAAAAACGAGGTTTCGTTAGTCTCCACCCAACTGGATACGCTGCTGGAACAAGTGCAGGACCGCGATCAACGTTTGCGTGAATGGGGCGAAGAACTGGAAAGCCGTGTGGAGTCGCGCACTCGCGCACTAAAAGACGCAAACCAGAGGTTGGAGGTGACAACCAAACAGCTGATTATTTCCGAAAAACTTGCTGCCATTGGTGAGATTACAGCCTCGGTTGCCCATGAAATCAATAATCCTGTCGCCGTAATTCAGGGAAATATCGACGTCATATTTGAAGAACTGGGCGCGCAGGCGACCGACTTGAAAACCGAATTTTCACTCATTTACGAGCAAGTTCATCGGATAAATACGCTGGTAAACAAACTATTACAGTTCGCCCGTCCTGAAGAATATGCCGGGAACGTGGAGCAACACTCCCCCAACGAAATAGTTAATGACACGCTGCCATTGGTAAGCCATTTGATCAAAAAAGCGAAAATCGATCTGGATCTGAAACTTGAAACCGACAGGATGGTTTCTATCAACCGAACAGAATTGCAGCAGATTTTGATCAACTTGATCGTTAATGCGATTCAGGCCATGCAAGATGGGGGAAAACTGGAAATAACGACCGAGAACTATACTGACGAAGGCGAAACCGGGGTACTTATCGTCATCGCCGATACCGGTATTGGTATGACAAACGAAGTTCTGGAGCGCGTTTTTGATCCATTTTTTACCACAAAAAAAGCTGAGGGGACCGGATTAGGCCTGTCGATTACCCAGAAACTGGTTGCCCAAAGTGGCGGGCATATTCGCGTTGAAAGTCAGCTAAATCAAGGCACGCGTTTTTTCTTGTTTCTTATCTCGGTCTAAAAAACGCCAATTTCGAAGATATCCTACAGGGGGTTCGACCACCTGCCGGGCGATGGATCGCTGAACGCCGTACTGCTTGAGAAAATATCAAAATACTTCCTCAAAACACAGATGCAAAGCGTCGATGAACGGTAAACGAGCCCAAGTGGGACACCGCTAGATATTGGTGAAGAAAATCTGGAGCGGGTAGCGGGAATCGAACCCGCGCCTTAACCTTGGAAGGGTCTTATGATACCATTTCACCATACCCGCTCGATAGGGTTACTCCTATTTCAACGAGTATAACGCGTCAAGATGCCAATTTCCAATTCCGTTCTCCTGGCAATAATATTCTCTCGGAAGTCGCGCACTCGGTGGCCTGTCGATTGTGCCAATCGTCTGCCAGGCTGTGCCTAATATTACGGAAATGTGCAGAGGGCAGCCCCCAAGGCCCCCCCTCACTTTTTAGCCAGGCATCTGCATCAGTTGGGCGACTTCCAGATCGCCCATTTCCAGATAGGGGCAACCTTTGGCCATCTCGATGGCGGCGTCCATATCAAGGGCCTCGACAATCGTGAAACCGGTGGAGCCACGATTGCCGGCCTCAATAACGCCATCGGGGCTGACGATCATGCTGTGCATCATCGGGGTGCCGGGATTAACCGCCGCGGTGCCCAGCGATTTCACCCATTTCCCCCAGGCCTCTTTGCCAGCTTGGCCCGATTCTGGGGTCGGCTGTCTGTCGCCGCGTAGATACATAATAATATATTGTGCCATTTTATGGTCCTTTCAGGTGGTAATAAGATGTTCAAGTCGCGCAAATGCAGCGTTCCAGCCTTTGGTGCGCATGTCCTCAATATGGGCCGGGTCAAGGCCGGTTTGGGTCAGCACAAAACGGGTGCCGGCATCGTCGGCAATGCACTCAAACCGAATGATAGATTCCGGACCACGCTGACCGTCCTCAATCGCAAAGCTGAGGGTCAGTTCGACAAAATTTGGCGGGTCAATTGCAATAACGTCACCGCCAACGGTTGCGCCGTGACCTTGGGGGCCAACCATCAGCGCCGACCACGGACCAAGCCGTGAAAAATCGAGATCGTGTTCGGGAATGGTGGTGCCATCTGGCCCCCACCACAACAACAGGTTGTCGGTTTGGGTGATGAAGGTAAAGACTTTTGCAGGGGGCGCTGGAAAGTGGCGCTCCATCGTTAAGGTCGCCATCTAATGGTCCCTCGACTGTAACAGTGCTGCGGCAAGACGGTCCATGCTGCCTTGCCAGAAATCCCGATAGCTGATCGCCCAGTCGTTTATCGCTTGCACGGCTTCGGGTTGAACTGAATACATTCTACGTTGTTTATCAATACGTTGCTTGATGATGCCCGCGTTACGCAGCACCTTAAGGTGGCGGGACACGGCGGGGGCAGATATGTTTGCTACAGCGTAAAGTTTTGATGCTGGTTGTTCTCCGTCTTGCAACAATCGTTCGACAATGGCGAAGCGGGTGGGGTCGCCGAGCGCCGCAAAGGTATTGGAAAGTCCAGACATCTGATTCCTTAATTCACTGATATGTTAATTAACATAAAAGATAAATTACTGTTGTCAACAAATATGAGACCCAGTTCACCTAACTGTGTTAAACCGCCCGAAAAGGAACATAATATGAGCACCGAAAAATCTGCGTTTGACCGACTTTTGGCCGGAGAAAGAGTGGTGGGGCCAGACCCTCAGCTTAATCAACTTCAGGCCGACTGTGCGGTGCGGATTGCGGCATATAACAGTGTTGATCCGTCTGATATGGAGGCGCTGGGGAAGGCCGCGCAAATAGTATTCGGCAAGGTTGGGTATCCATCGCTTGTCAAGCAGCCGATCATGGCTGATTACGGGATCAATGTCGAAATTGGCAGCCGTAGTTTCATCAATTTTAACTGCACATTTCTGGACTGTAATAAAATCATTATTGGCGATTGCGTGGCAATTGGGCCAAATGTGCAGTTGATTACCGCCAGCCATCCGGTAAAGTTCGAAGAACGCTATCTGGAATGGCCCGAAGACAAGGAGTTTCCGTTTAGGGCGGTCACCCATGCGCGGCCCATCACCATTGAAGACCAGTGCTGGCTGGGGGCGGGCGTGATTGTGTTACCGGGCGTGACGATCGGCAAAGCTTCGGTCATCGGGGCTGGCAGCGTTGTGACCAAGGATATTCCGGCGGGTGTGGTTGCGGTTGGCAATCCGTGTCGGGTGCTTCGAAAGATTTAGGCCAGTGTTTTTAGTATTTTAAGAGGTAATTCCAGGATGTTTTTTCTAAACAGGGTGTTTTTGGGATGTATTTTTGCGGTAATCACACCCGCGGTTTTTGCGCAGTCCGGGCAGAAAATATTCCTGAACCAAATTGCAGAAGGCCTTGAAAGTCCGGTTCTTTTGACAGCCTTACAGCATGATAGCCGGCTTTTTGTCGTGCAACAAAACGGCGTGATTTCGATTGTTGAGGCAGGCAGCATTCGCGATGTGTTGGATTTGCGCGCGCAGACTACGTTTGGAAATGAAGCGGGGATGCTGGGTCTGGCCCTGCATCCGGATTTTCTGGAAAACGGATTGGCTTATGTATCATATACATCCAGCAACTTTATCGGCCGAAATTTCACCAGCATCATTGAGGAATATCACTATAATGTGGTGTCTGGGGTGTTTGAAAATGCCTCAGCGCGGGAAATTTACCGGCTGGCGCAACCGGCGCGCAATCACAACGGCGGCATGATCGCTTTTGGGCCGGACGGCTACTTGTATGCCGGTTTTGGCGACGGCGGCGGGGGGGGCGACAGGTATGGTAACGGTCAAAATTTTAACAGCGCACTGGGCAGTATTATCCGCATTGCCGTCGGGCCGGATGTGGCTGAGCCATTTGGCATTCCTGCTGACAACCCGCAAATCGACGGCCCCGCGCCAGAAGTGTGGATCTACGGGATGCGCAATCCGTGGCGTTTCTCATTTGATGGTGATTACCTTTATATCGGTGATGTCGGGCAGGGAACCCGTGAGGAAATTGACGTCATAAATAGTGGCGCTGCATCGAGCGGGGATAATCTTGGCTGGCCATTGGCCGAGGGGAACCTGTGTTTCGACGACCCAGCGTGTAAAAGCCGGGATATTATCTGGCCGGTTGTCACCTATGCTACCGCAGATGGCTGTGCGGTAACGGGCGGATATGTGTATCGCGGTAGCGCCATGCCGGCGCTGGTGGGGCATTACTTTTATGGCGATTTTTGCACCGGCGAGATTTTCAGTTTCAAATATGAAAACGGCGTGCTGAGCGATCAGCGCGCTTGGGCTGAAACCTTGGGCACGGTTGACTCGTTATCCGGGTTTGGGCGCGACGGGTTCGGGGAAATCTATGTGATATCGCTGAATGGCACGATTTACCGGCTGGAGACCGACGACTAGCCGGTTAGAAAATCAGCGCAGAGCTGGGCAACCTTGGCTGGTTGTTCAATCGGGGCAAAATGGCCGGCGTTTTCGATGATTTCTAATGTCGCATTAGGCAACAGCGCCAGCATGTCTTGGTGCTGGGAAACGGGGCTCCATTGATCTTGGCGGCCGACCATCAACAAAGTAGGGCAGGGGATATCAGCCAGATAAGCCGCCGCATCGGGGCGGTTAATCAGCGCATGAATGTGGCGGTCGTGCAGATCAGGGTCAGCCCGCAGCACCATATCGGTCAGCCGTTGCATCAGCGCGGCGGTTTTATTTGGGTTATAGATCATGCCCGGCAACCAACGGTCGGCAAGTGCTTGCATGCCGTTGTCATGGGCGAATTGAACGATGGCATTGCGTTTGTCTATTTCCCCGTCCGCCAGTGGGTGGATGCCGGTATCAAGCAGCGCCAAACGCGTAATACGGTCAGGCGCAAGGCGGGCCATTTCCATTGCCACCCGTGCGCCCATTGAGTGGCCCGCGACTTGCAGCGGACCGTCATGTTTTGTCAGACAATCGGTTGCCATTTGGGTCAGGCAATCTTGTGTTGTCAGGTCGGCAACAGCGGGGTTTCCGTCCAGCAGATCGACAAGCGGCTTCCAGACGGTTTGATCGCAAATCAGACCGGGGATCAGCAGGACGGTCATCAGTTTATCATTGTATCGGGCAGGAACAGCACGATTTGTGGAAACGCGATGATAATCAGCAGCGCGACAATCATCATGGCCCAGAACGGCAACACCCCGATAAATATCTGGCTAAGCGGCACGTTGGGTGCCACCGATTTCACGATAAACACGTTGATGCCTACAGGCGGCGAGATCAGCCCCATTTCCAATGTCAGCACCACCAATACGCCAAACCAGATCGGGTCGATGCCAAGCTCCATGATGATCGGAAAAAAGATCGGCAGGGTCAGCACCAGCATCGCGAAGCCCTCCAAAAAACACCCCAATACCAGATAGATCGCGAGGATCACAAGCAGGGTGCCAGTGACGCCAAGGTTCAGGGAGGTTAACATCTCGCCAACCGAATCCGGTATATGGCTGAGCGCCAAAAACGGGTTAAACAGATAGGCCGATATCAAGATCAGCATCACCGTGGCGGTGGTCACGACGCTGTCGCGGGTGGCGCTCCATAGGGTTTTTAGATCAAGGCTGCGGCTGATAAAGCCATAGATAATAACCAGACCAGCGCCAACGCCTGCGGCCTCAACCGGTGAAAATAGACCGCCGTAAATGCCGCCAATGGTCAGCATAATCACCAGCACAATCGGGCCGGCACCAACCATGGCGCGGGCTTTTTGTGACATTGAAGTTTTGGGGCCTTTGGGGCCGTAAGACGGCCAAATGGTGCAAAGCAACATCACCGCCAGAATGAACAGGCTGAGCAGCATCAGACCGGGCAACACGCCGCCAAGGAACAGGCGGCCAATGGATTGCTCGGTCAGAATGGCATAGATCACAAAGCCGGTTGAGGGCGGAATCA
>JAESRG010000081.1 GCA_016764785.1 Paracoccaceae bacterium
CCAAGTGCGGATAAAAGCCAGACGTTTTGACAATGTATCAATATCACCCTCGGGTTTATCGATACGCCTGATCTGCTGCGCCAACCATTCATCCGGGATAACTCCCGTTTTTCCATGCAAATATCCAAATATTTTAGCGGCAAGACTGGCGTGTTCAGACCCTGATATCTTGCGAAAATCCGGCACCTGACAGACATCCCACAACAAGCGCACATCCGCCGAAGCCGTCACGCGATCTTCAATATCGGGCATTTCCCACAGGGCGCGCAGGGTCAGCAAATCATCAGCGTCGCGCGCCTTCACCAGCTCAACCCGCAGCGAGGGCATTTCCAGACTGTGCAACAGATGATTAACCGAGCCATATTCCAGCTTGGAATTACGCCATTCAAGCTTGCGAATCGGCGCAAAACGATGGTTCTCGATTGCGTCCACCCATTCGGGTTCCAGCGGAGGGGCCTCGCCGGTTACACCAAAGGTACCATCGGTCATATACCGCCCTGCCCGCCCAGCGATTTGGGCCAATTCATTTGGCATCAAATACCGGTGTCGTCGCCCATCAAATTTTGACAAGCCAGCAAAGGCCACATGTTTGATATCTAGATTAAGCCCCATGCCAATGGCATCGGTGGCCACCAGATAATCCACGTCACCGTTCTGATACAGCTCCACCTGCGCGTTCCGCGTGCGCGGGCTAAGCGCCCCCATCACCACCGCCGCCCCGCCCTTTTGGCGGCGCAACAATTCGGCCATCGCATAAACATTATCGACAGAAAACCCAACAATCGCTGATCTTGCAGGCATCCGGCTAATCTTTTTCTCACCTGCGTATTTCAGCTCTGAAAACCGCTCGCGGCGAATAAACATTGCCTCTGGCACAAGATCAGCGATCCGCGCCTTTATGGTCTCGGCCCCCAAAAACAAGGTTTCGGCGCGGCCCCGCGCATGCAGCAAGCGATCGGTAAAGATGTGGCCCCGATCCGGGTCAGCACATAGTTGAATTTCATCCACCGCCAAAAATGCGGTGCCAAGGTTTGGCGGCATGGCCTCAACCGTGCAGACCCAGTATTTGGCTTTGGGGGGCACAATACGTTCTTCGCCAGTGACCAGCGCCACCATATGTTTGCCACGCATACCCACGACACGGTCATACACCTCGCGCGCCAACAGGCGCAGCGGCAGACCGATGATACCGGTTGGGTGCCCCAACATCCGTTCAATTGCATAATGGGTTTTGCCGGTGTTGGTCGGACCAAGAACCGCCGTAATAGTGCTTTGCATAGCCTGCCTTTTTGGCGCCGGAAAATGGAATTAGTGCAAGATCGATAACTGGGATTCAACCCGTTCAATCGATAGGTCAATACTGTTGAAATGCGGGTTCAAACTGCGCACCATCTTATAGGCAATCAAGGCCTCCTCAAGATGGCCCAAATCTTCTTGAATGACGCCAAGCCCTGCCAGCGCCACAAAATGCCGAGGGTTCAACGACAGCACCACATGAATGTCATTCATCGCCAGGCCATATTCCCCCAGATCAAAAAATGCCGAGGCACGGGCGTTATACGCCTCAGCGAAGTCTGGCGCATGATCAATCAGGGCAGACAAGTGCCAAATACTCATGCGCGGATCACCAGACGCCATCGCATCGTACCCCCGCGATAGCAGCAGATCCATTGCATCAGATCCGCTTTGACGAAAGATCAACACAATCTCGCCCTCAGCGCTCCCGTCTGATTCGCTTTGCAAAGTTGCAAATAACGCGTCCAGGTGCGGGGCTTGACCATAGCGCAGGTCTTGAGCGGCACTTGCGCACGCGCCAGTCAGAATCGCGGCGCTAACGGCCAGAATTTTTAGGGTCTTCAACATGCGCTAAAAATACCGCCTTTTTTGCCAAACACAAATACATTCTCTCAAACTAACAACAAATTGTTGCACTTTTTGTGACGATATGTGGTAATTAAGGCAGTTCTTTCTGACGTTAGGGAAAGAAAAAATATGTTTGCATTAAACAAATTGATCCTTACGTTAACGTCAACTTAAATTTCTGCGGAGAAAATTCCATGAGCGATATCATTAAGGCAGCAGTTGCAGCCCTGTCCGAAAAACTGGGCACAGACGGATTTGACGGGTCGATCAAATTTGAAATTGAAGGCGAAGGCGCGGTGCGTATTGACGAAAACGGTGTTTCCACTGATGACGGTGATGCTGATTGCACCCTGACCGCCACACCTGATGTTTTTCAGGAACTGATGGACGGCGAATTGAACCCGACCTCAGCCTTCATGAGCGGCAAGCTGTCGGTTGACGGCGATATGGCCATGGCGATGAAACTTGGCGCGTTGCTGGGCTGATATGACAAACGCGCCACTTTTCACTGAATTGGCTGAGGCCCCTTCGGGTGGCGTGGCGCATTTTGTCACCACAAGTGACGATACTAAAGTGCGGTTCGCGCTTTGGGCTGACGGCACAGCGGGAACAGTTTTTCTGTTTCCGGGCCGTACAGAATATATTGAAAAATATGGGCGCATGGTTGGTGACCTAACCAAACGCGGCTTTGCGGTGGTTGTCATTGATTGGCGCGGCCAAGGTCTGTCTGACCATATGGATGGGCGCACAGATATTGGCGATGTCGTTAATTTCGCTGACTACCAACAGGATTTGGCAACGATCATGGATCACCCAGATGTGCTTGCACTGACTGGCCCGCGGCTGTTGTTCTCGCACTCAATGGGCGGCTGTATTGCCCTGCGTAGCCTGCTGAACGGGGTTAAATTTGATGCCGCTGTGTTCTCGGCCCCCATGTGGGACCTTACGATACCGCATGGTGCCTATAACCTTATGGCTTTTCTCACTAAAATTGCCCGCGCTTTGGGGATGGGAAACCGTCGTATGCCCAGCACCAGCCCGGGGTTTTACGTGGTTGAAGGCAAGTTTGATGACAACACTCTGACCACCGATCAAAACCACTGGGAATATATGCGCGATCAAGTTATCGCAAAGCCAGAGCTGGGTTTAGGGGGCGCCAGCATGCGCTGGTTCCGAAATGCGTTGGATGAATTCAAAGCGTTCAGAGCTGAAAAAATGCCTGATATCCCCATTCTGGTGATGCTGGGATCAGACGAAAAAATCGTCAGCCTCAGTGCGGTTCAGACGATCACCAAGCGCATTCCCAACGGAAAATTGCTGATGATCGACAATGCACGGCACGAAATCTGGATGGAAACCCCCGAGATTCAAGCCAAAGCCTGGGCCGAGATTGACACGTTTCTAGCTGACCTTGCTTAAAATCTCCAACGCTTGAGCATGAATACGAGCATCGCCAGCCGCGATGATCTGTCCGCCGTTATGCGCCGGACCACCCTGCCAGTTGGTCACGATACCGCCAGCGGCCTCAACCACGGCAATCGGGCCTTGCACGTCATAGGCCAGCAGACCGGATTCGATCACCATGTCGACCATCCCCAACCCGATCAACGCATAAGCGTAACAATCTAAGCCATAGCGGGTCAGCTTGCATTTTTTCGACACCCGCTTGAAGGCCGCGCCCTCGGCTTCGGTTCCAACTTCAGGGAAGGTTGTATAAAGAATCGCATCGGCTAGCCGTGCGCAGTCGCGGGTTTTCATCTGGCGGCTCTCGGTGCCACGGATCCAGATCGATTGACCAAAACCGCCCAAAAACCGCTCGCCGGTGAATGGCTGGTCAACGATGCCCAACACCGGCCCATTGCCTGCATCCAGCCCGATCAGCACGCCCCAGCTGGCGGTGCCACTGATATAAGCGCGGGTACCATCAATCGGGTCCAGCACCCATGTCAGGCCGCTGGTGCCTTCTTGGGTGCCATATTCCTCGCCCAAAATGCCGTCATTCGGCCGGCGCTTGGCCAGAATATCACGCATGGCGCGTTCCGAGGCGCGGTCGGCCTCGGTCACCGGATCAAAACTGTCTTGCTCCTTGTTGGAAACGCTTAACCCCGACGTACGGAAATACTTGAGCGTTTCAACGCGTGCAACGTCAGCAAGTTCGTGCGCTACGGATAGCAGCTCAAGTTGCTCAGTTTCGGTAATGGTCATAAAAAAATCCCCGCCTGTTTCCAGACGGGGATTTCATATTCTTGCCGAGGCGTCAAATGATTTGACGCTTAAGCCACTTCACTTAGTACGCGTGCCAGATCGAACAGACGCCGACGCTGAGCTTCAGGGATCGAATAATAAGAGCGCACCAGTTCCAGTGCCTCCTTATCCGCCAACAGATCGCCGCGCATATCAGATGCTGTTGCATCTACGGCCTTAGCCTCCACGTCGCCCTCTTCGATACCCTCGAAGAAAAAGCTGACCGGCACTTCTAGCACGGCGGCAATGTCCCAAAGACGAGACGCACTGACGCGATTCATACCGGTTTCATATTTCTGGATTTGCTGGAATTTAATGCCAACAGCCTCACCAAGTTGTTGCTGGGTTTTACCCACCATCCACCGGCGATGCCGAACGCGTTTCCCTACATGCACATCTACAGGATGCTTCATTTTTTTCACCTTTGTTTAAAACGACTCATTACTCAATCAAGCTGCAACAATTGCGCCAATTTCTCGTACACTAAACTTATAGGGGCACTCGCCCTAATAGATTATCAATATTGTGTTTAAAGTTACGTTGCAACCCACACTATTCCAATAGTTGCAAATTGCAATTATAATCAGCTCATTCCCGCCATTCATTGCAATTTGCGAATATTAGCCTTCTACGGTTTTTGCCGCCTGCTTACGTTTAATCGGGTCAAGGTGGCGCTTGCGCATCCGTATGTTGTTTGGAGTCACCTCAACCAGTTCATCATTATCAATATAGGCGATGGCTTCTTCAAGCGACATCCGTACTGGCGTGGTCAAGGTTACGGCTTCGTCTTTACCGCTTGACCGCACGTTTGAGTGCTTCTTGCCCTTCATAGGGTTTACATCCAGATCATTGGGGCGATTATGCTCGCCAATAATCATGCCCTGATAGACTTGCTCTTGTGCGCCAATGAAAAACTTGCCGCGGTCTTCAAGGTTGTAAAGCGCGTAAGGAACCGACTGCCCGTCGTCCATTGAGACCAGCACACCAGCACGGCGACCTTCAATTTTACCCTTGAATGGCGCCCATTTATGGAACACGCGGTTGATAACACCCGTGCCACGGGTGTCGGTCAAGAATTGACCGTGATAGCCGATTAGGCCGCGGCTGGGCACATGCATGACGATGCGTGTTTTGCCAACACCGCCCGGACGCATTTCGACAAGTTCACCTTTACGTTGCGTAAGCTTTTCGATCACCGCGCCAGAATACTCGTCATCAACGTCAATGGTTTGGAACAGCACCCGAGGCCGACTGATTGACAGCTCAAACCCTTCACGGCGCATGTTTTCGATCAACACACCCATTTGCAGCTCGCCACGGCCTTTGACCTCAAAGGCCTCACCATCTTCGGTGTCGTTGACTTTGATCGCGACGTTAGATTCTGCTTCTTTCATCAAACGCTCGCGAATAACCCGCGACTGAACTTTGTCACCGTCACGGCCCGCCAAAGGCGAGGTGTTGATGCCAAAGGTTACGGTAATGGTTGGCGGATCAATCGGTTGTGCGGCAATGGCCTCGGTCACAGATTTATCGCACAGGGTATCAGCAACGGTGGCTTTGGACATGCCAGCAATCGATACGATGTCACCAGCGCTGGCTTCGTCGATCCCGATCTGCGTCAAGCCGCGGTAAGCCAATACTTTGGTAATGCGGAAATTCTCGATCACCTCGCCTTCGCGGTTGATTGATTTAATCATGTCGCCAGCTTTGGCCACGCCAGATTCAACCCGCCCCGTCAAAATACGACCCAAGAAAGCGTCGCCGCCGAGCGTGGTGGCCAGCATGCGAAAAGGCTCGTCGCGTTGGGTAAGTTGCGCAGGCGCAGGCACATGTTCAAGAATCAGGTCAAAAAGGTCGTCCAGATTTTTGCGCGGACCGTCCAGTTCCTTGTCAGCCCAGCCAGCCCGACCTGACGCAAACAGCATCGGAAAGTCTAGCTGTTCGTCGTTGGCATCCAGATTGGCAAAAAGATCAAAGCACAGATCGTGGGCTTTGTCGGGTTCGCCGTCTGCCTTATCAACTTTGTTGATGACCACAATTGGGTTCAAGCCCAACGCCAGTGCCTTTTGGGTCACAAACTTGGTTTGTGGCATTGGCCCTTCGGCCGCGTCGACCAACAGTACAACACTATCAACCATTGACAGAATACGTTCAACTTCGCCGCCGAAATCGGCGTGGCCCGGGGTATCAACGATGTTGATACGAGTGCCTTTCCATTCAACGGAAGTGGCTTTGGCCAAAATGGTAATGCCGCGCTCGCGTTCCAGATCATTGCTGTCCATCGCCCGTTCAACGGTTGCCTCGTTGTCGCGGTACACACCGGATTGCTTCAGCATTTCGTCCACAAGGGTGGTTTTTCCGTGGTCAACGTGAGCGATAATCGCGATATTGCGAATTTCCATGATTCTGGCCTTTGTCAAAAAAAATTAGGGGAGCGCCTACGCGACTCTCCCCATTTGGGCCTCACATACGCGCGCCGAGGGCCGTTGGCAAGATCGGCCTTGCTTTTTTTGTATGACAATGCAACGAATGCTCTGATAAGCACGGCCGAATTTTATTAACCAAACTTTAGACAAAGTCAGTTTATAAAGTCTTTATGAACTAGTAATATTCTGGAGAGTTTGAATGAAAATCGCACGATTACTGATTGTCAGTGTTTCTTTGGCCTATGCGCCATTAGTCGTTGCCGGATCACTAGACACACCCGAGGTTACCGTAACTCCACCGGTTGCTCAGACATCGACCGCACATGATTGGTCCGGGCTATGTAGGTGGTATTTACGGCATTAGCACCGGCGGGCATGACTATAGCGATATCGGCAACACGACTCCATATGTGATCTATGATGTTGACGGAACATACTATGGTGGTTTCGCTGGCTATAACTTTCAACGAAACAATCTGGTATTCGGCGCCGAAGTCGCCGTATCAGCGGCGGATGTTCAGGTCATTGACAACGCTTTTCCATTATACAGCTATGATTCCTATATCGACCTGAAAGGCAGAATTGGATATTCCTTTGGTAACGCGCTGATTTATGGCCAGATTGGCGCAAGTTTTGCCCACTGGATTGGCCCAGGCGAAGAAGCAAACCTTGCTGGGTTCAACTACGGCGCAGGTATAGACTACGCTATCTCCGATCGTATATTTATTGGTCTTGAATATTTCATTCGCGACATGAGCAGTGATGATATTACCGGGCTTCTGGACACGACTCTCCAAACGAACACACAAAACATTCAGGTTCGCATTGGGTTTAGCTTCTAATTCCTCAACTTTTCTGGTTTACCAAGTGCCGGTGGAGCGTAATTACTCACCGGTGCTTTCTTTTGGATTTACTTCCAGTTAAGGCTGATTGGAATTGGTACCCACCAAAATCCGGAGTAAACAAACATGCGCGCGATGCAGCTTCACCAGCTAAATGAACCAATGCAGCTTGACGATATTCCGGCACCGGACCCAAAGCCGGGCGAAGTGCAGGTTCGGGTGCATACCTGTGGCATCAATTTTGGTGACACGCTGATCGTACAAGGTAAATATCAGGAAAAGTTCGCCCTGCCCTTCACCCCCGGGATGGAGATTTGCGGCACGGTTTCGGCCCTTGGTGATGGTGTTTCCGGTCTGGCCATTGGCACCCGCATTGCGGCTTATGGCGGCACCGGCGGCTTGGCCGAATATACTTGTCTAGCCGCAGATCGTTGCATCCCAGTGCCTGATAATATGCCCGACGATCAGGTCGCCGCGTTTCTGGTGGCTTACGGCACCAGCCATGTGGCGCTAGATTACCGCGCCAAACTGCAAAAAGGTGAGACATTGTTGGTGCTCGGCGCCTCTGGTGGCATTGGTCTAACTGCGGTTGAGCTGGGCAAGCTGATGGGCGCAAAAGTAATCGCTGTGGCACGCGGGCAGGCAAAGCTGGACATCGCGCGGCAAGCCGGTGCCGATCATCTTATTGACAGCGAAACGCAGGATATCCGCGAGATCGTCAAATCGCTGGGCGGTGCTGACGTGGTGTATGACCCTGTGGGGGGCGATCAGTTCAAAGCCGCGATGCGTGCATGTAATCCCGAGGCCCGCATTATTCCGCTCGGCTTTGCCTCGGGCGACATTCCACAAATTCCGGCGAATATCTTGCTGGTCAAGAATATTACCGTGATCGGGTTTTACTGGGGCGGCTACGCGACTTTTGCGCCAAAGGTTCTGATCAACAGTTTTACCGAGCTGTTCAAGATGTACGCAGCAGGCAACCTACACCCACATGTCAGTCATATTTTACCGCTGGAACAGGCCAACGAAGCGCTGGCCCTGCTCCGCGATCGCAAATCAACCGGCAAAGTTGTGGTGCAGGTCTATTCGGCGGCCTGAGCCACGTTAACCCCGTAAGCACCGCGCACATACCCCGCCAGACATTCTGCCAAATCACGTTGCACCCCACTTGCCAAATACAAATTGATGTTGAACATCGGCAATTCGGGCAGCGCGCCGTTGTGACTGATGATTTCCATGTGCTGCGAGGTCGCGCCCGTTAGTTCAGCATGAATGGCCAAATCAGCCGAAACACTGGCCTCAATGGTGCGGAACGAATCCGACTCGACCGCCATTTCCCAGCCCATATCGGCAGTCGATAAAGCCGCAAGAGCCGCCTTGCGAAAAACGCACTCCTTATTAAAGGCCAGTCGCAGCGGCCGATTTTGCCACGCATTACCACCCGGCGCACCAACCCAGATCAGCGGTGCGGCCTGCAGGGCAAAGCCGCCCTCGTCCATGCCAAATTCGGTGGTCAGAATCAGATCTGCCTCGCCTGCGACCAGCATCTTTTTTAGCCGCTCGGTGTTTGAGGAAATAAGCTGCACCTTAACCCGTGGATAAGCCTGCGCAAACAATCGCAACACTGACGGGATATGCGGGTAAACAATATCGGCAGGAACGCCGAAAATCACTTCGCCCTCATATTTATGGTCAGACATCCGCGCCCAGACCTCATCGTTCAGGGCCAATATCCGCCGCCCATACCCCAACAACTGTTCGCCGTGCGGCGTTATCCGCACCCCACGCCCGTCACGCGCCAGCAACGGCTGCCCAAGGGCTTCCTCCAAGCGTTTCAACTGCATTGATACCGCCGATTGGGTCAGGTTCAGTTGCGCAGCGGCTTTGGTCACGCCACCCGTTTCCGCAACAGTCACGAATGAACGCAGTGCCGTTAGGTCAAGATTTCTCGGCATATCAATCTCCGTGATGTATTAAAGCAAAACAATTCATTTTATTTATCGAAGCGAATCAAGCATACATCACCTCAAGAAATGAATTAACCCGAACCTAACACAAATGCTTATGGAGGCAATCATGCAAACTCTCGTACTCAAAACTTTCGCACTACCCGTAATTTCACTGGCAGTAGTTGCCAGCATGATCACGTTTTACGTGAATCGCGCCAGTTCTCGCGCGGCGCTGGCCCGTTTAGGCCACGCACATTTGGCTGATATCGGCATGGACTATAAACAAGCCAATAAAGAATCCCGCAAACCGTTCTGGATGTAAGGCCGGCTACAAGCGGCAATCAAAAATGTAATAAGGGCGCCTTTTGGGCGCCCTTTCCGTTTAACTAGTCCATCGATGATATCAATGCCAGCACGGCTGGGCCGATATCTTGCACGATAAGCTGCGCCCCCGCCGCGTTTGGGTGCAAACCGTCTGCCTGTATAAAGTCCATCGGGTCAGCTGCGCCATGCCCCTCAACGATACCATTCATAAAATACGGATACAGCGGCGCGCGGTATTTTTCGGCCAACATCGGATAGATCGCATCAAACTCGGTTTTATATGCCGCGCCGTAATTCGTCGGGGCGGGCATGCCGGCGATCAACACCGGCAGGTCTTTTGCAATAATAATTGCCATGATCGCATCAAGATTTTCCCGCGCCACAGCAGGCGGTATGCCACGTAAAAAGTCGTTTGCGCCAAGCTCCAGAATAACCGCGTCAACATCATCACCCAACACCCAGTCGACCCGCGCCAACCCGCCGCCCGTCGTATCCCCAGACACCCCAGCATTGATGATCCGCACGTCAGCGCCCCTATCACGCAGCCAGATTTCAAGCTGCGGCACAAAGCCGTCCTCAGTCGGCAAACCATAGCCATAGGTCAGTGAATCGCCGAAAGCGACGATCACAATTTCGTTAGCCGAGGCGCAAATCGCCACCCCCGAAAAAAACATTGTTAAAACAAGCTTGTGAACGCCGCGCGTGATCTTATATGCCAAAGCGACAGTAGCATCAAAAAAGGCGTTCATTTCATGGGTTCTCCGGCAATTTCACTTATCGACACCCGTCTTTCCTTGTCTGGCAACGCGGGCATCGTCGATATACTTAAGGGCATTTCCCTGAATGTCGAGGCCGGCGAGACCCTCGGGCTGGTTGGCCCGTCGGGTTCTGGAAAATCATCCCTGCTGATGTTGATGGGCGGGCTAGAGGCCGCGACCAGCGGGGTCGTCAAAGTGCTGGGCCAAGACTTTGGCACCATGAACGAGGACGCGCTGGCGCGGTTTCGCCGCGATCATATGGGTATCGTGTTCCAGTCCTTTCATCTGATCCCGACCATGACCGCGCTTGAAAACGTGGCAACACCGTTGGAGCTGGCCGGTGACCCCGAAGCCTTTGCCAAAGCCGCAGCCGAGCTGGAAGCGATGGGCTTGGCGGATCGTCAAAATCACTATCCCAGTCAGCTTTCGGGCGGCGAACAACAGCGCGTTGCCTTGGCCCGCGCCGCCGCGCCGCGCCCCGAAATTCTGCTGGCCGACGAACCCACCGGCAATCTGGATGGCGCCACCGGTGACGCCATCATTGATCTGCTGTTTGGCTTGCGTGACAAACATGGATCAACCCTAATCCTTGTCACCCACGCCCCAGATCTGGCTGCGCGCTGCGATCGGGTGATCCACCTGCGCGATGGATTGCTGGTTGAGGATGCGTCGTGAATTTTGCCGTTGCCCGTAAAATTGCCGCGCGCGAATTGCGCGGCGGCTTAAGCGGCTTTTACATCTTCCTTTTGTGCCTTGCGCTTGGCGTGGCAGCAATTGCCGCTGTGGGCTCGGTACGCTCCGCCATTCAGGAAGGTCTGGAATCCGAGGCCTCAACCCTGCTCGGCGGCGATGCCGAAATCCAATTCACCTATCGATTTGCCAATGAATCTGAACGCGACTGGATCAGCGCCAATTCACTGGCCATGTCTGAAATTGTCGATTTCAGGTCAATGGTGGTTTTTGATGGCGGCGACGTGCTGGAAACCGCCCTCACCCAAGTCAAAGGCATTGATGATCTTTACCCGCTGTATGGCAATGTTGAACTGTCGCCCGCGATGGATTTGACTGAGGCGCTTGAGGTCAGAAACGGCCTGCCCGGCCTGATCGCACAACAGGCACTGCTAGATCGTTTGCAGGTCGAACCGGGCGATATTTTGCGTCTGGGCACCCAAATTTTTGAGCTGCGCGCAGCCATCATTCACGAACCCGACAGCGGCACCGCAGGTTTTGGCCTTGGGCCGCGCATTATTGTGCGCACGGTTGATCTGGCCGATAGCGGCCTGCTGGCCGAGGGCACTTTGTTTGAAACCAAAATTCGCATGCAACTGCCCCTTGATGCAAGGCTCCAACGGCTAAAAAACCAAGTCAAAGAACAGTTCGACAATAACGGTGTGCGCTGGCGCGACCGTCGAAACTCTACCCCTGGCGTCAGCCGATTTGTTGACCGGATGAGCGCATTTCTGGTGCTGGTCGGTCTGGCAGGCATGGCCGTTGGCGGGGTTGGCGTATCATCAGCGGTGCGAGCCTATCTGGAACGCAAAACCGAAACCATCGCCACATTGAAGTCACTGGGCGCGGAACGCAGCACAATTTTTGCGGTATATCTGTTGCAGATCGGCGCGTTGTCGCTTGTCGGTATCGTCATTGGTTTACTGATCGGCGGCGGCATTCCGACATTATTAGCCCCCATGCTGGCCGAACAACTGCCGGTACCCGTACGCACAGGGTTCTATCCTGCCCCGCTGATCGAGGCCGGAATTTACGGCATTCTGACCGCACTGATATTCTCAATATGGCCCTTGGCCCGCGCGGTTGAAATCAGCCCAGCGGGGTTATTCCGCGATATCAGCGCCGGATCTCGCCGCTTGCCACGACTGCAATATATCATTGTGGTGGCGTTCCTTACGGGACTTCTGATCTATGCCGCCGCCGCGTTTTCCGGCACTGCACGGCTGGCCTATTGGTCGGCGTTTGGCATTGTTCTGGCGCTGGCTGCCCTGTGGCTGGCAGCACAATTCACCCGTTGGCTGGCGGCCCGACTGGCCCGTACCGGCCTCACCAAAGGCCGCCCCGCATTGCGTTTGGCGCTTGGCGCGATTGGCGGGCCGGGGGGCGAAACCTCGTC
>JAESRG010000082.1 GCA_016764785.1 Paracoccaceae bacterium
CCGCATCCGATTTCTGTGGTGATCCCCAGTGTATTGACGGGCCCAATTTGGCTGATCGGCATGCGCCGTCTGCACCCTTGGGTGCCTACAGCTGGGCCGCGCGCGCCCCTAAAGCCATTTATTCGGTTTGGCGGCTTTATCCTTGGCACCGAAGTTATCAAATCTTTGCGCCTTCAGGCTGATAAGCTGTTGGTCGGGGTTCTGTTGGGGGCCGAGGCGCTAGGGCTATACTTTTTTGCTTTTAACGCAGGGCTTAGCGTTGCCAACGCGTTTTCCACAGCCTTTTCGCGGGTGCTTTACCCCTATTTTTGTCGGGCCAGCAACAGGGACAATGCGGTCGCTGACGGGGTTTCGTTAGGGATTATTCTAGTGGCGCCTATCGTTATTATTCAGGCAATTCTAGCACCATTTTATGTGCCGGTACTGTTTGGCGAAAAATGGGCGGGCATTTCTGATGTTGTATCAATTCTGTGTCTGGCCGCGATTCCAACCCTTATTTGGGCAGCGGCAGCGCAATGGTTGCGCGCCGAAAATCGCGCCTATCTGGAAACCTATGTCACAGCGACCCTAACCATTTCACTGCTACTAAGCACAGCTATTTTGGCCCCCTACGGGCTAACGGCCATCGCTTGGGGGTATCTGGCGGTCAGTACGATCGTTCAGATTAGCGCGTCTTGGTCAGTGCTGCGCATCACCTATTTTTCTCTCTTTCGGAAGGTTAAATAATGCCTGTATTCACGATCATAATCCCGTGTTTTAACGCAGCACGTCATTTAGCTGACACGCTGAATTCCGTGCTTTCCCAAACTTTTACCGATTGGGAGGCGATACTGGTCGATGACGGATCCACGGATGGCACAGCTGATATTATCGCAACGTATTGCCGCGCCGATCCGCGATTTTCAACGTTTCATCAGGAGAACCGGGGACCAAGCACTGCCCGAAATCGCGCGGCTCAATTGCCATCAAAAACCAAGTATATCGCCTTTTTAGATGCGGATGATCTGTGGGTTCCCGAGAAATTATCGCGTGTATCCTGCGCGTTTAACAGCCCAAGCCAGCCTGACGCGGTCTATGGCATAGTCAACTTTTTTACCCGGAATTCTGCACCAACTAAAACCAAGTCGACGCCACCAAAAGGACGGTTGGGGCTTGCAGTAATCATTGGTGAAAACCCAGTTTGCACATTGTCAAACCTAAGTATCCGGCGAGACGTTTTTCTGATTAACGAGGGCTTTGATGAAACGATGCGACACAGTGAAGATCTTGAATTTTTGATCCGTATCATCTCTGCAGGCGCGTATATTGAAAGCATCAATAAGCTGTTGGTTCATTATCGCACGCGCGCTGATGGGCTTTCGGCTAACCTTTGGGAAATGCATGCGGGTTGGCGGCGGGCAATTGCCAGCGCAGCACCTTTGTCCAAAGCTGAGATCAACCATGCCGAAGCCGTCCATCTGCGATATTTAGCCCGCCGCGCGTTGCGAACCAAAGCCGCGCCGATGATCGCCACAAAGCTGGCCCTGCGCGGGTTTTGCAAAAGCCCAAGGGTGTTTCTGCTGAACCCCTATCGCGGCTGGACAACCTTGATCGCCTGTTTGATCGCGCCGCTTTTACCCGCCCATATTCGCCACATAGCCTTTTCAGAATAGGAACCGCATCATGCCCAACGCCTCGATTATCGTTCCCGCATACAATGCTGAACATTATCTGCCGGAAACGTTAAAATCACTATTAGCGCAAAGCTATTCGGATATCGAAATTATCGTGGTTGACGACGGCAGCACCGATCAGACCGTGGAAAAGGCGCGGGCGTTTAACGACCCGCGCCTTAAGATTATCCGGCAAACCAACCGTGGTCTTGCCGGCGCACGCAATAGCGGTATCGCCGAAGCGACCGGCAAATATATAGGGTTTTGCGATTCAGATGATCTGTGGATGCCGCGCAAGCTTGAAAAGCATATCCGACATTTTGAGGCGCAGCCAAACGTTGGCCTCAGCTTTAGCGGCTCGGCTTTGATTGATGAAAATAGCCTAAAAATTGGGTTATCCCAAACGCCAAAAACCACGGAAATTTCTGCCAAAGACGTGTTGCTGCGTAACCCTATTGGCAATGGCTCAGCGCCGGTATTTCGCCGCGCCGCGCTGCAAGATATCGCGTGGCGCCCCGATCAGGAGCAGCACCGGGACTGGTGGTTTGATGAAGATTTCCGCCAAACCGAAGACATTGAATGTTGGATGCGTTTTGTGCTGACCACAAGTTGGAGGATCGAAGGCATGCCTGAGGACCTGACCCTTTATCGGGTCAACGCCAGCGGCCTTTCTGCTGATATCGAAAAACAGCGCCAAAGTTGGGAGCGGATGATTTTGAAGATCCGGCTAATTGCCCCGGCATTTGTAAACCAGCATGTTCACAAAGCCCGTTCATATCATCTCCGTTACCTCGCGCGTCGGGCCGTAACAATGAACGATAGCCGCCTTGCGCTTTGCCTGTTGGCACGCGCCGCACATACGTCGCTGCACCCGTTGTTTTTTGAACCGGTAAAAACCCTCACAACTATTTCCGCTGCGTTCATCCAATTTATTTTTGGCCCCCAAGCCTATGACCGCATTTTTAGATTTCTCACAGGTAACTCGAAAAACACACAAGGAGATTCGAAATGAAACAACGTATTTTACATCTGATTGATGACAATAACCCCGGTGGCGTGATGCGATTTCTTGATTTTATAAAGCACTCCAAAACCATGAGCGCCGCGGCAAATCACAGTGAGCAGTTTATCAAACGCGGCGCACTTTCCGCCCCCAAATTCAAGGCTGATTTGATTGTCTCTCATCTAACCGTCTCGTGGCGCAACTTGCCGTTTTTTCTGGCCTTGCGGGCAATGAACCCCGTCACCCCGATCGTCCATTTTGAACACACTTATACATTGGGGTTTTTCACCACCTATGTGACGTCCCCCAGGCGGTTCAAATCACTGCTTCGCACTTCTTATGCCTTGTTTGACCATGTGGTCGCGGTCAGTCAGGCCCAAGCGCGTTGGTTGCGTGGGAATACCTTGGTGCCAGCCCGTAAGCTGTCAGTTATCAAGCCTTGCGTTGATCTTTCGGCATTTCTATCGCTTACGCCCCGTTTTCGAAAACCAATAAAATCTGTGGGTGCTATTGGCCGTCTGAACGCAATCAAGGGGTTTGATATCCTGATTACCGCATTCAAATCCGCTGATTTAAGCAGCATCGATCTGCATATTTATGGCGATGGCCCTGAGCGGCCCACACTTGAGGTGTTAGCCGATAACGCCAGCAATATTTATTTTCATGGACATGTGGACGATCCCGCTGTGATTATGAAAAATCTTGATGCGGTGGCGATGCCGTCGCATTTTGAACCATATGGGCTTGTTGCCCTAGAGGCCCGCGCTGCAGGGCGTCCGCTGTTGGTATCGGGGATTGATGGCCTTCAGGACCATGTGGATAACGGTGCTGGAATAGTGCGCAGCCAAAGCCCAGAGGCATGGTGCCATGCTCTACAAAACCTGATCAATACCCCTGATCACGGTCAAGTATTGCGTTCGCGCAATATTGCGGCAGGGGCGCAAGGACGGTTTTATCAGAATTGGCACGCTTTAGTCGGCGCTATGGCCAAGATATGACTTTCCAGTTGCCATCTGCCGCGCATGAATGCCCAACGCCATTAACGCGGGCCAAAGCAAATAGGCTTCGATCTCAATGTTCTCACCCATAGACAGGATCATTAGCACCATCATTAACCCCAGTGGCAAACGGCCTCTGGGGTGATAAATTGCGTCTTTTGTAATTAATGCAGCATGGATAAAAAACGGCAGCGCTAGCGCCAGAAACCCCGCCAACCCTTTCACAAATAGCAGCCCAAACCAGGTGTGATGGCTGCCAATCGGCATGAATTCCACCAAGTGAGACCCAGGAGCCACCCGACCATGACCGAACCAAAACGCCTCGGACTCCCAGCGTTCAACCGCCATGCGCTCTAATGTGTTGCGCACCCGATTGCTGCCGGCACGCATGTTATTGATGGTGGCGATAGCAGTCTCCACCCATAAGCGAAGTGGTGCAAATATCACGGCCATCGAAGCCGCCACCATGCTTCCGGCCAGCCACGCCCATGTGTGACCAAGCAAGGGCAGCATTCTGGGGATGAAAATGCAAATCGGCAAGGCCACCAGCCCCATCCGAGATCGCGACATGATCACCATGGCCACCCCGCCCAGAATGCCCATTAGCATCCAGCGACGGTCTTTTTCCTCAAGCGAAAATAATACCATCACCACACCCAGCAGCCCTGCAAAAGGCGACCACGGCGCATAAAACTGCCAGCGCGGAATGCCAGTTCCGTGGGCACGCGTATAAAGATAGGTGGTGAAATATTCTGGCCCCGGACCACCAACGGCCTTAAGCGGCGAAGTGAACAATTGTTGCGGCAGGCCAATTATTGGCGCGATTATAAACAACGGCAACAAGCAGACAATCCATAACCCCAATACAGATTGGCCCCGCACCAATATTTCGCGGCGAATGGGCAGCACTGCCCCAACCAAAGGAAATAACGCCAACAGCGCCCATCCCTTGGCCCAGCCGATCGAGGATTTCACCGTGGCCGTCAGCCCAAAATGCCAGTTAGAATGGCCAATCCACAAAACCACCAGCAAGACCGTCATCCCGAAGCCCCAGAGCCAAATAATCCAAGGGACCGGCCCCGTACAGTGCAGGTCGGTCCGCATAGCAGGCCCAAGATAAAGCGCTAGCACCGCAAGCCCGCCAAGCACCCATCCAAGTACTGGGCCCAAGATATACAAGCCGCCAAGCACATAAAGTGGCCATGTATAGATGATCGCGAAATAGACCATACGTTCGGCTGGGTTTTGCGGCGTCATGGGCATACACCGCCTCGTTTATTAATGATTTTTGCAATAATCGGACGTCGGACCCATGCCAATACCAGCGCGATTATGAACATTACGTTCGCCCCAATGCCGGCTAATATCGCCACCAACCGATTAGGCGAAGAAGCCCTTAGTGGCAGGCTCGCATCTTCCAAAACCTGCACCAACGGATATGAGGCATAGATATCGGATTTTGACGTATCCGAGCGGGCCATCGCTGAGGCAAAAACCATTTCGGCGACCTGATAATCTCGCTCAAGATCATCGAGCAAAGCCGCATAAGGGGCCATTGCATCCAGTTTCATCCGCGTATTGGTTAGCGTGGTGATATAGCTATTCACCACAGCCTGTTGCGTTTGCATTTCTACCGACAGGTGCTGTAACGCGCTCAATAAACCGCTATTGTCTGAATAAAGTAAATGCCGCGCACCACCACGCAGTACCTGTGGCGAGGTGTAAAGCAGATCTGCAGCAGTATTCAAAAGGGCCTGCCCAGCGCCAGCTAAGGCGGCCTGATGATGGCGAACCACGGGGTGCTCGGCCCCATACTTGCCGTTCGCATTAGCCAACAGTACAGCTTGGTCAGTGACAGCCTGCGCCAGCCCCCTAAAATGGGTATTTGAATGAAGCTTTAAGATTAGCGCCGCCATTCCTATGTCGACACCAATTTGCTGACTTAGCGCGGCCACTGCTTGTTCAGCACTACGTAATTGCGCTATGGCAGCATGAAGGCTAGCCTGAATAGTATCCGTCTCGGATACCAACTGTTGGTATTGCGCAAATGATATCAGGCCGCTGGCCTGTTGGATTACCGTTATCTCTCGGCGCAAGGCTTGCACATTTCCAGCATATTCTTGATTAGCAGCAGCCGCTGTTTTTTGACGAAAATTCAGGTCGTCTGCGCGCAATATTGTCAATTCATGTTGAAAACAGCGCAATAATTCTTGGGCGGTGGCCTGTGCAATTGCAGGTGAGGCACCTTGCATTTCAAAGTGAATAAGCGACGTTTCGTCAATAAGAGAAATTTGGGGACGCCCGATGTCCGATAATTCAACGCCCAATGACTGGGCAGTTGCAACCAAGACTCGATTGGCTGACAGCAACCGTTTATAGGTTTGCGTTGGGCTGATTGAGGGCGATGAAAAAGCCGAATTTGCAAAGGACGAAGCCTGCCCGAGCGTTTCCAGCGTGATTGAATGCGCCGCCCCGGACCCGGGCAAAATAAGCGAAACTTTAGAGATATAGCTTGGTGGGGTGAACTTCAGATAGCTGAAAATCGCCGCCCAAATCAGTGAAAAGACAATGGTCACCGCCAAAAAATAGCGCGGCAATCGGCCAAAATCGTTGATCCGGCCACCTGAAAATATCCGCCACAGGCGTAAACGCCGTAGCGGCCCGCGCCATATACGAAAGCGCAGCAATGGGGGGGGTATCTTTTTGGCTTTGGACATATCAATCCTCCGCCTCTAGGATAGCAACAAGACCAGCAAGTTTCATGCGGTGAAAAGCATAATTATATGGGCAAACGCACAGCCAGGCTAAGCTTTCGTATAGGTTAAAAAATACCGAGATCCTTGGCGGTGAGCGCCGCCTGAGTTCGATTTTTAGCCCCTAATTTGCGGCATAATGTTTTGACGTGCAACTTAATCGTTACTTCTTGCAAATCGATATCCCGAGCAATTTCTTTGTTGGATTTCCCCTGGCATAAGCCTCCCAACACTTGCATTTCCCGGTCTGTCAGCTTTTTGGCTTGCGCTGGAAGATCAACCTCAATTTCGGTTGTCATAAACTTGACGGGTGCAAAAACCTCGCCAGCGGCCATAAAACGTACTGCATTTACCAGCGAAGCCGCCGCCATTGTTTTGGGTAAAAAACCTGAAGCACCCATATTCAGGGCCTCTTGCGCGATATCCTTGGACGCAACCCCAGAAAGGATCGCCACGCCGCCCCCGTTATTGGCTTTCAACGCGGCCTCCAGCCCTTTAAGGCCATCCATGCCGGGCATCGAATAATCCAGCAGAACCAGATCAAACGGCCTTTCTTTTTCGATCAACTTCACCGCAGAAGGCAGATCTTCGCAGACGCTCAGAACGAAATCATCTTCGCGCGCAAGAAATGCGCTTAGGGTGTCACGCACCAGTTCATGATCATCTGCGACCAAAATTTTCATTTTTTCCTACCTTTTCGTTTTGCCAGCGCAACGCTTACCGCTTGCGACAGTGTTTTAGCATCAACTGGCTTTGCCAAAATCCTATCCACCGTGTCCCGCGTGATTCTTGGGTCATTCAGGCTTTTTGAATGGGCCGTCACCAGTATTATGGGGATATCCGGCGCAACTTTACGAACTTTTTCGATCAACTCTCCTCCGTTCATAACAGGCATGTCATAATCTGTTATTAAGCATCCCCAGGCGTCGGGGTCTTCAGATATGGCTTCCAAAGCGATATTTGGGTCTGAACAGGTGGAAACCTCAGCACCTTGGCGTTCCAGAATGCGGGCATAAACCCGTGACACCCCAATTTGATCATCAACCATCAAAATAGGGATGTCTTTCATCGACACGCCTATTTCTACCTCAGGTTTCGCGACAGGCGTATCAACCTCAACAGGCCAATGAACAGCAAATGCCGTGCCAAGTTGTTCGGTTGAATAGACGCAAACCACCCCTTTATTGACACTGACGATACTGTTCACAATTGATAAGCCCAGCCCGGTGCCACTCTTACCCTTGGTGGTCATATATGGCTTAAAAATTGACTCAAGCTGATCGGCAGGGATGCCGGAGCCGGTGTCCTCAACAACGATCGTCACATATGTTCGGTCGGGGTGAAACCCTCCGTGCTGAAAATGTGGCCCTTTGGGCGGTTTATAATCATGTTGTAGTGAAACTTTGATCTCGCCGCCTGAATTTCCTAACGCATCTTGGGCATTTACAATCAGGTTAAGAACGACCTGCAATACATCCGTCTGATTGGTGTTGGCAAAAGCAGCGTCGATTCCAAAATCGGCAACCAAGGTTGAACCAGCCCGCATGGAGCTGCTGGCAAGGTCGACCGTTTCTTGCAATAACACCCTTAGATCCACCGATTTATTTACATGTGCGGGGGCGCTGACCTCCAGAAACTTATTCACCAACTCTGCGGCGTGCTGGCCTGCGATCGAAATACGTTTGGCATCGGCATGCGCCGTGATCGCCGTTTCATCGCTGACGATCAGGCTGGCCGAACCCGTAATCGTAGACAACAGGTTGTTAAAATCATGTGCCAATCCGGCAACAACTTGAAAAAGTGACACCCGCCGCTCGGCGCGGTCGAGCAGTTTTTGCATGCGCACCCGTTCATGTTCATTGCGCAGGCGGGCAGAAATATCGCGGGCGATCAACACAATACCGGCCTCCTGTTTATAGGTGAGCGTTACATCATGCACTGTGGCATCGGTTTTCCCTTCGCCAATGTGCATTTCACCGCGCCAAAATCCCTCTCGCATAAGTTGAGACTGCCCTGAGCGTTGGAAAAACCTAGCATCGGTTTCCGTATAAAAATGGCTCCAGTGCTGACCGATAATATCGGCGCTGCTGGCGCATTGCCAAAGAGCTATTAGGCTGGGGTTAATATAGATAACCAAGCCGTCTTTATCCGCTATCGCGATACCATCGCGGGCATTTTCAACGGCAGCGGCTGATTGATGGGCTTGGTGTTCCGCGTTTTTCTGCTGGGTAATATTGTTGGCCACCACGACCGCGCCGCCATCGATCGTCGGGCGCTCATTCACTTGAATCGTCCGGCCGTCGGCTAGGGTGATTTCGGTGTTATTGGCTTTTTCAAGCAATGACAGATAGTACTTTTCGGCTTGAACCCCCGCTTGTTGCTCTGGCACCCCTTGCGAAACCAGATAGGCCTGCCATGCGTGAACAAAGCAATTGCCAACTTTCCAGCACTCATTTTCGCACGCGAAAAAATCCCGGAATGCGTCATTGCCAAAAACAATGAGGCCATCGTGGTCGATTGCCAAAAACCCTTGGTCGGTGCTTGCCAACGCCGCTTTTAGCCGCGTTTGGGCTTCGTCACGCTGATTTTCCAACTCTAACGCCAAGACCGCCTGCGCAGCCAAAGCGCCAAATCGTAAAAGCAGATGTTCATCTTGACCCGTAAAATGGTCGGGATTGACCGAAAAGCAAACCAAAATTGCTGTGGCCCCACCCGAAATTTCAAACGGTATCGAAAGTAATCCGTGATAAGGCACCAACAATGCTGGTAAAGCTTCAGCAATCAATGGCACCATACGTAACTCTATTACCCGGCGTTTTTTACGGGGCCATTCAAGGTTTGATAGCCACTCAAGGCCTTCAATTTTGGCAATATTTGCCTGCGAAAAAACCATCCCGCTATCATGTGGCTGTAACACCCCAACCAATTCACAATTCAGGGCATTGGCCACATCTGACAGCAAAGCAGAGATCGCACCGCGCCGCGAGGTCGCCATGGTCATTTTTTCGAGACTGCCGAGCAACGCATTGGTTTCAAGCAGATTGCGCGCTTCACTTTCGCGCAGGCTTCTCAGCTCTAGCAGGGCCTCTCGTAATTGTTCATTTTCTGCCATATAAATATCAAGTTTTAGAAAATAGAATGCAAGATATCATCAGATTACCATGATGATTACTTCCGTCAATCACCACGCCTTGTTCGCCAAAAGTAAACACACCCAAAAACGGGTTGTTTGGCAGGGCGCGCTGCACCCCGGAAATTACATCGTCCATGTGGTCTTGGACAGCCAGCATGCAGCCCCCGCAATAGACCATCAGCCCACCGGAAATATCATCACTCGCCATATTGCCCAACTTTGCCGAGAGGCTGGCAACCTTACCAGCACGCGCGGTTAAGCTTTTAACCGAGCCCTCCATTAAGGTTAAGGTTTCGCCGACCTGAACATCGGCAAAAAGTCCGATGGACCCGTCTGAATAAACCTCGCTCGGGTGGGCAAGCAGAAAATAAGGAAGCCCTCGTACATCGTCCAAATGCCGTCCCAGTGGGCTAAGCGTGCTTTCTGACAAGATTGAAATCGGGTAACTATTACTTTGAGGGATGACCGTGCCTTGTGTCCATTCATCCAAAACTTGCGCTGCTGGGCGGTTGTCAATTTCTCTGAGCAAACGCCCGTCGACCTTGGTAACAACGCCTGAAATATTCGTGGGCGCATAGCCATTGTGATAAGCGAACGAAACATTAGTGGAGGGGAAAAGCACGGAAACCGTTACGCCCGAAGATACCGATTGTGTTTTGTCAAACACTTGCCAATTACCCGAGACGTCGTTGTCGGCAGCGCTACCCCCCAGAATTGGCACGCGTTTTCCGACTACGCTTTCGATTCCGACTAGCACAGCCTCTTCGGCGCCGGGCGAGGTAGAAAGCCAGATAATCGTAGGAGATTCACCGCTGCGCCCAGCCGCCTCTAGCGCCAACAAGGTGGCATCAACAGCCGCCTGTTTTGGGTTTTCTTTTGCCGCAACGCAGGCTGATCCGTAATCTCCATCTGCATCCCAAATACAAAAAGCACCCGCCCCAATACCCCCTTGAGTATAGCGGCCTTTATCAGTCATCACCCCTTTACAGGAGGTCGCTCCATGCAGGGTTTTAACTGGTTCCATCCCCTTCCGTGCGGTGTCGATATCGTAAAGCGCACTGAGGTGCAGGGCTACAAAATCAGGCGGAGTATTGCTATGGGCCGCAATCGCGCCGGCAATTTCCCCCGCCATCGTGCTGGTTTTGGCTGCCTGTGAGGCAAATACTTGAATGTCCATGCTCGTCTCCCTTTTGCCTGTCAGTCTACAGGTAAATCCGCGTAGCTGGGCGAGGGATGCGTATAGCGTGACCTATACCAAAGGATAGGCGCTATGCCTTGCGCCCAATCACCTGACCCTTTGCCCTATCTTCTGTTCTTCCGCGACATAGAACCCCAGCCGATTTACCGCCAAGCTGTGGGAAAGGTTTGAAAGGATATCCCATGACACAACTATCGACACTCTCGCTTTTTGGTTTTGATTTCGTAAACGAAAGCCAGAATACAGCGATTGAGGCTTTACTGAACGGGCACAGCGTCAAAACTGTGGCTTTTGCCAACGCGCACTGCCTGAACATGGCTTTTCTTAACAAGACATATGCAAGTGTTTTGCGCGAATCCGATATGCTGTTGCCCGATGGCAGCGGCGTCAGCATTGCGGCCAAAATGGCTGGGCAACGTTTTGTCACCAACCTAAATGGCACCGATCTATTTTTACCATTGTGCAAAGCAGCGGCTGCAAAAGGTAACTCTATTTATCTGCTCGGCAGCGCAAAAGGTGTCGCTGAAAAAGCGGCATCTAAAGCCAAAAAGTTGTTCCCAAACCTAAAGATCGCGGGCCAACAGCACGGGTATTTCCCCCAAACGGACACAAACGCCATTATTGAAAACATCAACGCCAGCGGCGCGGATATTTTATTGGTGGCCCTTGGTGTTCCAATGCAAGAACTATGGATCAGCAAACATCGCAATGCGCTAAGCCCTGCGTTGGTAATGGGGGTTGGCGCAATGCTTGATTTCCACGCTGGCCGGGTTTCACGTGCACCACTATTTTTGCGCAAGCTTGGGTTGGAATGGACCTGGCGTCTAGCAATTGAGCCGACGCGCATGGCCAAACGTTATTTGTTGGGCAATCCAGCTTTTCTTGTGGGCGCTACTGTTCATGGTCTTAAACGCCGGTTGCGTTTGTTTGACCGGGTGCCGCCAGTCAAACGCATGTTCGACCTGATCTGTGTATCGTTGGGTTTGCTTGTTCTTGCGCCGCTGTTTTTGCTGATTGGGCTGGCGATAAAGCTTTCCAGCAAAGGGCCGGTTTTCTTTCGTCAAACCCGTGTGGGGTATCAAGGCGAGCATTTTAACATATATAAATTTCGCTCAATGCACCTAAATGCTGAAATGCACCGCGCTGATTTGCTTAAAAAAAGTGATCGCAAGGGGGTATGTTTTAAGCTTAAGAATGACCCTCGGATCACACCGATTGGCCGCTTGTTGCGCCGCACGTCAATGGATGAATTGCCGCAACTTCTGAATATCCTCAAAGGCGAGATGTCTCTGGTTGGCCCCCGCCCAGCGCTTCCAGAAGAGGTGGAAGCGTATTCAGATCGCGCCCTTCTGCGCCTTAACGTGGCACCTGGCATTACCGGTATCTGGCAAATCTCGGGGCGCGCAGAAATTGACTTTAACCGCATGGTGGAAATGGACATTGCGTACAGTCGCACCCACTCCGTTATGCTCGACTTTTTCCTTATTATTCTCACCGCCCGCGCCGTTATCTCAGGTCGTGGTGCCTTTTAATTATCGTCAATCAGGAGCCCTAACATGACCCATATCAAAACCGCAGTTTTCCCCGTTGCCGGACTTGGTTCCCGTTTTCTGCCGATCACAAAAACGGTACCCAAAGAAATGTTGCCGCTTATCGACCGTCCGCTTATTTCGTACGCTGTCGAAGAGGCAAAGTCTGCCGGAATTGAGCGACTGATCTTTGTATCGTCATTCGAAAAACCCATGATTGAGCAGTATTTCCAAACCAATGTGAAATTGGAAAACCACCTGTTT
>JAESRG010000083.1 GCA_016764785.1 Paracoccaceae bacterium
TTTTGAAATTTTTATCAAGCGATGAAGCTAAAGCCTTATTAACGCGTGCGAACGCTAAAACAGGTGATATTAAAAGCTTCTGAAAAAGCCCTGCTCACGGCTGCAAAACACATGCAATACGCGTCAGGCGATGAAATTTTGGCGAAGCTTGGGGCCGCAGAAATTACGGGCCAGGACGTGCTGCGCGCGCTCTATCCAGAATTGGTTCGTGACGCGGTTGCTGCATCAACGCAATCTGACGATGACCGTGTTGTCGGCCTGAGACCTGACCAAAGCGCCACCCCTGCAACCTGTTGCAGCCCGGTTCCTGGTGAACGTATTGTCGGAATTGCGCAACGTGGTCAGGGTGTTATGATTCACTCCATCGAATGCCAAGCACTTGCGGAATTTGAAGATGATCCTGAAAAATGGATCGACTTACGCTGGTCGCCCGAATCTGGTTTGGCGAATAGTAATGCGCGCCTTGTGGTCACAATGGCAAATGACGCAGGCGTTCTGGGTCGCATTTGCACCTTGATTGGCGAACATCGCGCCAACATCGTCAACATTGATTTTACCGACCGAAAACCGGACTTTTACAGGATTTTACTGGAACTCAAGGTTCGTGACATCGAACACTTGACCAATATCCAAACCGCGATCGAAGCAGATTCTGATATTGCAGAGGTTAAACGTCATCAAACTGTGACCATGAGCGCGCGCTAAGATGGTGGTGTTTTGGGAGCGAATCATGAATAAGGCGAACAAACGGATCGGAATTGTAACTTAGATGGTATTTAAAAGGCGCGATAGACTTCCGTTCATGCGGCGCGTGCGCGAGTTTTTCCTGCCACGCACTGGCTGGCGGCGGGCGGTGCGATACCTTGGCCATCGCATTAAACGGTTACCAGATACACCACACCGCATCGCGTTGGGCCTCGCAATCGGGGTGTTTATTTCATTTTCACCATTTTTCGGTCTGCATATCCTCATCGGTATACTGATCGCTCGGGTAATTGGCGCAAATGTGATCGCTGGCTTGATGGGGACGTTTTTTGGTAATCCGTTGACCTTTCCGTTTATCATCGGCATTTCCTATAACCTTGGCCGCTGGATGACCGGAGTATCGGGCCGCTTACACGAGGCCGCGAGCATCAAGCACGCATTTGGTAATGCCTTCAAAGGTTTATGGGAAACTGCGAAAAGTTGGTTTGGGCAAGGTCAGGGCGAAATACAGCTGTTGACCGAGTTTTGGCACGAGTTTTTCTTCCCATATTTGATCGGGGGCTTGATTCCGGGGGGGGTGGCCGGGGCCATTACCTATTTTGTTTCGCGGCCTTTAGTTCAGGCCTATCAGCACCATCGGCGCGCCAAATTGATGGCAAAATTACGCAAACAAGCCGCCTCTGAACGCAGCGAGGGCTGACAAGCCCGACAATTTCAGGTAGTGCGGAATGAGTGCAATTTTGCAAAGGAATTGAGATGGCCCTACATCCCTCACAACCGCTCGGCCGTTTGCGGCTCGGTTTAAACATTGACCACGTTGCCACAGTGCGAAATGCCCGCGGCGGATCTTATCCTGATCCACTGCGCGCGGCTTTGCTAGCTGAAGCGGCGGGGGCGGACGGTATCACGGCGCATCTGCGCGAAGATCGGCGGCATATTACTGACTCTGATATCGACGCATTGATGAAGAATCTCAGTTCACCGCTAAACTTTGAGATGGCAGCTACCGATGAAATGCAGCAAATCGCGCTGCGGCACACCCCGCACGCTGTTTGCATTGTGCCCGAGAAACGCCAGGAACTAACCACCGAGGGTGGACTTGACCTTGCCCGTGACGAAAATCGCATTGCCCAGTTTATCGCGCCTTTACGTGAGGCGGGTTGCCGTGTCTCGATTTTCCTTGCGACTGACAAACGTCAAATAGAATCTGCGGCACGTATTGGCGCGCCGGTTGTCGAGCTTCATGTCGGTCCATTTTGTGACGCGCATTCAGAAGGGCGTTTTGAAACCCGCGATGAAGAACTGATCAAATTGAAGGACATGGCGGCTTACGCCCATGATTTGGGTCTTGAGGTACATGCGGGTCACGGTATTACCTATGACACGGTTAAACCAATTGCGAAATTGCCAGAAATCATGGAACTCAATATCGGCCATTTCCTGATTGGCGAGGCCATCTTTTCTGGCCTCGATTCGGCTATCCGCCGGATGCGGAACCTGATGGACGAAGCTCGTCGCGATGTGTCGGGTATAGGTGTCGCGTGATTATTGGCATAGGTTCGGATCTTGCAAATATTGAACGCATAACCGGTACTCTGGAACGGTTTGGTGATCGATTTGTGCAAAGAGTCTTTTCCAAAATTGAGCAGAAAACCGCTGAAAGCCGTGCGCAAACTGCGGCTACATATGCTAAAAGATGGGCGGCAAAGGAGGCCTGTTCTAAGGCCCTTGGTACGGGGCTTAGAATGGGGGTGGCCTGGTCAGAAATGACGGTTGAAAACTTGAAAACGGGTCAGCCAACCATGCAGGTCACCGGCGGTGCTGCCAAGCGGCTGGCGGGGATGACCCCCAAGGGCCATACGGCCCGTATCCACGTAACTTTGACCGACGATCATCCGTGGGCACAGGCATTTGTGGTGATCGAGGCCCTGCCGGATACCCATCAGCCTTGACTCGCGCCCCACGGCGCGCCACATACCACTCTGACCTGAAATTTATAGAAGAAACCAGTATTCATGGCCAAGAAAATCAAGAAAAAAGACGGCCCGATCGTCGAGACAGTCAAAACCGTTGTCTATGCTCTTTTGATTGCCGGATTGATTCGCACCTTGCTTTTCCAACCCTTCTGGATTCCATCAGGCTCAATGAAATCAACACTGTTGATCGGTGACTTTTTGTTCGTTAACAAATTTGCATACGGATATTCTTACGCGTCTTGCCCAACCATGTTTGGTGTCGATTTCTGTGGATTTGCCAAAGGCAGCGACGAACGTTTGCTCGGTTCAGAACCCGAACGCGGCGACGTGGTCGTCTTCAAACACCCTGTTCACGGTGCAGATTTCATCAAACGTTTGATTGGTTTACCAGGTGATCGTATTCAGGTTATCGACAGTGTATTACATATCAACGGTGTCGCGGTTGAGCTCGTGCCAGACGGCGTATTTACCGAGCTCCGAGAACTTCAAGGTCCTCAGTCTGGCCGCCCTCAGTGTATTAACGGCGCATCAATGGGCGAGATTTGCGAAAAAGAACGGTTTATCGAAACGCTTCCAAATGGCGTATCACACACAATTCTAAACTTTTCTGATACGCGTACCGCTGATCATACCCGCGAATTTATTGTGCCAGACGGGCACTATTTCTTTATGGGCGACAATCGAGATAACTCGGTCGACAGTCGTTTTTCGCAGAATGGCGCTCAAGTTGGCGTTGGATTCGTTCCGCTTGAAAACATTATTGGACGAGCCGATCGTATTATATTTTCATCTGCTGGTTCATCCATACTGGCATTCTGGACCTGGCGCAGCGACCGTTATTTTAAGGCCGTCAATTGAACTTGAATACCGCCAGCAGGGATCTTGCCCAACGATTGGGACATGATTTTAGTGACCCCGCGCTGCTTACGCAGGCCCTGACCCACGCGTCTTTAACCAATCTCCAAAACGCCGACAATCAAAGGTTGGAGTTTCTGGGTGACCGTATCTTGGGTCTCGTAATCGCTGAGGCGCTATATATCGACGACACCTCAGCTTCTGAGGGCAAACTTGCCCCCCGCCTAAATGCTTTGGTTCGCAAAGAAACCTGCGGAGAAGTCGCCATCCAGCTTGGCGTTGGCGACGCCCTGCGTATGGGGCGTTCGGAAATGCAATCAGGTGGCCGCCGGAAAATGGCGCTTCTCGGGGATGCTATGGAGGCGATTATTGCGGCAATCTATCTTGATTCTAATTTTGAAACTACCCGTTCCGCGATCTTACGGTTTTGGGGGGAACGTATTTCTAAAGCCGAAAGCCAAGCCTTTGACCCAAAATCGGCGCTTCAAGAGTGGGCTCAGGCTCGAGGTTTGAAACCACCAAAATACACAGAAATCTCTCGCGTTGGCCCTGATCACAATCCGATATTTGTTGTTGAAGCAGCAATTTCGACAGGTCAGGCAGCCCAAGGCGAATCTACATCTAAAAAATCCGCTCAAGTGCTTGCAGCACAAGCGCTTTTTGACATTCTGGAGAGCACAGTATGACCGATACATCTTGTGGATTTGTAGCCTTGATTGGTGAGCCAAACGCTGGGAAATCGACACTTTTGAACAAAATGGTCGGGGCGAAAATCTCTATCGTAACGCACAAGGTGCAAACGACGCGCGCCCGTATTCGTGGCATTGCCCTCGAGGGGAACACTCAACTGGTGTTCGTGGATACGCCGGGCCTTTTTCGACCGCGTCGTCGGCTAGATCGTGCCATGGTTTCAGCCGCGTGGAGCGCTGCTGCCGATGCAGATGTTGTTGTGCTTTTGATCGAGGCCCATCGGGGAATAACAGAAGGCGCAGCTGCGATTATTGAGGGTTTATCCGGGCATATTCGTTCAAATAAGAAAATAGCTTTAGCGTTAAACAAAATTGACCGTGTCAAAGCAGACTCGCTGCTAAAACTATCGGCAGAGCTGAACGAGCGATTCAATTTTGCGGCGACGTTCATGATTTCCGCTGAAAAAGGCCACGGCGTTGATGATTTGCGAAAATGGCTTGCGGGGCAACTTCCCGAAGGCCCGTGGCTTTATCCCGAAGACCAGATTGCGGATGTGCCGCTCAGAATGATTGCCGCAGAAATTACACGTGAAAAATTGACCCTTAGGCTCCATCAGGAACTACCGTACCAATTGACGGTCGAAACTGAGAGCTGGCAAGATCGAAAAGACGGTTCGGTGCGGGTTGACCAGATAATCTATGTGATGCGCGACGGTCACAAGGGAATTATTCTCGGTCCAAAGGGTGAAACGATCAAAGCGGTTTCCGTTGCTTCACGGCAGGAAATGTCGGAATTTCTAGATCAGAAAGTGCACTTGTTCCTGAAGGTGAAGGTACGGCCGAACTGGCTCGAGGAACCCGCGCGTTATACCGAAATGGGTTTGAATTTCAAAGATGGTGCTAAATAGGTAGGGGCATAACCTTATGCAATCACGGTTGAAATCGGGTTTCTGGGTGGCTGCGTATCTTCGTCGGTTACAGCTTAATGACATCCCGGTTTACGTGGTTTCCCACGGCGATGATGACGCGGGCGCGGTGCTGGTCAAAGCGAACACACTTGACGGTTTGGCAAAACTCTATCAGCGTTCTTATACCCTCAATGGCACACGAGAATGGCTTGAACTGGCCAGCGGCCCTGACCGTGACGTCGAAGAAGCAATTGCGCGTCAGCGTAATTTTGACCCCGACATTTGGGTTTTGGAGGTTGAGGATAGGGACGGCAGAACCCTTCTCGACGAGGACGGCCTGTCCGGTTAATCTATTCAAATGGAATGGACCGACGAGGGAATATTATTGTCTGTGCGCAAGCACGGAGAAGGGTCGGCAATTGTCGAAATCCTAACCGAGAACCATGGGCGGCACGCCGGCGTGGTACGCGGAGGAGGCTCGAAAAAGGCAGCAGCAACATTGCAACCTGGCAGTCAATTTGCTGTAAATTGGCGCGCTCGGTTAGAAGATCATTTAGGAACATTCAGCGTTGAACTAAAAAAATCTCGCGTTACATCCATTATGTCTGGAAGGCTGGAAATCGCTGCATTTGGGTCAATTTCGGCGCTTTTATTGTGTTGTTTGCCTGAGCGCGATTCACAGAATGGAATGTATCACCTTACCTTGAATTTATTCGATACCTTTAGGATCACCGAGAATTGGCTGAAAATGTATGTTCATTGGGAAATGGACTTGCTGCAGCAAACCGGGTTTGGCCTAGATCTGACAGACTGTGCGGTAACTGGAGTAACCAAGGGTCTTTGCTATGTTTCCCCGAAATCAGGGCGGGCCGTTAGTCGGGAAGGGGCGAAAGGATGGGAGGACAGATTGCTACCCCTTCCGAGGTTTTTGCTTGGCAGCAGTTCTGACGTTTCACCCTCTGATATTCAGCAAGGGTTGAAATTGACCGGTTACTTCCTGAACAATCGCATTATGACCGCACTTGGAAAACCTGAACTGCCCCATTCCCGACACAGGTTCATGCGGCAGATATCACTAAAGTTTAACGATAAACCTAAATCTACTGTAGAATCCGACGGGCAATAACCGTCGCCTGAATTTCAGCAGCCCCTTCAAAAATATTGAGGATTCGCGCATCGCAAAGCACTCGGCTGACGGGGTATTCCAGTGCGAATCCGTTACCGCCATGAATTTGCACAGCGTTATCTGCACTTGCCCAAGCGACACGTGCCGCCAGAAGTTTTGCCATACCGGCCTCCAAATCGCAGCGGTTGCCTTTGTCTTTCTGACTTGCCGCAAAATAGGTTAGCTGACGGCAAATCATGATTTCGACAGCCATCACAGCAAGCTTTCCATAAACCCGTGGGAAATGTATCAGTGATTTCCCAAACTGTTTTCTGTCCAACGCATATTGCATGCCCAATTCCAATGCGGATTGCGCCACACCGATTGCCCGCGCAGCGGTCTGAATGCGCGCCGACTCGAAGGTTTGCATTAGTTGCTTGAACCCCTGACCCTCCAGCTCTCCAAGCAGGTTTTTCCGATCAACGGTAAACCCATCAAACGCCAGCTCATATTCTTTCATGCCGCGATAGCCCAGCACGCCAATTTCACTGCCTGACATACCATCCGCCGGGAACGGGTTTTTGTCCGTTCCGCGTGGTTTTTCGCCAAGTAACATCGATAGGCCGGAATAGTTAGTGGTCTCGGGGTTCGTTCGCGCCAAAATGATCATCATATCTGCGCGCGCCGCATGGGTGATCCAGGTTTTATTTCCCGTGATCACAAATTTGTCCCCCTGTAAAACGGCCCTTGTTGAGAGACTCCCCAGATCTGAACCGGTATTTGGTTCTGTAAACACCGCTGTCGGAAGGATCTTTGCTGAGGCAATATCTGGTAGCCACCGATGCTTTTGTTCTTCCGTGCCGCCACATAAAATTAGCTCGGCCGCGATTTCTGAGCGCGTTCCAAGCGACCCAACGCCAATGTACCCGCGTGCCAACTCTTCGGTAACGACGCACATGGCGGTTTTATCCATACCAAACCCACCGTATTCTTCGGGGATCGTTAGGCCAAATACGCCCAAATCTGCCATTTCCTGCAGGACCGTCATCGGGATCAGTTCGTCCTTCAGGTGCCAGTCATGGGCAAATGGCGCTACTTTGTCCTCAACGAAACGTCTAAACTGATCGCGGATCATTTTGTATTCGTCATCCAGCCCAGAAGAGCCAAAAACAGGCATCCCCTGCTGTTCAATCATGAGATCAACGAGGCGCTTTCTGGCTGGATCAGTATTGCCGTTTCTTATCAATTCAGAACCCAGAAAATCATCAGGGACTGATACGCCAATGTCAGTTAGACGCGCAATTTCGCCTTGAGACATCGGGATGCCGCCAGCAATTTGGTTCAGGTATTCTCCAAAAGAAATTTGCAAGATTAACTGATCAATTTCACTGAAATTACTATTATTATCAAGCGATTGCGCCCATGATAACATTTGCTGTAAACTTTCAACATATGTCGCGAGCCACGCCAGCCCGTGAACTGTAAATTGTTGACTCTCAAGCTTTACAGCGGAAATCTTGCCGTCTTCAACGATCTTGGCCTGTACAGTCTGGACCGCATCTAGGTAGACCGTTCTTACTAGGTTCAGCGCATGATTGCAGGTTGGTAAAAGGTCGTTGATAATTGGGTTTGTCATGTATGGGCCTTCGTTGTTTGTGCGGTGCACAGGTAATGCTGCATCTGCGAAGTATATGCATCGTAAGTGATAGCGTCAATTGCGGACGCAATAAAAAAACAAAATCCATCTAAAAAAACTAATAATATTAGTATTGAAGGTTGGTTCGAGCGGTGCGATTAGGAAATATGGATTTGTTTTCTGCTTTGACATCTGAATTTGGTGGATCCGCGATCATCATAGCTTTTGCAGTAATGATGCTCGCGGGTTTTATCAAAGGCGCGATAGGTTTTGCTCTGCCGATGATTGCGATCAGCGGCATTGGCACCGTTATGTCTGCGGAAATTGCAATTGCAGCCATGATTCTGCCCGGACTATTTACAAATTTCTGGCAGAGCCTACGTAACGGATTTGGTGCTGCCCTTGTCAGTCTGAGAAAGTTCTGGCGGCTTAACCTCATCCTGTTGGTGATGATTTATTACTGCGCCAAGCTTGTCACAGTCGTTCCGGAATCTTTTCTGTTTCTGATTTTAGGCGCGAGCATTACCGTCTTTGGGACCATTCAGATTGTTGGCTGGCAGCCAAGATTTCCCCCACACATGCGAAACTATGTCGAAGCGGGGGTCGCTTTGGTCGCCGGGTTTTTTGGTGGCCTTGCAGGTGTGTGGGGACCACCAATTCTGATGTACCTTATGGCTCTGGAAACCCCGAAAGTGGAGCAAATCCGCGTGCAGGGTATCTCGTTTTTGCTGGGGTCTATTGTTCTGACAGTGGCGCATTTGAACTCTGGCGTTCTTAATCAGAACAGCCTGCCGTTTTCAGCGGCGTTAATCGTTCCGGCGGCTTTGGGAATGTTCGCCGGGTTTGCGGTTCAATCGCGGATTGACCAGCAAGTGTTTCGCAAAGCTACGCTGATTGTGCTGGTTATTGCGGGGCTGAACCTGCTGCGGCGGGGCTTTTTCGGGTAAGTCGGGCGACCAAAGCCGCCCGCTTAACTTAAGCAGCTTTGATCGCGGCTGCTTTTACATCGTCGCCGACATAATCTTCGTACTGGCGGAAATTATCGGCGAACATGCCGGCCAGTTCCTGTGCTTTGCGATCGTAGTCCGCACCGTCTTCCCACGTGCGGCGGGGGTCGAGCAGGATTTTCGCTACACCTTTAACCGAGATCGGCACCGCAAACCCGAAATTTTCGTCAGTGCGGAATTCGCGATCCTCCAACCCGCCGCTAAGGGCTGCAGTCAACAAGGCCCGGGTTGCCCGAATCGGCATCCGGGACCCGCCATGCCCTTTGGCACCACCGGTCCAGCCGGTATTGACCAGCCAACAATTAACCCCGTGCTGGGCGATTTTATCGCGTAGCAAAGCGCCATAGACCTCTGGTCGCCGCGGCATGAAGGGGGCACCAAAGCAGGTTGAAAATGTCGGAACTGGTTCGGTAATGCCTTTTTCAGTGCCCGGAATTTTAGAGGTAAATCCAGACAAGAAGTGATACATCGCCTGCGCCGGCGATAATTTGGCAATCGGCGGCAGTACTCCAAACGCGTCACATGTCAGCATGATGATGTTTTTTGGCAGGCCACCCATCGACGTGGTCGATGCATTGGGGATGTAATCCAGCGGATAAGCGCAGCGCATGTTGGGGGTCAGGCTGTCATCTTTGAAATCCAGTTCCCGCGTATCAGGGTCATAGACCATGTTTTCAATCACAGTGGCAAACATCGACGTGGTTGCGTAAATTTCCGGTTCGGCCTCAGCACTTAAGTTAATGGTTTTGGCGTAACAGCCGCCTTCAAAATTGAAGGTGCCGGTGTCTGACCAGCCGTGTTCATCATCACCGATCAGGGTGCGGTTAGGGTCAGCGGACAAGGTGGTTTTGCCAGTGCCGGACAGGCCAAAGAAGATGGCGGTGTCGTGCGGATCGCCAATCGCGTGGTTGGCTGAACAGTGCATCGGCATGATATTTTTGTCAGGCAGCAAGTAATTCAAGATTGAAAATACTGACTTTTTATTCTCGCCAGCGTAAGAGGTGCCGCCGATCAGCACCAGTTTACGCTCAAACGAAATGGCGATAACTGTTTCGCTACGACAGCCATGCCGCGCGGGGTCAGCTTTGAAGTCAGGGCAGTTGATGATGGTGAATTCAGGGTCGAATGCTGCCAGCTCTGTCGCATCGGGCCGTCGTAGCATGTGGCGAATGAACAGGCTGTGCCACGCCAATTCCGTAATTACGCGTACGTTCAGACGATAGCTGGGGTCGGCGCCGCCAAATAGATCTTGCACAAAATAGGTGCCGCCTTGCATATGCGCGAGCATGTCACGGTGCAGAACCTCAAAGGCATCGGGCTCCATTGGCGGGTTGTTTTCCCACCAGATCGTGTCGATCACTGAGGGTTCGCGCACCACAAACTTGTCTTTAGGTGAGCGGCCGGTGTGCTTGCCGGTTGATACTAACAGCGCACCGCCTTGGCCAATTTCGCCTTCATCGCGGCGTATGGCATGTTGCATCAATGCAGCATTGCCTAGGTTATAGTGAATGTTTGATAGTCCAGAAATGCCAGAATTCTCCAGCGTGTGCGCCGGATTGACTGTGCCCGTTTCCATAATCAGATACTCCAAATGTGAGGCCGTGGGTTGCGCCACGCCTCTGTCCCCAAGAAAGTGATAGCAAAGCGGAGGGCTAATTCCACTATTATCCATCAAGTATCTTGATTTTAGCGACCAAAACCGTCAAAAGCCACAGTAATAATTTGGCCATTTCGGCGCAGGTTGATTTCCTAGTTGCAACTGATGAGTGAATGCACGAAACTTGGCTTTCAGGGGAATAAGGATACGCGATGCCAAGTATTGCACTCGTTGATGATGACCGAAATATTCTGACATCGGTTTCAATAGCGCTCAAAGCTGAAGGTTTTGAGGTGACAACCTTTAATGACGGGGCATCGGCGCTGTTTGCGCTTGTTGACGATCCGCCAGATTTGGCCATTCTGGATGTCAAAATGCCCCGGATGGACGGAATGGAATTGCTGCGGCGGTTGCGGCAACAATCCGACTTGCCAGTGATATTCCTAACCTCGAAAGATGATGAAACCGATGAACTTGTCGGTCTCGGGCTTGGGGCGGACGATTACATCAGCAAACCCTTTTCGCTTCGCCTGTTGATTGCGCGCGTCAAAGCGGTTTTACGGCGTAAACAATTGACCGCCGAAGAGACCGAGGATGCCGATGTGGAACAGGTTACGGTATGCGGATCGCTTGAAATGGATGAAGCGCGCCATAAAGTTACCTGGAAAGGGGATGACGTTGTCTTGACGGTAACTGAATTTATCATACTCAATACGCTGGCCACGCGTCCCGGCGTGGTTAAATCACGTAATCAGCTAATGGATGCAGCATATAGTGACCAAGTCTATGTCGATGATCGGACCATTGATAGCCACATCAAAAGGTTGCGTAAAAAGTTCAAGAAAATTGATGCTGATTACAACTCAATTGAAACGCTATATGGCGTTGGCTATCGCTATAACGAGGCCTAGGTATGGCTAAGGGCGACGAAAATATCCCGTCGATGCTGGCCATTCCCGATACGGTTATTTCGTTGCGGAAGCGCAAGTTTTTTTCGTTTGACCAGTCGCCACTGGCGCGAAAAATCATTGTTTTTAACCTGATTGCGTTGGGGATTCTGGTTAGCGGTGTTTTGTATTTGAACCAGACCGATGACGGACAAGTCAGTCTCCGCCGCGATGTACTGGCTCAGCAAGCAAAACTGGTTGCAATATCGCTCGCTGGCCGATTTGGATCAGGTGAAATTTCGGAATCCTACTTTTTGTCGCTGACACAACCAATTGGCGCAATCGTCCGGTATTACGACCAGTCCGGCAAGCTTCTGTACCAGCATAATCCGGACAATTTGATTAATGCCGATGGTGTTACGCCACCCAAACGCCAGAGCGCCCTCACCAACATGATGCAAAATATTTGGGAGGCTCTCTCCGGACCGATCGAGAATTCTGCGAAAAGTACTGATAATCTGTACGGTCGGTTTGATCAACTGGTCAATGAAGCACTGGCATTTCCGGATTCGGTGAATCAGTCGACCTTTACCAGTCAAGGTGACCTGTTTGTGTCGATTGCGGAACCAGTTAAAGATGATGGGTCTGTTCGAGGTGTGGTTCTGTTATCGACCGTTGGGGGCGAAATCGACGGTTTTATTCGCGACGAACGTGAACAAATTTTGCAAATCTTTGTACTGGCTATTCTGTCGTCGATTGCGCTCTCAATCGTATTGGCCAATTCCATCGCACGCCCGCTCAGGCGTCTGTCGGAGGCCGCAGAAACCGCCCATGCCAACGCTGGTGGGCGCCTAAACCCCGCGATGATCCAAATTCCTGACCTGACTGCCCGCCCCGATGAAATTGGTGATTTGTCCCGAGCGATGCGTAAAATGATCGAAGCTTTGTTTGAGCGGATTGAGGAGAATAAAAATTTCGCGGCGGATGTCGCCCATGAAATCAAAAACCCCCTGACGTCGCTGCGTTCCGCCGTGGAGACAATGGAACTGCCTTTGGAACCCGAAGATCGTTCGGCTCTTTTGCTGATTATCCGTGACGATGTTGATCGGCTTGACCGGCTGGTTACCGATATTTCCAACGCTTCCCGGTT
>JAESRG010000084.1 GCA_016764785.1 Paracoccaceae bacterium
TGCTGCGATGGCGGGCCTTCGGGCCGCATCGCACCAAATATTGGGTAAATCAATTCGCTATGACGTGTTCATGACCTGACAGAATTGTCCACCGAGCCGGCAGGCGAGGCCACGCCCAACTGTTTGTGCCCAATCCGTCAGGATTTGGTGCTAACAGGCGGGAGCCAACATTGTGCCAAAATGCAGCTCTCCCGCAGTCCGGTGACGTCTTTGCTGCGCAAAAGAGCCAACCTGCCTTTGGGCCAGGCCGGCCCTCGGCTGCGCCATCGGGGTTTCCTGAGTATTTGTACAACAAAGAAAGAACCAGATACGTGTGGGAAATTTCTAAGGCAGGTCGGCGGTGCAACATCCTGACAAAAGGCTGATTCCGTTTCTGGTGTCGATCAGATCCAGCGCCCAGCCAAAATCGCGGTCGCTCATACCGTCGGTGCAGTTGGCGCGGCGCAAAAGTGCGGTCATATTTTGAGTTATGTAGGCATTTACCATATCTCCCGAATTTACCGATGTGGTTGCGCGGGTTATTGGCTCGGAAGTGGTCGTTTCGCCAAATATTGACAATGAAAGTGATGCTTCGGTGGTGATGTTGAGGCTCCAAAACGGTTCGGTGCCGGAACATATCAGGCTGGTTGGCACGGACCCAAGCGTGGGTTGCGGCGTAATCGGCGCAAGATAACGCATCGATACCCAGCCGCTTTGTTCGCCATTTACAGCCACTTTTCCCCAGCGGTTATTGGCGTCAATTGTGATGACCTCAACCAGTTGGTTTGGGAAAAGGTCGCCAATATCGGCGGACTCACCGTTCGGCTGGCTGCGAATATTTAGAGTGTCATTTGCCGCAACGCCGGTGACGGAAAATATGGCTGGCAAGCGAAGGGATTGCGCGAGGGCCGGAGCGGAAAGTAGCACCGCGACGATAAAAAGAATAATTTGTTTCAAAGGTTTTCTCCGGGTTTTGTTTAGGGACTAATGCTCCTAACGTAGCACAGGAAAGCCGAGGGGTAAATTATGGCAAAGCCGGAACTAGTGATATTTGATTGTGATGGAATACTGGTGGACAGTGAGGTGATTTCTAACCAAATTTTGGTGGATAACCTAGGGCGTTATGGGCTGACAGTGTCACTGGATGAGTGCATGGGTCTGTTCGTCGGTGGCAGTATGACCGGCGTTGAGGCCAAAGCCAAAGAGCTTGGTGCGGTGTTGCCAAAAGGGTGGATCGACGAGATCTACACCGAGACATATGCGCGGCTAAAACAGGGTGTAGCGCCGGTTGCAGGCGTGGTTGCAGTGCTTGATCATTTGGATTCTGTGGGGGTTGCGTATTGCGTTGCTTCAAATGGCAGCGCGGCGAAAATGCAGATTACCCTTGGGCAAAACGGGATGTTGGATCGCTTTCAGGGCCGGATTTATTCGGCCCATGAATTGGGGGTTTCAAAACCTGATCCGGATTTATTTTTAATTGCGGCTGGCGATGTGTCGGCCGAAAATTGCGTGGTGATTGAGGATAGCTTAAGCGGTGTTAAAGCCGCGCGTGCCGCTGGAATGAAGTGCTTTGGCTATATCGAACATGGCGACGGGGTCGCGCTGGCCGCTGAATCGGCGATTTTATTTGACGATATGACCAAGCTGCCCGGATTGCTCGGGGTGTGATTGTTCTGCCGCCAGAAGTTGGAAAAACGTTTGAGGCATTTCCGGCGACGTCACGACAAATGTTGCTGGCGTTGCGGCAGCTGATTTTTGATGTGGCATCGGAAAATCCTGATATCGGCGACATATCCGAAACCCTGAAATGGGGGCAACCGAGCTATACAACGGTAAAGAAATCTGGCTCGCCCATTCGGTTGGGGGTGCCAAAGCCGGGTGGGTTTGCGATTTATTGCCATTGCCAGACAACCTTGATTAATGACTTTGCAGCGCTGTTTGACAGGGATTTCAAGTTTGACGGCAACCGCGCAGTGCTTTTTGCTGACGGCGAAACGCCCGACCTAGAAAAGATCAGATTGTTGATTTTGGCCGCGCTAACATACCACTGCTAGTCTTTTGAAATTGTGTCGCTAAATCGGCGATAAGAATGTTGCTGCATCTCAGGGGTGCTGCCTTTGGCCTGATGTCGACCCGGGTTAATCGCATAGTCAAAATTAATGCCGGTGCCCTCAATAATCCGGTTCATCATGTTGAACAGAGCGCTGACTTGCACGGCCTCAAACAAGGCTTCCTCGGGCCAGCCCGCATCAAAAACCGCTTGCGCGTCGGCATCAACCATTTTGCTTGGCAGGGTGTTAAGTTTACGCACATACCGCATGACGGGCTTTAGCTTTTCATCAATCGGGCTGGTGTCAACGTCAGCTATCAGCGCGTCGATTGTGTCGCCGTCGATACCGAACACTTCGGCATAAATCTTATGCGATCCATAGCAAAACGTGCAGGCGTTCAGACCCGACACATAGGTTGCAATCAGCTCTCGCTCGCCAATGCTTAGCGCGCCGTCCGCGCGTAGAACTACGTCGGTATAGGCCATCAAATGCTCGGTTCCCCGCGGGAAACGTGCAAATAAATCAGATAGATGGGTGATGGCGGGTAGGCTGGGCAGAAACGGCATGTGGACCTCGCGAAGCTGGTTTTACAAAGCTTAGCTAACAATCAGGACGATTGCTAGCGACGAGGCTATTTCCACCGAGGCGCAGCCGAGGCCACGCCCAACCTGATGGAAATGGCTTGCGCAGCAAGGGATTGACCATCGGGCGGGAGCCTTGCGTCAACCGCGATCCCGTAAAATACGGCCTTGCTGTTTCTGCCAATCGCGTTTCTTTTCAGTGGCGCGTTTGTCTTGCGCCTTTTTACCTTTTGCGATGCCGATCAGCAATTTTGCGCGGCCTTTATCGTTGAAATACATTTTCAGCGGTACAAGGGTCATGCCCTGACGGCCGATGTTTTTCCACAGATTGCCAAGTTCGCGCTTGCTCACCAGCAGTTTGCGTCTCCGACGTTCGTCGTGTTGAAACGTCCGCGCTTGCTCGTATTTTGGCACATGAGAATTGATCAGCCACAGCTCTCCGTCCTCAATCGAGGCGTAACTTTCGGCGATGTTAACACCGCCAACGCGCAGGGCTTTGACCTCGGATCCCTCAAGCATAATACCGCATTCCAGCGTATCTTCGATGGAGTAATTATACCGCGCCTTGCGGTTTTCAGCGATGGTTTTGTTATTGGGGTCAGATTTATTGCGCGGTGCCATCGTTCGTTATCCGTAGGCCGTTGAGGTCGGCCATTTCCTGTTCTGTCGGGGCTTTCCGCGCGACTCGATAAAGGTCAACATATCGTGTGTGGCGTCAAACTGAAAGGCTTCAGCGCAAGTTGGTTGGCCCGCGCTGATTTTTGCCATCTTTATTGGATGCTAGTTCAGCAAACCGGCCGACCGCATCGCAGCGGTGATTTCTGCTTTGGTGCTGTCGAGCAAGCCCGTTAGGGGCAGTCGGACTTCTTCAGAGCATTTGCCCAGCAGCGACAACGCATATTTAGTGCCAACCACGCCCGGTTCAATGAAGATCGCGGTGTGCAGCGGCAGCAAAATATCTTGCAGTTCAAGTGCGCGCGCATAGTTGCCCGTAAGGGTGGCGGCCTGAAATTCGGCGCAAAGCGCTGGGGCAACGTTGGCCGTTACCGAAATGCAGCCAACCCCGCCGTGGATGTTAAAGCCAAGGGCCGATGCGTCTTCGCCAGACAGTTGCATGAAATCTGCGCCGCAAGTGGCGCGTTGATAGCTGACGCGGGTAACATCGCCAGTGGCGTCTTTTACGCCGATGATGCGTGGCAGTTTTGCCAGCTCGCCCATGGTTTCAGGGGTCATATCAATGATGGAGCGGGCCGGAATATTATAGATAATAATCGGAATATCGCAGCAATCATGCAGTGCGGTGAAATGTGCGATCAACCCGCGCTGGGTGGGTTTGTTGTAATAAGGGGTCACAACCAGCGCCGCTGCGGCGCCAACTTCGGCGGCAAACTGCACAAGGCCGATGGATTCAGCCGTGGCGTTAGAGCCAGCGCCAGCAATGATTGGAATGCGCCCCGCTGCGGTTTCAACGCAGATGCGGATCACGTCACGATGTTCTTCGTGGCTAAGGGTCGGCGTTTCGCCGGTGGTGCCAACAGCGACAAGGCCGCTGCTGCCCTCGGCAATATGCCACTCAACCAGTTCCTTCAGGGCCTTCTTGTCCACGGCACCATTGGAAAAAGGTGTGACAATGGCTGGAATGGATCCTGTGAACATGATTAGCTCCGCAATATTAGTTATCATTTTGCACCATGCAAAACGGCGTAAACGTATCTTTGATTGCGGTTGATCGCAAGGTGCATTGCAATTGATTGTGTGGATAGGCCACAATAGGGATGTTTCGGGCAACAACTCGTAAGGCAGTGATTTGACACAGGTTATTCTTCATTTAGGGGCGCATAAAACCGCGACTACTTTTGTGCAAAAATGCCTGCAAAAAAACCAAGCAATGCTGTCTGGAATTTCTGTGCCTGAATTATTGACGCTGCGGCACGGGGTTACCGACAAGCTGGGCAAGTTAAGCCATGTAAAAAGCATTGATGTTTCGCTGGCGGAGATGACGGGCGCAGACAGTGTTGTGCTGTCTGACGAAAATATCATTGGCTATCCTGATGCCGCTTTTAAGGTGGGTGAGTTCTACCCCGAGGTGCTGGCGCGAAGCGGACATTTTGCCGATTGGCTAGGGATTACGCCAGTAAAAATCCTGTTTTCGATTCGACCATATGAGACCTATTTCCCGTCGGCATACGCCCATTGGCTGGCGCAAGAACGCCGACATTTGTCGCGAGATCAAGTTATTGGGAAGGTTCTGAACTTGCAGCGCGGATGGCACGATGTGGTCGCGGATATCAAAACGGTGTTCCCCGACACGCCGATTGCGGTGACTGAATATACGCCAGACGCGGCATTCATTGATCGACAATTGGCTGAACTGGTTGGTTCCGTTGCACAAAAACTTGAATACGACACTGGCATTTTCTGGAATCGTGGATTGCGGCCGCCTCGATTAAAGAAAATGGAGGCTTTGATTGAAACCGGCAGGGCGGATGACGACAGCGTAGATGCGCTTCGAAAACAAAAAATGCGCGGCAAGCCAACGTCTTATCATCAGTTTTGGAGCGACGCCGAAAAACAGGTATTACAGCAACGATATGCCCGTGATCGGCAGGCGGTTTTTGCTTTGGCCGCCGACACAGGCCGCTCGGGTAAATCAACCCGCGACTCAGGTATTGAAAAGTGTTAAGCACAGTTTTTATATTGGGCGCACAAGGTATTTTATAATGATATTTCGGATTTTTGCGACAGCAACGCTGGCCCTTATGCTGGGTTTTTGTCCGGCGTTGGCGCAATCGCCAGAGGAAGACGGCGCCATTTTAGTATCGGCTTTGGCTGCCGCTGACAGCGATGACTGGCTTAGTGCCGTTACTATCGCTGAACGCCTTTCTGACCCTGTCGCGGTGGAAATCATTGACTGGATGCGTTTGCGTGCTGGCGAGGGCACCTTTGCCGAATACGAGTTCTTTCTGACTGAAAATGCTGACTGGCCGGGCTTGAAATTACTGCAAAAAATTGGTGAACGCACGCTTCCTGAAAACCTGTCTCCGGCACGGGTGCTGGCGTATTTTTCAGCGATTGCCCCGCAAACTGGCTTAGGGGTGATCCGCTATGCGGCGGCGCAAAACCAACTTGGTCGCGCGGATGAGGCGCGCCAAGAGGTCGTTCGCGCGTGGCTGGGCTTAACGTTAACCCCGTCGGAACTGGCGCAATTATCTGATGAATATAACGGATTTTTGGCTGAATATCACGCGCAACGACTGGATTGGCTGTTGTGGGAGGGCCAGACCAAGGCGGCCGAAGCAATGTATGATCTGGTCTCGGAACCTCAGAAAAAATTGGCCGAAGCGCGGATAGGATTACAACGTGCTGTCAACGGCGTAGACGCGTTGATCGCGGCGGTACCTGCATCGCTGACCGATGATGCGGGTCTGGCATTTGATCGATTTATCTGGCGGGTCAAAAAGGGATATTGGGACAGCGCCAACGAAATGCTGAATGAACGTACAAGTTCTGCAGATGCGTTGGGGCGGCCAGCGTATTGGGCAAACCGGCGTCGCACATTCGCGCGGCGCGCCATGCGGTTGGGTGATTTCGACGAGGCCTATCGTCTGGCCAGTCAGCACTATCTAACCGAGGGCAGCAATTATGCTGACCTAGAATGGCTCGCCGGATTTTTAGCGTTGAAAAAGATGGATGATCCAGCGCGCGCGTTAACGCATTTTCAGAATTTTCGTGCCGCCATCCGGTCGCCAATCAGCGTTGGGCGGGCCGGATACTGGCTAGGCTTGACCCACGAGGCGTTGGGCGATGCCGGCGCAGCCCAAGCCGCCTATGCCATCGGTGCGGCGTATCAAACCAGTTTTTATGGACAGCTCGCGGCTGAACGCGCGGGCATAGATGCAGACGCGCGACTGCGCGGTTACGAGATGTCGCCAGATTGGACGGTGGCCAACTTTCTGACCCACGAATCCGTGCGGGCTGGCGTGCTGTTTTACTTTGCAGAAAAACCCTTGTTGGCGCGGCGGTTCTTCTCACATGAAAGTGAAACGCTAGACCCAGACGCGCAGGAGGCATTGGGGCAACTGGCGCTGGATCTGGAGTTGCCAAACACCGCGTTGTCCATCGCCAAAATTGCGGCCCGCAGCGGTACGGTGCTGCCGGATGCCTATTATCCCGTGACCGAATTAGCCTCATACAGCGTTGATATTCCAGCAGAGCTGGCGATGGCAATTGCGCGGCAGGAAAGTGAATTATATGTGCGCGCCCAAAGTCCGGCGGGCGCGCGGGGGTTGATGCAAATCATGCCAGCGACGGCGCGGCAAGTGGCCGGAAAACTTGGAATTGAGTATTCGCACAACCGTTTGCTAAATGATTGGCGATATAATGCGCGGTTGGGAACCGCTTATCTGGCAGAGTTGATTGTCGACTTTGATGGGTCGTATCTGCTGGCGGTGGCGGCGTATAATGCTGGCCCAACAAGGGTGCGGCAATGGATCAAAGATTACGGTGACCCGCGCCATGACGACGTTGATCCGGTAGTCTGGATCGAAACCATTCCCTACCGCGAAACCCGTAATTATGTGCAGCGCGTGATGGAAGCCTTGTTTGTTTACCGCGCCCGTATTAGCGGCGAGGTGCCAGACCTAATGCTTGAATCCGAGCTGGCTCACAGCACGCTTTAAGCAGTTGTTTGCACGGTGTCGGGGTGGTATCGCTGACGGGAATCGCAACCGGAGAGCCCCCATGTCTTTCATCGCTGATCGCTTGTCCAAAGTGAAACCCTCGCCAACCATTGCAGCGTCGACCCGTGCGGCTGAACTCAAGGCTGAGGGGCGTGACATCATTGCGCTTAGCGCCGGAGAGCCAGATTTTGACACGCCGTTAAACATACGCAATGCAGCGAAAGCGGCGATTGATGCGGGCAAAACGCGCTACACAGCGCCTGATGGAATACCGGAGCTGAAAGCCGCGATTTGTGCGAAGTTCAAACGCGATAACGGGCTTGATTACCAGCCCGATCAGGTGATCGCGTCAACCGGCGGTAAACAGGTGTTGTTTAACGCATTATTTGCGACTCTGAATGCGGGTGACGAGGTGATTATTCCTGCGCCGTATTGGGTCAGTTACCCAGATATGGTTGCGATGTGTGACGGGGTGCCGGTGATTGTTGAGTGCCCTGCCAAAGACAATTTCAAAATGACTCCGGCTGCACTTGAGGCCGCAATCACATCTAAAACCAAATGGCTGATCTTTAATTCTCCGTCGAACCCGACAGGGGCTGGATATACGACGGATGAGCTTAAAAAGTTGACCGATGTGTTGCTGCGCCACCCGCAAGTTTGGGTAATGACCGACGATATGTACGAACATATTGTGTTTGACGGGTTTGAATTTGCAACACCAGCACAGGTGGAACCGGCCTTGTTGGACCGCACTTTGACGGTGAACGGTGTATCCAAAGCCTATGCGATGACCGGCTGGCGGATCGGCTTTGCGGCGGGGCCAGTGGCGCTGATTGCGGCGATGCGCAAAGTACAAAGTCAAAGCACCTCAAACCCCTGTTCGGTCAGTCAATGGGCGGCGGTCGAGGCCCTGAACGGCCCGCAAGATTATATCGCCGAGGCGTCGACAGCGTTTCAGCGGCGGCGCGATCTGGTTGTGTCAATGTTGAACCAGGCCAAAGGGTTGGACTGCGCCCGACCTGAGGGGGCGTTTTATGTGTATCCCTCAATCGACCAGCTGATCGGATTGTCGACGCCTGAAGGTGTGAAAATCAACAACGACGAAGATTTTGTTGTGGCATTGTTGGAGGCCGAGGGCGTGTCGGTTGTTCACGGCGCGGCCTTTGGGTTGTCACCAAATTTTCGGGTATCCTATGCGGCCGCGGACGAGGTTCTGGTCGACGCATGTGAGCGGATCCAACGGTTTTGCAACGCGCTAACTTGATCGGGAAAATAGCCAAACGTGGTGTAGTTTTTCCGTAACTTCTGTATAATTTTTATATACGCCGAGAAACGATATGAAAGGTAGGGGTTACTGCGAGGGGTTCTAACTTGCAGATTTTGGGAACACCCTTAGAATAAAGCTCATGTCAAAATTCATAGCGACAATAATATTAGGGCTTATAGCAACAATTGTTGCAACATATTTCCAGAATCGCTCATGGAGATTTAGAAACCTTGAAGAACTTGGGCAGAGAGAGTTTAGAGATGCCATGTCGGTTGTTGAACATTTAAGCAATGCGATTGATAGGCGATTAGTAGCACAGCGTCGATTTTTGACCCACGTGCAACGAGATGAAACGAATGAGGGAAATCATAGAGAATATGGGGCAGCGCTCGACGAATGGATGGGCAGCTTCTCATCTTTCAAGTCTAAACTTTTTTTATATTTTGGCGAAGATGAAGCGCGTACATTCGAAAATGAAGTGCATGCATTATTACGGGAAACCAGCAACGTCATTTTGCGGACGTATCGCTTGGGAGAAGATGAGCTCAGTTCTCGTGACCTAGATGAATACAAAAACGTATTGCTACGTATGGGGCTTGCACAAAGTGTTGCGGCCAATTTTTTAAACCGTTTGAATGACAATATCATCAATAATAAATTTGGAACGGTCCAATATATCAACGACATCAATACCGGTGATTTAGATAAGATATCACGCACTTACTTGTTTCTGAGGCTTTTTGGCATAAAATCGTAATTTCCAGAGGCTAATTTGTATCGGTACTCAATACGTGGCCCCCAACGCGATTTCTTTACAATCGGATGATCGATAATTAATTGGGGATCAAAGTCGATGCCAAACGTATTTTTCTCGATTAAAGTATAAACAAACTTTGGTAATGGTAGTGGCAGCAATGACGCTAGAAATGCCGCCTGCTCAATCGACAAATTGGCTGCGGGCAAGCGAAAAATAAATTGTGCAGCAATTTCGCAGCCAATTAAGCGGTGTCCGAAATACGAATCGTGAATATAGCAATAAAATATTTCTTTTTTTGAAATATGAGTATTTATTGCTAGGGCAAGAATTAGTTCGCGGATTTTCCGTGTAGCAGTACGCTCGCGTCTTTGCGTAATAATTCTGACGACCTGTTGATCGATGGTGCTGACGCCGCCAAATCCCTTCCCACGGGCAAAACGTTTCCAAGTTCGAAAAAAGGAACGAATTTCAACGCCATTGTGGCTGAAAAACCTTCGATCTTCGTAGAAAAGGATCATTCGTTCCAAATTTGATAATTTTGGCATAGATATGGAATGCGAGTGATTATAATAAAACCCATAGGTCGACGAGTTACTCACCTGGTATTTTATGACATCCATTTCTCTATTTAGCCAAAGCAGACTACGCTTCAGGCTAAAATCAAGTTTCGGACGAAAATACCCCAACTTTTTACTCCTCTAGCCCCATAAACGCCAGTGGCCTATGCTATCGCACCTAACCTTCTCACCTTTGGCGGTTCTTCGCAACACTTCTACAACTTTTTCTGAGAATACAGGCTTGGCCCGCCGTGGCCGCGTTAACTTGATCGAAATGACTTGCGCTGCAAGGGGTTGATCATCGGGCGCGTTGGTTGACGGCTCGGTTTTCATCTTTTGATGCGCCGACTGTCAGGCGTTGAATTTACCTTGGCTCAAGATCAGGGGCGCGGCATCTGATTGGCCAAAATCAACGATGTTGCCCAGTAAAATGGTATGATCGCCTGCGTCGATGATCTTGTTGTGTGAACACTCAAACCACGCTGAACAGCTTGCGATTAGCGGATAGCCGTTTGGCCCAATGCGCCAATCAAGGTTCGCAAATCGGTCAGTATTGGCTTGCGAGAACACGTCACAGATATTTTTCTGATCTGCCGACAGGATGTTAATGGCAAAACCAGCCCCCGATGTCATGGCCTTAAAACTGCGAGATTTTTGCGACATACAAACCAGCAGTATTGCCGGATCAAGCGACACGGATGCAAAAGAATTGGCGGTAAAGCCAATCGGGTTGTGCGCTGCATCAAGTGTTGTCACCACTGTCACGCCGGTTGTGAAGGTGCCAAAGGCTTCACGTAGTTTTTGCATTTTAGTCACGATGTTTTGTCGTTTTATAGTTTTGGTTTCCCCTAATCAAAGACTGTATCCGAGCTTTCGCAAGGATGCACGGATGAATGTTCAAATAGGCCCAGCAAATTTCTAGCAATTGACGGTGCCTCGCACTAGTATCCGCGATATTAGCTTATAGCGTAAAGGAAATTTCCAGTGGCAAAATCCGAGGGTATTCTCAAATCAGGTGAATTGCTGAACAATACCTATGTGATCGAGGAACTGGTTGGTCAAGGCGGCACCGGTGAGGTTTATCTCGCTAAAAATATCGTGTCAGGCCGCAAATTTGCCATTAAGATTCTGAAACAGGAATTTGCCAATAACGAGACCTTCATCAACCTGATGAAGCGCGAATCCGATGTGCTGCACGAGGTCCGCGACGATGCAGTAGTGCGCTATAACGAGTTGCTGCGCTCAGAACTGCACGGCGGTTTCGTGTTTCTGGTGATGGAATATATTGCCGGCCCGCAACTGGCAGAAATCATTGAGGAACGTGGGTCGATTGACGCTGCATCGCTGCTGCTTGTTGCGCGGCGCATGGGGCAAGGGCTTAAGGCCGCCCATGACAAAAAAGCGTTTCACCGTGACATGAGCCCCGACAATATTATCTTGCCGGGCGGCGATATGGCCAAGGCCAAGCTGATTGATTTTGGCATCGCGCGCGATTTGAACGAGAACGCGCAAACGGTCGTTGGCGGCGGGTTTGCAGGCAAATACCAGTATGCCGCGCCCGAACAGTTGGACGGTAATGTTGATGCGCGATCCGACCTTTATAGCCTTGGTATGACGTTGTTGCGTGCTTATCGCGGGGAGCCGATCAAGGTTGGATCAACCCTGATGGAGATCGTGAAATTCAAGGCCACGCGGCCAGATACGCGCGATGTTCCCGGAAAACTGGGTATATTAATTACACGTTTGGTGGAGCCGGACCCAGCCGATCGTTTTCAATCAGCCGACGAAATGCTGGCATTTCTGGATGGGAAATCAACACCGAAACAGGTGCCATTTGATGAAGCCACGGTGGTGGCACCACAAACCAAAGCTCGGATCGCCGGGCAAGCCACTGCAATGCCGCCCGAACCCGGTAGCGGGGGCGGAGGGGCTGGCAAATGGATTTTCATATTGTTATTGCTGGCCGGATTGGGTGGCGGAGGCTGGTATTTTGGCATTGGACCGGGCAAGGAAATGGTGTTCGGGCCATCTTACCTGGAGGCCGATCCGTATCTTCTGGAAATCGCGTCGGCAGGCGGGAATGCGCCAATCAGGGTGGCAGGTAACATCCCGGGCCCCGACGATGGCGCGGCAATCGATGCGGCACTCGAAGCGTTATTTTCTCCGGCGACTGTGCAAAGTTCTTATGATTTTGCCAGTGGAGTTCCGAGCGAAAGCTGGGTGTCGGAAATTTCTCAAATTGCAGAAATCGCTGATGGTTTGACTCAATGGAAAATCGTGATTCAGGACCAGACAATCTTTTTGAGCGGCGAAGCCGATGATGAAAATGATGCAGCTGAAGCTGCCGAAGACGCGACCCGCAGGGCCACCGCGCTTGGTTATTCCCTGAGCCACAATATTACGGCTGCGTTTGAACCAATTGATTTGGCGGCTCTGAACGCTGAGCTTGCCACTTATCAGACCTGCGGGGAGCTGCGGATCACT
>JAESRG010000085.1 GCA_016764785.1 Paracoccaceae bacterium
CATCGCGCGAAACCACAAAATGAAGGTGGTTGGACCGAGCATTACAAGGTCAAGCCCGTGATCAGATTGTTACCCATAAATCCAGCTTTCTGGGTAACAATACAAAATTGTCATCATCGCCTGCCAGAGCGCAAAACATAATTTGCGCTGCGCAACGATTGCTCAAGGCGATTGACATGATACCAAAGGCTCTGCCAATTTCCCGGTCAGCGCTGCCATCTATTCCGCTGGAACTGCCTTAGCGGGCGATTCACTGGGATAGGGTGGGGGGAACACGCAAGTGATTTCTGTTAACCGACGCATCCAGACAATTGTACGAAACATATCTTCTGGGATGCCAAGATTGGCCAGGTCTGCGTCGGAGACCGTTTTTTTCAACTCAGCCCAATTTCCGCAAAAATCGCTTAGATCTCTGATTGGAATTCTTTTTTTCTCAACCAATTTCATCAACTTGCCCTTTTTTTGCCAAGATTGTCTAAGAATACCTCTAAAAAACCAATGGTGGTGTGAGTAAATCGTGAATTCCAATATCATTCACCAATAATGTATCTTATGCATGAAAAACTTGCTAAGGTGCAACCTCAAGGGGAAGTCGGGGCGGTGGAAGCTATTGAGTCCAAGGTCAAATTGGAAATAAGTCTTTACGGTGGCTTTGACTGCCGTTGGAGTGACGGTAAATTTCTAAAACTCAATGGTGCAAAACAACGTGCATTATTCGCGATGCTGGCAGTAGCAACCCGCGGTGTTCAGTCACGAAACTGGCTTCGGGAACATATATGGGGACGCGCCGGAGAGGAGCTCGGGCGGGCGAGCTTACGGCGCTGCCTGTCTGACTTACGCAAGAATTTCGGGGCTAGATTTGACAACATCCTTGAGGTCAATAACATCGACATCCGATTAAGGCTCGACCAAGTTGCACTGACCACCACCCCCCGAAACGGTGAGTTTCTGGCTGGCATAAATGTTCCGGAGCCCATGTTTCAAGATTGGCTAAATCAACACCGGGAAAAATTCACATCACATTCCATACTATTGGATTCCGATACCAGACTAGCGATTTCGCCCAGCGTTACGATCTTGCCGTTTTCAGGGGTAACCGGCGCCAAAATGGAGAGCCATTTTGGTGATCTTGTCGCGCTGGAGGTCTCACGGGCCTTGTCGCGCTCACGGCTTATTGACGTCATTTCGCATTGTTCCAGCCGCAAGTTTGGGGGGGTGCAACTCGATCTGGATAAATTGCAGACCAGCCTTAATGCCGACTATGCCATTGGGGGCACCGTTCGCGTTGATGACAAACATTTCCGCCTTGATGCGGATTTCATCCAGATCAGCACGGGCAGGATACTATGGACACAGAATTTCACCGGCCCGCTGTCGGATATTCTTAACGGTCATAGTGAAATGGTTGAGCAGATTGCCCAGAAATGTGGTCAGGAAATACTGCGGGAAGCGGTAAAAACCGCTCATACCCGCCCGCTGCCCGAGGTGGCAAGCCATGCCTTGTTTATGGCGTCGGTTACCGGAATGCACCAACATCATCTGGCCAGTTTCGCCCGTTCTCGCGACAATCTGGAAGAGTTGATTTTACGTTTGCCTAAATTTTCCAACCTGCATGCGTGGTTGGCAAAATGGTATATCCTGTCCATTGCGCAAGGGTGGAGCACGGATGTACGAAAGGACAGCCAGATTGCGTCGGACTGCACCAAACGTGCGCTTGATATCAACCCGCTTTGCTCTACCTCTTTGACGATAGACGGCATGATCCAGGGGGATCGGCAAGAAGACATGAGCACCGCCTTGTTGCGTTTTGAAGCGGCGACCGAAATCGACCCAAACCAGGCTTTGGCCTGGCTAATGTATTCCCGGATGCATTCATTTCAAGGTGAGGGGGAATTGGCGATCAAATTTGCCCAAAAAGCGCGTCGATTGTCGCCATTTGATCCACACGGTTACTTTTACGATATTATGACCTCGGTTGCTCATCTAGCGAACGGCGATTTTGACGAGGCCAGAATTCTTGCGGACAGGTCCATCAAGTCGAATCCCCGCCACACCTCGTCGTACCGGGTGTTGGCAATCGCATTGCAATTATCCGGTCATCCGCAAGAAGCGCGCGACGCGGTGACTTTCCTAACACAGCTCGACCCAAGGCTTACAGTTAGCCGTTATCTTTCAACCCATCCGGCGGGCAAGTTACCGACTGGAAAAATCTGGGCTTCGGCCCTCAAAGACGCCGGCCTACCGGCCTGACACCAACAGAACCCGAACAACGAGGATATCCAATGACCACACTTTCAACAAATACCGCAGCAACAGCCGCAACGGCGGCCACCGCAGCAACAGCAGCAACGGCAGCGACTGCTGCAACGGCGGCCACCGCAGCGACAGCGGCCACAGCCGCAACCGCAGCAACAGCTGCCAGTGGCATGCAATTGGTAGCCGGGCTGTATGACGGGACAACCGCTGCGGGTCTGATGATGGCGCGGGATGGTATTATGGGGCCGTGGATCGGGGACCATTTGAGCCCCACCCCCATGGATGTGAACAATGTGGAAAGTCTTGGAGAGTGGTCGCAAATGGTACGCACCGAGGTGATTGTCGGCGAGATCATGTCACGTATCGGCATTGGCCGGGCTTTTGGCGAGGCTGGACCACAAGTGTCGATTTATCACAAACAGGTGCCAGTTTCTGAATCGGCTGATGATGCCGTGATCGACTGCCAGCATTTCCGGTTGATCGGCTTGCGGCGACCGACCGTGCCTGATTTCAGCGCCCAGCTCGAACATATGCGCGCTTATGCAGACCTGCGCGCTGATCGCATGGCTGAAATCTTGACTCAAGCCGGTGGCACACTGGCATATTTTGCGGCAATTGCAGGGATGAGCCCCAGCCAAAAACGGTATACACATGAGTTGTTACAGGTGGTGCAAAACGTGGCTACGCGGGTTGTGTTGCAGGTGAAAAACGGACTGGCCTGCAAGCGCCCCGATGCATATTCGGCACAAATACAGCCGGTTATTCCAACACCGGGTCACGGGACTTTGCCAAGTGGTCATGCTGCGGAATCCCATATCGTCGCGGTTGTATTAGCCAAATTGCTTGAAGGGCGGTCAAAAAATGCTGATGGCACGCCATCACCTGTTCTGACTAACATGTTGTTACGCCAAGCGGGCCGGATATCGCAAAACCGTACGATTGCCGGTGTGCATTTCCCTGTTGATTCAATTGCTGGCGCGACGCTTGGCATTCACCTGGGCAAGCACCTGATTAACCGGGCCACCGGAAATACAAGCGTTGAAGACATCTATTTCAATGGCGAGGGTTTGGCATCTGAACTGTTCCAGCCCAGCCTGCTTGAACTGACCAATGGTGCCGACCCTATGGCGATCGAACTCACCGACATGGCGGGTGTATCAAGCAACGGTCCGCACGCAATGCCTGCCAATAACCGGTTCAAAAGCGATCCTTTGACGTGGCTCTGGGATAAAGCAGCGGCGGAATGGAGCTAGAAACTCATGGCAAACACGTTCCATTGGGTAACTGACCCGAATAGTGACATCATTGAAACAGCGTCCAAATCGTTAAAAATCCGGGATGCCTATACGCAATGGGTATTTGGCTGGGGCCGTGATTTTATAGCGTCAGAGGCCTTTTCCAAAGGTAATCCGGCTGACTTTTCGTATTACGTAAATAGCAAATCGCTGACCCGCGCCGGACGGCCCAAACCTTTTCTACGGGGTGCCAGCACGCAAGTGTTCAAAAAGTCGAAGATGGTTAGCATTCTGCCGATTACCGCAAAAAGTATAGCAGCCGGCCCGATTCAACAGGCTGCCCATGTCCAGTTTGACCCCCATATTGACCCGGGCAAATTGGTGATTGTCGGGGTGATTGACGACGGTGTAAATATCTTTAACCAACGGTTTCGTCCACAAGGTCATCCGACGCGGGTGGACTATGCGTGGGTGCAAGATGGCCCTGCGCCCACCAGTGATCCAACAGTTGCCTTTGGCTGTGAGCTGACGTGCAAACAGATCACCGGAGCACTGGATAATGACGGACTTTCCGAAACTGAACTGATGGGTAAATACGGGCTGCGCGGAGCCATAAACGGCACGTATTTGCCAAGCGTATTTACCCATTCCAGCAATCACGGCACTCAGATAGCCGACCTTGCCGCCGGTGCAAAACCTGATCTAGCCGCAATGGCAAATACCCGCTTGATAACGGTGCAACTTCCGGCATTGGCGGTCACTGACACATCCGGCGCGTCCTTGATTTCGGCCCTGCACACCGCGGCAATTTATGTTTTTGACCGCGCTCGCGTGATGAGCGCGCATTATTTGCGCCCCATTCCCGTGGTGCTGAATATCAGCTTTGGCCTGACCAGTGGCCCTCGCAACGGGCAGCATTTTCTGGAACGAGCTTTACGGGCTTTGTCGATAAAATATCGCGAAGATATGAAGACAGTTTTTGGCAAGAATGCTGTGCCACCAGTGGTCCGGGTCATATCTGCGGGCAACGAGAATGTGTCAGTCACCCACGCCGCTAGCCATAACCCAGTTGACCCGTTTAACTTGCCGGTCAGGTTACAACCCGAAGATCAAACACCAAGCTTTCTGGAAGTCTGGCTGCCGCAATCGACGACAAAAGCCGCAATCGCCATCACCCTGCCGGACGGCACCACTGGCGCATTTAATTTTGACCAAATGGTTTCCAAAACGCCAACAGATTTTGCCGCGCGTATTTTGACACCGTTAACGGGGCCAAACAACCCGATTTGCCGCGTTACTCTGGATGCACCGTTTGGTGCTGGCAAAAAAAATTCATCCAAAGATCAACTGTTCTGGCGACTTGTGGTGGCGTTTGCGCCAACGTCGTCACCTGCGACCAGTCGTTTGTCAGCCTCGTTTGGTTTATGGGACGTGTCGGTCACGGCTGAGAACGCCACAGGAAATATGCACGCGTGGATATTACGTGACGGACCGGTATCCGGCTTTGCAACACAGGGCCGACAAGCCTATTTTGATGACGATCATCTTGGTGACGCCAGTTATACGGGCAGCGCTTTTGACAGGTATGATGATATTGCGGTCGATGACAAAACACCGCGCAGCAGCGTGATATCACGCGATGGAAACATCTCTGGCTTGGCAACAAGCGCGCGTCTGAAAGGGAAATATCGAAAATCCGATAGCACCGCTATGGATACCGTCAGCGTTGGGGCCTGCCGATGGGATCAGCCTTCAGCAGCAATTTATTCGGCCGCAGACCTGGATCGGCCTGCAGGCGAGCAATCACAGGCACCGATGGTGATGGCCGTCACCGAAACATCCCGGGTTATGCCCGATATCAGGGCCTCCGGAATTCTCAGCGATACATCCTCTGTATTGAACGGAACCAGCGCTGCGGCCCCAATTGTGACGCGGGTGTTGGCGGCATATCTGTCGGAGCTATCGCAAGATCAGTACTCAGCCTTTGACCCGAACACAGTGTTAAAATTGGCAGGCAATGCGGCCAACAGACCCACAGGGACCGAAATCACCTCAAGCGCGGGCATAAGGGTCAACCGGTTGCGAGAGGGCGGCGTCATTGTTAATACCCCGAACACCTTGATCGCAAATGTATCTCGCGATGGCATAGCCAAAACATAGTGGTTATTACAAGTTGTAACGCAGCATTTGCGGGAAAGAACCACCGCGAGGTTCTTGGAGCCGGTCAGCTATGAAACGACAGTTGACCGCTTGCGCCGCCATATTGAATCTGGCAAAGCCAATGACAGAGCCTCTTGTGGAATTAAACATGCAAAAAACCCTGTCTGGAATCCTGCCCGCCCTTCGTGACAAATTTGCGCATATCGCAACCTGCCCCTATCAGGGAGATCGTGTTTTTTTTGAAAATGCAGGTGGCGCACTGACGTTAAAATCAGTTGTAGAAACGTCATCACAATTTGCGGCAATGCCCGATAATCAAGGCCGTGACAACCCGGCCTCTCACGCGCTGGTTGGTGTTATCACGCAGGCAAAAGCTGACATGCGGCTGTTTTTTAATGCTCCGGAAGGCCAGGTTTTTACTGGTGAAAGCGGTACCGAATTACTGTTTCGGTTGATCTCGGCGGCTTGCCTTGCCACACATGATGGTCAAGTAATTGGCAGCACGTTTGAGCACCCCGCAACCCGAAGCGCCTGTATTCGCTGGGCCAAAATAGCTGGTCTGGATTACATCAGTGTGCCACATAACGACGAAACCGCGCTGGTAACGGCACAAGATTATGCGCGGCTGGTTACGCCAAACACCCGCGTAGCAACCATATTACACACGTCGCCAGTGACCGGAATGGGCGTTGATCTTGTCGCGATTGTAAAGACGATCCGCGCGGTTGCCCCTGACTGTTTGATCATCGTTGACGGCATTCAGCACGCGGCCCACGGCCGGATCGACATCAAAAGCTATGACATAGATGGATACATCATTTCCCCGTACAAAGTGTTTTCGCGCCATGGTTACGGGGTCGCTTGGATCTCTGATCGTCAAGCCAGCCTGCCCCATGATTGCCTGATCGGAGGGCCACCAGACAGTTGGGAGCTGGGCACACGAGACACCGGATCATACGCGACATTTTCCAACGTAGTTGATTATTTCGACTGGCTTGGCAGTCAGTTCACCGTTGACACCGACCGGCGCAAACGGATTGTTGCAGCGGGTGCAGCTATCCACGCGCATGAAAAATCTCTTACCGATGCCATGCTGTTTGGCACAGGAAATCTGGCAGGGCTGGCAGACATGCCGGGTGTTCACATCATCGGTGGCGCGTCGAATCCCGCGCGCGAGGGCTTGGTATCAATATATGTTGATCACGTGCAATCAGCCGATATTGTCAGCGGCCTTAGCGACCGTGGCATTCGTGTGCATATCCGCAAAGACGACCATTATTCTGGAAATATTCTAACGCCGTTGGGCCGAAAAGACTGCATTCGAATCTCGATGTGCCACTATAATTCTAACGCTGAGGTCAGTCAGTTTTTAGCCGCGATCCGCGAAATTATTGAACCCGCATGATCGACTTTTCCAATGCCCACGCCTTGGCAAAAACACTTGATCAAGCTGACCCGTTAGGCCACGTCGCAGACCAATTCATTTTACCCGACGGGGTGATCTATCTTGACGGAAATTCACTTGGCTGCATGCCAAAGGCGGCAATGGCCGCAATTACGCAAACCGCGCAAACGGAATGGGCGCAAGACCTAATTGTCAGTTGGAACAAGGCTGACTGGTTCGAATTACCAACCACCTATGGCGATATTCTTGCACCGTTGATTGGTGCCGATACGGGCGAAGTCGTGATTTGCGACACCACTTCGCTTAACGTCTATAAGGCAATTTTTGCTGGGTTAAGCTTGCGACCCGACCGCTCGGTTATCGTTGCCGAGACCAGCAGCTTTCCGACCGACCTGTATATGGTTGAGGGCGTTCTTGCTGCGCGCGGCAATCTATCAATGCAGCTTGCTGAGTCCGAAAGTGACTTGCTAACGCAGATCACCACTGACACGGCTGTGGTGCTGTTAAATCACGTTGATTATCGCACCGGTAAAATTTGTGATGTTGCTAAAATCACCAGACACGCACATGAAGTGGGGGCAATCGTAATCTGGGATCTGTGCCACAGCGCGGGCAATATGCCTGTTGATCTGAACACGCACAACGTCGATTTTGCGATTGGCTGCACCTATAAATACCTGAACGGCGGGCCTGGCTCGCCTGCGTTTATCTTTGCCGCGAAACGGCATATTTCTGCGCTAGAACAGCCTCTTACCGGCTGGTGGGGCCACGCAAAACCCTTTGCATTTGACCAAGAGTTCGATGCCGCCCCAAGCATCCGAAGGTTCCTATGTGGTACTCAGCCGATCCTGTCTTTTCGAGCACTCAAAGCGGGATTGGACGTTTTCACCCCCCTATCGATTGACGATATTCGGGCTAAATCCATGTCGCTGACCAGCATGTTCGTTGAGTTACTCTCCGAGTATTGCCCCACCATATCGCTGTTATCGCCCGATGATGCGCACCAGCGCGGGTCTCAGGTTTCTGTGACTTTTGCGAACGCATACCCAGTTATTCAGGCCCTGATTGAGCGCAGCGTGATCGGTGATTTCCGCATGCCCAACATCATGCGTTTTGGGTTTTCGCCGCTTTACACCAGCCATCAAGACGTTGCCAAAGCCGTTGAAATCCTTGCCGATATTCTAGAGTCAGACATTTGGCGCGAAACCCGATTTCAAACCCGAGGAACGGTGACATAAGCCCGAACAAGAAGATTCAGCCCTGTAAAATCAATCTAGCTGGCCTAGTCATCTTTGGGCGTATCATCATATTGATCAGACAATATCCGCATCGAATGCCCTTTTGGGTCGTCGTATTGGTCATTTTTAATCGACCAAAAAAACGCCCCCAGCCCCAGCGCCCCAAGGCCCAGCGAAATCGGAATTAACAGGATCAGTATGTTCATTTCATCCGCCCCACGCGCATTGCATTCAAAGACACCGTAATAGACGAGGCTGACATGGCAAGGGCCGCCATCAGCGGTGTGGCAAACCCAGCCAGCGCGAACGGGATCGATACCATGTTATAAACCGCCGCGACGGTGAAGTTTTCAAGTATACGGCGTTTGGCAGCCCGCGCGATGCGATAACTTTGCACGATCTGGGTCAGGTCATTATTGACAATAATCATGTCGGCACTTGTCCGACTGGCATCCACGGCTGATGCCGGAGATATCGACACATGCGCGGCAGCCAGCGCTGCCGCGTCGTTCAAACCATCACCAACCATCAAAACCTTTTGACCGTCGGCAGCCAATTCGGCCAGCCGATCAACCTTGTCACTGGGCGTTGCCTGCGCAACCCAATCTGTGATTCCAAGAGCCTCAGCGGTGCTGCGCACCTGTGCAGGCACATCGCCCGACAGCAGCAAAACTTGCAACCCCTCGGACAGTAAACGCGTCACGGTTTCCTTCGCCTCGGGGCGCAGTTGATCTTGAAACAAGATTGCAATCGGCGCGGCATTACCAATTTTCAACCACGTTGCAGTTTGGGTTGGCGGTTCACCGTCATACCCACACCAGTTTGCACGCCCCAAACGAACTTTTTGCCCGCCCAGCAAGCCTTCGGTCCCAAAACCGGGGTGTTCCGAAATTGAGGTGACATTGCCAGTCGTTGCAAACCGATTGGCGATCGCCTTTGATAACGGATGGCTGCTACCCCTCGCCAGATCAGCGGCAATTGCTTGGGCTGCCTCGGGAATATCATTTGCGTTCAAAACCTGCGGCTGTCCGGTTGTCAGCGTGCCAGTTTTATCAAAAACCACCATGTCGATATCAGCCAGCTTTTCTAGCGCAACGCCGTCTTTCAGCAATACCCCTTGCCGGAACATCCGCCCCGAGGCCGCAGCCAGAACCGCTGGCACCGCCAACCCCAGCGCGCAGGGGCAGGTGATAATCAGTACCGCCGCCGCGATATTCACCGCCAACCGCCAATCGCCGGTTGCCAGGCCCCAACCAATAAACGCCCCAGCCGATAATAGATGCACCGCTGGCGCATAGATTTGCGCGGCTTTTTCGGCCAATGACGTGTATTTATTCTTCGCCGTTTCGGCGGTCTCCACCAGTCGGGTGATTTGTTTCAGCAGGGTTTCTTCGCCCAGACCCACGGTTTTTATGTGCAATGGCCCCGAGATATTCATCATGCCGGCATGCACTTGTGCGCCTACGGTCACGGCCTCGGGCAAGGTCTCACCGGTTAGCATTGACGGGTCAAGCTCACTACTGCCATTTGTAATCACCCCGTCAACAGGCACCCGCGCACCGGCTGATACCAGCAGGATATCACCCTCAGACAAAGCATCCATCGGCACAGTTTCGGTGCGGCCATCAGGTAAAATACGTTGGGCTTTTTGCACCTCAAGCGCTGCCAGTTCAGACGCGGCGGAACGCGCCACCGCGCGGGTACGATGGTCAAGATATCGACCCAACAACAAAAAAAACGTCAGCGATAGCGCCGCGTCAAAATAGGCATGTTCGCCATGTTCAAGCGTTTCAGCCAGCGAAACACCTGTGGCCAGAATAAGCGCCAGCGAGATCGGCACGTCCATGTTCAAACGGCGCACCCGCAGCGCGCTCCACGCGCTTTTGAAAAACGGCATGCCCGAAAAAGCGATGGTCGGAATGGCGATGATGGCAGAAATCCAGTGCATCAAATCGCGGGTTGCATCCGTCGCACCCGACCAGACCGACACCGATAACAGCATCACATTCATGGCTGCAAATCCAGCCACTGCAACGCGTGCCAACAGGTCGCGCCCAACCTTGTCGGTGCGGGTTTTTTCAAGCGCTGCGCTGTCCAATGGCAGCGCCGGATACCCAATTTTTGCCAAATGTTCGATCAGGTCATCTTCAATACCGACGCTGTCAGCGCCTGTGATCGACACCCGTTTTAGGGTCAGGTTTACCCGCGCCCCAAACACATCGGGTCGTGCTGCAAGCGCGCGTTCAACATTGGCAATACAAGCCGCGCAATGCACGCTGGGCAGCGACAGCTCAATGCGCCGCATTTCGGTCGCATCCGCCTTTAGCTTCGGCACTATCTTGTCACTTGGCGGCATCGCCACGCAGGCCGGACAAACGGCCAGTGAAGGCTGTTCTTGTTCCATTAGTCTTTTGGCACCAACAGGTTCAGGCGTGTTTCAAACACGGTTCCGTCCTCAGCGACAGCATCAATAAACACCCGCCACGGGCCTGGCGCTAAGGTCAGCACCGCGCGATGATCGACTGGCCCAAGAACAAATTCTACCTGTTGGTCCTCACCTGAATAGGTAGGACGGCCAACCTTGGCGACAATGCTCGCCGGTGTCACGGGGCCGTTTTCGCCAGCTATTGCAAAGATCAGAACGCCGGGTTCATAGGTCACCGACGGTGTCCAGCCCAGCGCGTTTTGTTCGGCGGCACGGCGATCAAAGGTTTGCGACGCAACATAGGAGTTCTTGACCTCTAACCCCGGAAAAGTTCCGATGGCCGAGAACATCAAGACCATGTTTACCGAAATAATCACCCCGAAAAACGCGATCATCACGAACAACATTTTGCGACCGGTAAACGGTTTTGGTTCAGCTTTGGACATCATGTTAGTTTCCTGTTCCATTAAATATAGTGTCGGCGTATGCGCGGTTGCCGGATTCTACATCCTCAAGCCAAATGCGCACGGCTGTTACATCAAGTGACGCTGCGACATCATCGGGGTCGCTGGTGATATAGACCCGCACGGCGGTGGTCGCATCAGCTTTGGCGATAACGGCGTTCCCTTCTGCACCCTGAATTTCTACAACTAAAGGATACTCCGAGGTAAGCGAAAGCACAAACTCCCGATCATCCCCTTGCATATTGCGCAACCGGATATCGTAAACATTGCGAATTGTCCCGTCTGACAAGGTGATAAACGTCGGGTTGCGCACCGGCGATACTTTGATGTCGATATCGGTACGAATAAACAAGGCGATCACCATACCCAAACCAACCGTTGACCAAAGCCCAGTATACAAAATTGTGCGTGGCCGAAAAACATGTTTCCAGATCGGGCGCGGTTTTTCACCAGCGCGTTCCCTTGGTTCATCGGAAAACGCCAGATAATCAATCAGCCCGCGCGGTTTTCCGATTTTGGACATCATGTCGTCACAAGCATCAATGCACAGCGCGCAGGTGATGCATTCCAACTGCTGCCCATCACGAATATCAATGCCGACCGGACACACGTTCACGCACGCCATACAGTCAATGCAATCGCCCAGCTTATCGGCGCCTTCGGCCTTACGATGTTTACCGCGCGGCTCTCCGCGCCAATCGCGATAACCAACGGTCAGAGTTTCCTCGTCCATCATGGCGGCCTGAATACGCGGCCATGGGCAGGCATAAGTACAAATTTGTTCGCGCATGAACCCGCCAAAAACAAAAGTCGTAGCGGTCAGGCCAGCGATAAACGCGTAAGCCACAAAGGCCGCCTGTCCTGTCACCAAGTCAACCAGCAAGGTTGGCGCATCGGCAAAATAGAACACCCAAGCCCCGCCCGTGCCCACCGATATCACCAGCCATGTAATCCATTTTGTTAGGCGCAGCCGAATTTTCCGGGCGTTTACTTTTTGCTTTAGCAGTCGAATGCGAGCATTCCGGTCGCCTTCAATCCAACGTTCCACCAAAATGAACAGGTCAGTCCAGAC
>JAESRG010000086.1 GCA_016764785.1 Paracoccaceae bacterium
TTCTGGCTCTGCGTGAGGGCGTGATCGCGCCAACCATCAGCCACGAAGTTGTGGACCCGGCCTGTAATTTGAACGTTGTTCCGAACGAGGCGCAACAGGCCAAAGTCACGGCAGTTCTGAGCAATGCTTTTGCATTCGGTGGTTTGAACGCTGTTATTGCGTTGCGTGCCGCACCTTAAAAAACGGGCGCACAAAAATTGCGCGCCCATTCGTTTGGTTAGTTTGCAGTCAATTCTTCAAATGCAGCTGTGAAACCTGTCAGCGAAATATTGGCGCGGATTTCTGAATCTTGTTCAACGATTGTGTAGATGCTCAGATAAGCCGAATTTCCTGATTTCATGGCGTCAATCTGTGCGTCGGTCATGCCAAAACGTGCATAACAGCCTGCACGGTCACACCAGCTATATGGGTAAGACGCTGGCACACCATCATCAATGCCCATTGTTACACCCCGTGGCAGCAATGATAAAAGCGGAGTTATGACAACAACGCCCAATTTTGCAGCGGCGCCCTCTGGCAGGGTTTGCATGCTGATATTTGCGACTTCGTTGCCTTCATCGTCAAATGCGGCAAGGAACATGCGGCAACTATCGTCCTGACACCGGATTTCCCAATCACCATGACGTGATACAACACCGTTTGCCTCATCAGCGAGGGCCTGAAGCGTCGGGAATTCCGCGTTAGCAGATACCGCGTCGTCTTGTGCAAGAATGGGGGTTGCCGTCAAAGCCGCCAAAAGGGCCAGAGAGGATGCAAACTTGATACGCATAGATGAACTTTCTTGTCATTGCAGAAAAAATAACTAAGCAAACTGGTGTCAGGAACTTGGCTGCAAGTCAATGATCCTGTTAATCTTGCGCAATTTCTTGCCCATTATTTGGGGCTGTGCTTTGCACCCAAGGCCTGTAATATCGTGCGAAATTTAGGCAGGGAAAATTCTATGGACAGCGATCGGATATTTATTGGCGGCGGCGGGTTTGATTACGCAGAGGCACAATCGATGCTGCTGAAATATGCCAATCGGCACGGGTTGATCGCGGGGGCCACGGGCACCGGCAAAACCGTTACCCTGCAAATTCTGGCTGAAAGCTTTTCTGCCGCTGGGGTTCCGGTATTTCTGGCAGATGTTAAAGGCGATTTGGCGGGCATGGCAATGCCGGGGTCCAAAACCCATAAGCTGCATGACAAACTGATATCGCGCGCGAAGACCATTGGTTTTGACGACTATAGCTATGAGGCGTTTCCAGTTACTTTCTGGGACTTGTTTGGCGAAAAAGGCCATCCGGTGCGGACCACGATTTCTGAAATGGGGCCATTGCTGCTGTCGCGCTTGCTGGAGCTAACCGACGTGCAAGAAGGGGTGCTAAATATTGCGTTTCGGATGGCCGATGAACAAGGCATGCTGTTGCTGGACCTGAAGGATTTACAGTCGTTATTGGTTTGGCTTGGCGAAAATGCCAGCGATCTGGGCTTGCGCTATGGCAACATCTCAAAAGCCTCAGTCGGGGCTATTCAGCGGCGGCTTTTGGTGCTGGAAAATCAGGGCGCGGCCCAGTTTTTCGGCGAACCAGCATTGCAGTTGGAAGACATGATTGCGATTGCACCCGACGGGCGGGGCAGGGTGAATATTCTGGCGGCTGACCGTCTGATGAGCAGCCCGCGCCTGTATGCGACCTTTTTGTTATGGCTGCTATCTGAACTGTTTGAAAACCTGCCAGAGGTCGGCGACCCAGACAAACCCAAATTTGTGTTTTTCTTTGACGAAGCCCATTTGTTGTTTGACGACGCGCCCAAAGCGCTGATCAACAAGGTTGAACAGGTGGCGCGGCTGATCCGATCAAAGGGGGTCGGGGTGTATTTCATCACCCAACAGCCTGATGACGTGCCATCTGACATTCTGGGCCAGCTTGGCAATCGGGTGCAGCACGCCTTGCGGGCCTATACGCCGCGCGACCAAAAAGCCCTGCGCGCTGCTGCTGAGACTTTCCGCCCCAACCCCGATTTTGATACAAAGACAGCCATTAAGGAAGTTGGGGTAGGAGAGGCGGTCGTCTCGTTTCTGATGGAAAAGGGGGTGCCGTCGGTGGTGCAGCGCACCTTGATCCGCCCGCCTTCGTCTAGAATGGGGCCAATTTCGATGGACGAACGCAAGGCAATAATGGACAAGTCGTTGCTGGGAACCATATATGACACGCCAGATGATCGTGAAAGCGCCTTTGAAATGTTGGCAAAACGCGCCAAGCAAGACCAAGATCCGGAGGTTGAGGAAACGCCACGAGAATTTAAGTCTGCACGCCGTTATTCTGGTGGCAGCCCGTGGGGCAAACCAAAGACAACGTCTAAACGACGCGGCGATAGCAACGCGCAGGCATTCTCAAAATCGTTCTCGCGGTCATTTGGCACCCAGATGGGCAACAAATTTGCGCGCGGCCTGCTGGGCAGTATTTTCAAACGTTAAAGTTTGCGGAGCTTCAGGCTGGTGATGCGATTGATCTCGCGCACCAGCACCTCAAACCGCACCCCCTGGAACGAGAAAACCTGCCCTTCCTGCGGGATCATCTGGGCTTCAAAGATCACCAGACCGGCCACCGTATTGGCATTTTCATCGGGCAGCGCCCAGTCACATTCGCGATTCAGATCGCGGATGGTCATTGCCCCGTCCACGGTGATTGACCCGTCGGTCTCACGGATTAGATCATGTTCGTCGACGTCATGTTCGTCTGCAATTTCCCCAACGATTTCCTCCAGAATATCCTCAAGCGTAATTAGCCCTTGCAACGATCCGTATTCATCGACCACCAGCGCGAAATGCCCCTTGCGACGCAAAAATTCGCGCATTTGGTCATCCAGAGACGTGGTTTCAGGCACAAAATAAGCGTCTCGCGCGATTTTCATGATGTCAAAGCCTTTCAACGCATCACGGGTGCCGATCAGCTTATCCACGGCGCGCAGCAGGTCTTTTGAGTGCAAAATCCCGATGATATTTTCGGGATCATCCTTGAAAATCGGCAGCCGTGTGTGGCTAGACTGAAAACACTGTGACAAGATTTCCTCAGACGGTTTGTCGATGTCGATCATCTCAATGTCTGAACGGTGCAGCATGATTTCATCAACCTCGCGCAGTTTCAGATCAAGCGCGCCCAGCAAACGGTCACGGTCGTCTTTTTCCACCAACCCCTCAGAATGGTGCAGCGAGATCGCGCCTTTGATTTCCTCATGTGCTGCCATAATACTGGTGTCGGGATCAATTTTAACGCCCACCAGCCGCAGCAATAGCCGCACAAACACACGAATAGTCGACACGATTGGCGATAGAATCCATACAATGGGTGCAACCACGCGCGACACCAACGAGGCCGCCTTTTCAGGGTTGGTAATGGCATAGGTTTTTGGCAGAACCTCAGCGAAAATCAGCACCAAAAGAGTCATCACAATGGTGGCGATGGCAATACCATTGGCCCCGTAAAGCACGGTGAATAAGCTGGTTGCCAGCGATGTTGCCAGAATATTTACCAGATTGTTGCCCAGTAAGACCGACCCGATCAGCCGCTCACTATCCTCGGTCAAACGCAGCGCGCGTTTGGCACCATTGGAGCCGTTCTCGGCCATGCCGTGCAATTTTGCCCGATTGGCAGCGGTCAACGCGGTTTCTGAGCCGGAAAAGAACGCGGACAGCACCAAAAGCCCAAAAATCGCCAGAATGATTCCCCAAATGGCGGTATCCCAGCTCACAATGTCGATAGTTTCGGGGGGCATTACACTTTTCTCCTTCAAAAACCTGGATGACTATCAATATGATGTGTTCAATGCCTTATCGCAAGCGGAGCAAGCAATTGAAAACAACTGATTTAGGCGATTTATCTGGCCCGCTGTTGGTTTTTGGCGGAGTCTATTCCAACCTTCAGGCGTTGCAAGCGCTGATCGCTGAAGCAAAGGGCAGGGGGATCGCCGCAAAAAACATGATTTGCACTGGAGATATTGTGGCGTATTGCGCGGACGCCGAGACCTGCGTTCAGCTGGTTCGCGCCGCTGGTTGCGTTGTTTTGATGGGGAATTGCGAACAACAACTGGCGTCGGGTGCGGCTGATTGCGGTTGCGGGTTTGAGGAAGGCACAGCATGTGATGTGTTGTCGGCGGGCTGGTTTGCCCACGCGCAGAAAACCGTCTCGGCTGAAAGCTGCCGCTGGATGGCGGGCCTGCCGGATCGCATTATATTTACCCACGCGGGCCAACGGTACGGGGTCATTCATGGCGGCGTCACAAATATTTCGAAATTTATCTGGTCAACCGATGATGATACGGTTTTTGACGCGGAATTTCCGCCGGAGACAGATGTGATTTTGGCGGGGCATTCCGGAATTGCGTTCATTAAACCCCTTGGTGCGAAACAATGGATCAATGGAGGGGCTATTGGAATGCCCCCAAATGATGGCCAGCCGGAAACCAGATTTGTGATTATTGAAAACGGCACCCCCACCATTCATACGTTGAATTACGACCATAAAACCGCCAGCCAGCGCATGGTGGATATTGGCTTAACCCAAGGGTATCACGTTGCGCTAAACACGGGAATTTGGCCAAGCGAAGATGTGTTGCCCAACGCCTTACGGCGTTAATCTTTGGCGAGCGGGTGTTTTTCCAACACCAGTTCCTTGAGGCGCTCATCAAGCACATGCGTATAAATTTCGGTGGATGCCACGTCAGCATGCCCAAGCAGGGTTTGAATAGTGCGCAGGTCAGCCCCGTTGGCAAGCAAATGCGTGGCAAAGGCATGGCGCAAGGTATGCGGCGAGATGTCGGCGGCATTCAGACCCGCATTCGATGCAAGCCGTTTAATCAACGTAAAAAACTGAACGCGCGAAAAATGCCCAATTTTTGACCCGTTTGGAAATAAAAACGTCGAAGATTGACGGTTTTTGTCCATTTTTGCATCCCTTAGGGATAGCCAGCGTATGATAGAGCTTTGCGAGTCTGGTGACAGCGGCACCATCCGTTCACGCCCGCCTTTACCCCTGATCAAGATCATCTGCGGGGTGCCGCGCACCGCCGCGACGGGCAGCGATACCAGTTCAGTGACCCGCAAACCTGTGGCGTATAGCAGCTCCAGCAGGCAAGTATTACGGGCACGATCCAGCTCGGTGCGGCCCTCATTTTTCGCGGCATCTAGAATAAGATCAACGTCATTTTCGCTTAGCACAACGGGCAGTTTTTTCTGCGCCCCCGGCCCCTTGATTTGGGCCGCAGGGTCATCAGAACGCCAGCCTTCCTGAAAGGCAAACCGGTAAAGTTGGCGTATTGACGATAGCTTTCTAGCCCGCGTTGATGGTGCAAAGCCTTCAGATGTCAGGTCAATCAGATAGCTTTCGATGTCTTGGCGACTGGCGCTTGTGCTGGAAATTCCCTTGGCCGTTAACGCGTCACAAAACGCGGTCAGGTCGTGGTTATAGGCAAATAATGTGTTGTCCGCCGTATCGTTCTCAGCCTGCGTTGCTTCCAGAAAAACGGGTATCCACGCATGGCTCATGGGGCTTCTAGCGGTAACAGAAGTATTTGAATGGCGGCGCGGCGCGCGCTGTCTTCCAACCCTGCTTTACGCAGGATAAACAACCCTTCGTGGATGAATGCAGGATCACCCGATCGACCGTCAGACAGCAGATCCGTTGCTTTTAGGACCGCCGCGCCAATATTACCTGATTCAACAAGCAATTTGTTTTGATCATATTCGCCCAGTTGCGGAATCTGGTCAGCAAACGCTGCGTGAATCGCGGTTAATATGGGGTCGTCATAAGGTGACAGGCCCAAAACCGGAATTTGGCTGGCAAGAATACGGGCCATCTCAATATCTGATTCGTTTTCGGTTTCAGAATCCGACCATGCCGCAATCGGGGTGTTTTCCAATAATAACAAAGATTGAACGATGTGGGCGACCGATGCCAGATCGTCGGTGCAATCGCGGTGTGCCAGCGCATCGGCATATTCTTCGGCCATTGCCGGAATAAGCCCGATCTCGCCCAACTCGTGATAGGCCTTGGCCAGTGCATCAGCCAATACCACATCGTCTTGCCCGATCAATGCCTTGTCCAGATTTTGCACCGCATTGGCGCGTTCCCATATGCCCCCCGAAGATGCGGGGCGTCCGCCTCGATAGGCAGCAAATAACAGCGCTGTTGGAATGGCAGCAGACTGCACCAACCGCTCAGCGGCTTCCATACGGCGACGTTGAGGGATCTGCAGGCCCATATCGACGCTCAGAAACATTAGCGGTAAGGTGCCGTTGGGGCGGGGCATTCCCAGTGCTTCGCGCAGGGCAAAGTCGATAGCTGTCAACGGATCAGGCACAGCCGGATTTTCGACACCTGCGAACAATTCGGGGTCTAAAAACTGGATCAGCAGTTCTTCGCGTGGGCGTTCCACATCGCCGATACTGGCCGACAATGACAGCGTAATCGCCGCCGCATTCCAGTCGCCACCCCGCGCTAAACAAATCACCCGTACCGAAATATCGTCTGACAAATCAGGGTTTTTCGTCAAGGCATTGCACACCGAAAGGGTGCGATTGGCTAGCACCGCAACGTCAAACCAGCGCTTGAACACTTCGGGTTCGGTTACGCCTGCCAAGCCGATCAGCGTTTCGGCCTCGTCCATCGCGCCGAGTTCTATCAACAGATCAATGCGCACCATTAACGGCGACAAATGGGTGGTCGTGTCAATCGGCGGGTCTGCTTGTGCAAGCAAAATATTGCGATACAGCTTGTGCAGCTCGATCACCCCGCGAGGCTGGTGATTTTGCAGCGCTGCGATCACCGCATCAGCAGGCATATCGCCCCATAACCTTGTTGGGAACCCTGTAATGTCGGTTGATAATAACCCCGCCGCATCCCTGCTAACCAGATCCAGCGCGCTGCTGATAATCAAGTGATTTCCCCATAAATTGGGCAGTGGGCTAGGGGGCGTTATTACAAAACGCGGCGGTTGCGACAGGCTTTCGGACAGCCAGTCAATGGCGCTTAAGGGCGGTTCTGCCGCAAGGGGGGCTGCGCAAAGTGTCAGGGCGAAAATGGCGCAGCGCATCGTTTAACGTCCGTTTGGCGTGACAGAGATGATGATTTCGCGGCTTGGGGGCGGAAGATCAAAAAACAACGCGTAAATCGCCACAGCAACGGCTGCTAGCAACGCTAGAATAAACAAGTACTTGATTAGCCGGCCGATCATCCTGCTGCCTTTCTGCAAATGCCCTTTTCGGGGTTTGCGTTGCTCTGCCACAATGTTACACCGATATTATAAACTGATTTCCGGCGTTTCACACTTAATAGCGTGAAAACTGCCAGCCAGCAATCATAAGCGGCAGAAAGATATCCGAATGAGCCAAAATCAGCACCAAACGGCGCCTATCGGGTCCAAAACGCTGGTTTTGGTTGGGCTGATGGGTGCGGGAAAGTCATCAGTAGGGCGACGGTTGGCCGATCGCCTGAACATGCCGTTTATCGATTCTGATGACGCGATTGAGGCCGCCGCTGACCTGACCATCCCTGAAATATTTGAAAAATTTGGTGAGCAGTATTTTCGTGAGGGTGAGGAGCGTGTAATTGAGCGGTTGTTAAACGACCCGCCTTGCATTTTGGCCACCGGTGGCGGGGCGTATCTGTCGGAAAAAACTCGACAAAATATATCTAAAACGGCTGTTTCGGTATGGCTGAAGGCCGATCTTGAAACCTTGTGGCAACGGGTGTCTGGCAAGCCAGGGCGGCCGCTATTACAAGCTGAAAACCCAAAAATGGTTCTTAAAAACCTGATTGATACCCGTTATCCAATCTATGATCTGGCCGATGTTATCGTCGTCAGTTATCTGGATAACCCTCATGAAATTGTTGTAGATGACATCTTGGAAGCCTTGAAATGACCTATGAAAACCTGACCGTAGATCTTGCTGATCGTAGCTATGACATCAAAATCGGCCCCGGCCTGTTGGCCCAGTCGGGTAAGCTTATTGCGCCATTTCTTAAGCAAAAACGTGTGTTTGTCATTACCGATGAAACGGTTGCAGCCTTGCATTTAGATACTTTGCGTCATGGTCTTGCTGCCGAAAATATCGAAATACAGCATTTGGCGATGACTCCGGGGGAAAAGACTAAAAACTGGGCAGGGCTGGAAAAGGCCGTTGAGTGGCTGATTGAGCAGCGGGTTGAGAGGTCAGACATTGTGGTTGCCTTTGGCGGTGGTGTCATTGGTGACTTGTCCGGTTTTGCAGCTGCAATTCTGCGGCGCGGGGTGGATTTTATCCAAATTCCGACATCATTACTGGCCCAAGTTGACAGCTCTGTTGGTGGGAAAACCGGCATTAATTCTGTGCAGGGTAAAAACCTGATCGGGGCGTTTCATCAGCCGCTATTGGTGCTGGCGGATACTGATGTGCTGACCACGCTCGACCCACGCGAATTTCTGTCAGGGTACGGCGAGGTGGTGAAATATGGCTTGCTGGGGGACGCAAATTTCTTTGACTGGCTGGAAGCCAACGGCCCCTCGATGGTTACCGGCAATCAGGCCAATCGTATCCACGCGATCCGACGGTCGTGCGAAATGAAAGCCGATGTTGTGGCGCGCGATGAAAAAGAACATGGCGATCGTGCGTTACTGAACCTCGGCCACACATTTGGTCACGCCCTAGAGGCTGCGACGGGTTATTCCAAACGGTTGCTGCACGGCGAAGGCGTGGCGATTGGCTGTGCGCTGGCGTTTGAGCTGTCGCAACGTCTTGGCCTGTGTGCGCAAGAAGACCCAAGCCGGGTGCGGGCGCATTTGGCAGCCATGGGTATGAAAAAAGATCTGGCTGATATTTCGGGCGATCTGCCGGACGCAGATGGGCTGATCACGTTGATGGGCCAAGACAAAAAGGTCTCGGGTGGAAAAATCGCGTTTATTCTGGCGCGCGGCATTGGGGACGCTTTTGTCGAGAAAAACGTCGATATGGCTGTGGTTAAGGCTGTGCTGACGGATGCATTGGCGGGACGTTAGATGGTCAAAGGAATCATATATATCGCCGCAAGTCTCGATGGTTTTGTTGCGCGTGAAAATGGCGATTTAGATTGGTTAATGAAACAGGACACCGCAGGCGAAGACTTTGGCTACGACGCCCTTATGGCCTCGGTAGACGGGTTGGTAATGGGACGCGGGAGCTATAAAACTGTTGCGGGGTTTGATGAATGGCCTTATCAAAAACCTGTAATTGTCTTGTCTAAATCTTTGACCCAACATGATATTCCGGCTCGGTTAAGGGACAAAGTCATGCTTAGTCGTGAAACGCCAAGCGACTTGATGCAACGACTTGATACTGAGGGTTGGAAGGCTGCTTATATCGATGGTGGCCTTGTCGTTCAGAGCTTTTTACGCGACGGGCTAATTGATGAAATCACCCTAACGCACATTCCAATTCTGCTGGGTTCAGGGAAGCCTCTTTTTGGGCCACTGAATGCAGAAATTGATTTGGTTCACGTTAGTACAACATCGTATAAATCAGGCCTTGTTCATTCACATTATCGTTTAATATGAATGAATTACGCGCTGCAACTCGCGCCGCCCAGCACACAAAATTTTGCACAATGGCGGTGGTTTAGACGTATTGATTTTTCGGCGTCTTCCAGCGTTTCACCCAGCTCAAATTCAGGGGAATAGGCCAGCAAGGTGCAGGCCAGCACGGCTGGCTTTTCAGCGCCGCGCCGTTTGACCACCATACGCGATGTCGCACACATGATGTCATTGGGTGATTTGTCGAGGATACCCCAGCAAGCTGTTGTAATCTCAGGAACTTCTATGGTTTCATCCATTTCGGGGAACAGGACGGTCATGGCGGGGTCGTTGACGTCAATGTCAAAGCCCTCAACCTTGAACAAGGCGGCATAACCCGCGCGACTTTCAGCGTCAGAATGCGCCCAGACAGTGCGACCAGCCACTGCCATGCGAAAACCGTTATCGCGCATCCATCGCATACCGTTTATGGTTGTTTCCCAAGCGCCTATGCCACGTTCTTCATCATGATGCTTCGGGTCGAAATGATCTAGCGACACTCGCAATGTCAGCTTATCACCGAATTCTTGCTGCAAGGCGATCAACCCCGATTGAACCCGTTTGCGCATCATTGGGCGCATCGCATTTGTTAGGATCAACACCTCAAACCCGCGTTCAAGACAGACCCGTGCCATGTCGACCATTTTCGGGTTCATGAACGGTTCTCCGCCAGTGAAGCCGATCTCGGTGGTGGGCCAATTGCGGGTTGGTATTTGATCAAGATAATTCTCAACCTCGGCCGGGGTGATATACACCAAGCGGTCATTGTCGGGGCTGCTTTCAATATAGCAGTTTACGCAGGTGATATTGCACAACGTACCGGTATTGAACCAAAGGGTTTTGACACCAATCAGGTCAACAAACGCCCGTTCTTCACCTTTTGCGGTGATTTCGGGATGTTCAAACTTTGCAAGTTTATGAAACGTGTCGGTAGGGTTCTGCTGGTTCATTTTACACCAAATAATTGCTAACCCTTGTTTTATTAGACTATTCCCTTTGGTCAAGGTTTATTCAAGCACGTCCATGCACGATAGCGTTATCGGAAAAGGAATTGGAGCGGGTGAAGGGAATCGAACCCTCGTATTCAGCTTGGGAAGCTGCTGCTCTACCATTGAGCTACACCCGCGATGGGGCTGGGAATATAGCCTGGCCTGTGCAGGGTCAAGCGCGGTTTGCGGTAAATTCTGATTGTAATGGCGATCAAAATCGCTTCAACTTAACCAAAATGGGAGAGATTTATGGAATTGGGTATCAGCGATAAAGTTAAGCCATTGATTGCCGCGGTGCAGAGCATGGTTAACGACGAAATCGCACCACTGTGGGAGGAATACCACAGCGAAGTGGGTAAAACCGGTGATCGGTTTGAATACACCACGCGGATGACCGAAATTCTTGAGGGATTAAAGGTTGAGGCGCGGGCGCGGGGCCTGTGGAACTTTTGGCTGACCGATAGCGCGCAAGGCTATGGGCTTAACACGGTTGAATACGCATATCTGGCCGAAGAAATGGGTAAAACCCCGATGGGGCCCGAAGTGTTCAATTGTTCCGCGCCCGATACAGGCAACATGGAAGTGTTGGAGCGTTATGGCACAGATGAACATAAAGAACGGTGGCTAAAGCCTTTGCTGAAAGGGGAAATTCGCTCTGCGTACTTGATGACTGAACCGGATGTGGCGTCAAGTGATGCCACAAATATGGCGATGTCTTGCGTGCGGGATGGCGATGAATACGTGCTGAACGGCGAAAAATGGTGGGCCTCAGGGGCGGGTGATCCGCGTTGTGCGATCTATATTGTTATGGTGAAAACTGGTGATGATACCGCACCAAAACACCAGCGGCATTCGATGGTTCTGGTGCCGTCAGACGCGCCGGGCGTTAAGGTTCTGCGAGCGATGCAGGTATACGGGCATGATGATGCGCCGCACGGGCATATGCATATCAAGTTCACGGATGTGCGCATTCCGGTTGAAAATCTGTTGCTAGGCGAAGGCCGTGGTTTTGAAATAAGCCAACGTCTGTAAACTATCCCAAATTCATAAATTTTGACCGTCCAGACCCTGAAACGAGAAACGAAGTGGGGTTGCGGGGTGTCGATTAGTTGGGCAAGGTGAACAAGGTAAAGTGGAAATGCCGCAAGAATACCCTTAATAGATGAAATGTAATTGGTGGCGTTACTATGTATTATCCAATGAAACAAAGGCCTGATAATGCCAAGAAATGGTATGGCACAGAAGCCATGGATGTTGCCGGAACACGGTTTAGGGGTAAAGCCAGTCT
>JAESRG010000087.1 GCA_016764785.1 Paracoccaceae bacterium
TCGGGGGCGACCGACAGGATGATTTCCCACCGTGGATCAGTCAGTTGACGGATCAGGCGGCGGGTTTGGTGGCGAAACCACCACGCGGCGCTGGTCATGCCGATATCGCGGCCAAGACGGGTTTTCACCCGACCGGCGCGTGGTTCTTTTAGCATGATGACCAGCCGTTGTTTTCTCATGCAAAATAGTCGCGCAATATCCGGCCATAGATGGATTTGAGCTGCACAATTTGGTCAATCGGCACACATTCATCGACTTGATGCATGGTTTTGCCAACCAAGCCAAATTCAACCACGGGGCAATGATACTGCACAAAACGTGCGTCCGATGTGCCGCCCGAGGTGGACAGTTCTGGCGTGATGCCGGTTTCGGCCTGCACGGATTTGCTGATCAGGTCCGACAGTTCACCGGGTTCTGTAATGAAACTTTCGCCAGAAACCGAGACCTGAATCCCGATCTTAACGCCTGTATCAGCTTGGATGTCACCGGCCATTTTCGATAGCAATTCTGTCAGGCTGTCGGCGCTATGCGCATCGTTGAACCGGATATTCACCGTGGCCCGACAGCTTGCCGGAATGACATTGGTCGCGGGATTTCCTGTGTCAAAGGTCACCACAGCCAACGTGGTGGCATCAAAATGTGCAGTACCGGTGTCAAACTGGTGGGCTGCCAGCCGGTCAACAAGCGTCGCCATTGCATGCACCGGATTTTTCGCACGGTGCGGATAGGCCGAATGCCCCTGCACGCCGGTCGCCGTGAAAAACACGTTCATCGACCCGCGGCGCCCGATTTTCATCATCTCGCCCATGGTATTTGGGGATGTTGGCTCGCCAACCAGACAGTGATCAATGCGCTCGCTATTGGCAGTCATCCAGTCGAGCAAAGCAACGGTGCCATGATCTGCGTCACCTTCCTCATCGCCGGTAATGGCCAGCACAATCGAGCCATCCGGCGGGGTGTCTTGCACAAAATCAATTGCGGCTGCCGCAAAGGCCGCAACGCCGGACTTCATGTCGGTTGTGCCACGGCCATACATGATTCCATCAACGATTTCAGCGCCAAACGGGTCATGTGACCAGTCATCAGGGTTACCAATCGGCACCACATCGGTATGGCCGTTAAACCCGAATGTGCGTCCATTCGCGCCGGCGCCCCAGCGGGCAAACAGATTGCAAACCCCGCCGCGATCAACGCGTGTGGTCACAAAACCTGCATCTGACAACAGCTTGTCGAGCAGCACCAATGCGCCGGCCTCAACCGGCGTGACGGATGCACAACGGACCAGATCGGCCGTCAGCTTTACCGGATCAACCGACATCGAAAAACGGCGAGGTCATCGCCACCACAACTGAATTTTCATCAATAGCCTGTTGCATCAAACCGCGTTCCTCGTCGTTGATATCATGGCCGTCATCCAGCCGTTCCTGCAAGGTGCCATAACCGGACACATCCAATGGCGCCAGCCCGCCCTGCTTGAGAATTGCAACGGTTTCACGCACCGCCTCGGCCTCGGTTTTTGCAGGGCAGAAACACATCATTGCCGCGCCGGTGGCGTTTTCCGGCAGGCCATCACCCTCGGCGCGGCCGATCTCGACCGTCAGGGTGTATACGTTGATTTTGTCGTCAGTCATGGATTGTCCTTGTCAGCTTATGAAACAATTAACCGTCATGGCACAGGTTTGCTATAGTGGCTGATTTAATTTGAGACAAAAATTTAATTTGAAAGGTAAGGGGTCGCGCCGTAGGGTACGTAAAGAAAAAACTGGAAAGGTATTTTGAGGAGGAAGATTTTGGAAAATATATTTGACGAAGTCATTACCACCCGCGCGCAATTGCGGGAGATTTACGACGAACCCAGCGACGTGGTGATCAATAAAGAGATCGATTATATTGACGATATTTGTGCCCGTTTTATTGCGGCGTCCTCATTCATTGTGGTGGGAACCCGGGGCGCTGATGACAGGCTGGACCTGTCGCCAAAAGGCGACCCCGCAGGATTCGTGCATATTATTGACAAGAAAACCCTGATTATTCCTGATCGCCCGGGCAATCATCGGCTCGACACTTTTGAAAATGTGCTGGTCAATAATCAAGTCGCGTTGTTTTTCGTTATTGCTGGGAACAAAGACACACTGCGGGTGACCGGAACCGCGCAGATCGTGCGCGATAAAACACTGCAGGATAAGCTGGCAATCAACGGTCGACCGCCCGCGCTGTTGCTGGCAGTTACCGTCGAAAATGCCTTTATGCATTGCTCCAAATGCATGGTGCGCTCACGTCTTTGGCAGCCCGATAAATGGCCAGATTTGACCAATGTCCCGTCGCTGGCCGAGGGCATGGTGGCACATGGTGCGCTATCACTGACCAGAACCGAAATGCAGGGACTGATCGACGATGACAGTGAAGCGCGGCTATATTAGGCGGTGTAATGTGGTTGGGATTTGTGTGCCCTCGGAATTCCAATGGCAGAGTTCATTTGTTTAGTCTCGCAAAATATCACCATTTTAGACGTAGGTAACCTCAACCTATAAAATGAAAACGGTAATTATTTGTCGGGTTTGAAACTCAATTTTCTTGATCTTTGGTTGCTTTCTCTAGGATATGAATGAGCGTAAGGACATCACCATCTCCAGCCGATGAGGAATAATCTAGCGGACCGCAACCTAATGCTTTTCCAACACAATCTGTAAACCTGTTCAGGTTAACCTGAAATTCATACATTTCATCCCATGAGTGTCCTCCAAGTTTAAGCTGTTCGCGATGGGCGTCTAAATCTAGATGGGCGAAGTATTTGTTTCTGGCTGATGAAGTTGCGGTTCTATAGGTATTGATTTTTTCGGATAGCAACTTGATTTCGGTTGATAGAACTCCAAGTTCATCCAATTTTTCAACAAGATAACTCGCCGACAAATTCAACTTGCCAAAAGAACTCACGGAATCGGTGATCCGTCCGACTTGAAGGAAATAGGACTCAGTTAAGCATCTGTGCAAGTCGTCGAAGAAATGTTTTGCCGATGCATAGAGAATCTTTTTAACCGAGTCATCAGAATAGAGGCTATCAAAATTATTTTTTGTACGGACAAGCAAGCGACATTGATCCCTAAACATCTCAAAATCAATTTTAAGCTGCTCGAGGGTAATGTCCTTCACTGCTCTAGTCTCGCAACAAATCGTTAATCGAGGTTTTGCTGCGTGTCCGCTCATCAACCCGTTTCACAATCACCGCGCAATACAGGTTAACTCCGTTTTTCGAGGGCATTGAGCCAGCCACAACCACCGAATACGGCGGCACTTCGCCGTAAAATACATCGCCGGTTTCACGGTCAACGATCTTGGTCGATTGGCCGATGAACACGCCCATGCCCAGAACCGAGCCCTCACGCACGATACAGCCTTCAACCACTTCGGAACGCGCTCCGATAAAGCAGTTATCCTCAATAATGGTGGGGCCAGCCTGCATGGGTTCAAGAACCCCGCCAATACCAACGCCGCCCGAAAGATGCACGTTTTTACCGATTTGGGCACAAGACCCAACCGTGGCCCAGCCATCAACCATGGACCCTTCGCCCACGTAAGCGCCAATATTCACAAAGGATGGCATCAACACCACGCCAGGGGCGATATACGCTGAGCGGCGCACGATGGCCCCCGGAACAGCACGGAAACCCGCAGCTTTCCACTCATTGTCGCCCCAGCCGGCCCATTTATTTGGCACTTTGTCCCACCAGCTTGAATTACCGTTTGACCCTTCAATCATTTCCATTTCGTTCAAGCGAAATGATAGCAGAACCGCCTTTTTGGCCCACTGATTTACGTGCCATTCGCCGTTCTCGCGCGGTTCAGCAACCCGTAAACTGCCGCTGTCCAGCGCGGTTAGCGTGTCGAGAATAGCCTCACGGATCTCGCCTGTTGTGGCGGGTGAAATGGTGTCGCGGGCTTCCCACGCGGCTTCAATGGCGGTTTCTAGCTGTGCGTTTGACATGGTATTCCCCAATATGTGACTGGCCTTGTTTTGTGAAAACCTATAATGCGGAATGCTATTGGGTGCAATGTGCCACAAATGATAATCAGGAAATGACTATGACCACCAAACACCGAAGATTCCCCGACGCGCGAAAAGATATAGCAGCATCGCACGAGGTTGAGGACACCCCGCAAACCCGCGCGCCCACCTATCGGTTGGCGTTTTCTGACCCGGATTTCATGTGCCGCGATGAATTGCGCCCCGTGCGGTTGCAGCTTGAATTGCTTAAGCCTGAGATGGTTTTGAGCGAAAAAGGCATTGAAAGCACCGTGGTGCTGTTTGGCGGCGCGCGCATTCCTGACCCAGAATTCAAGGACAAAGCCCGCACCAAAACCTTGGCCGATCTGTCGAAATATTACGACGAAGCGCGGGATTTTGCCCGTATTTGCACGCGGCACAGTCAAAAATTTGACGGGCGTGAATATGTGGTTTGCACCGGCGGTGGCCCTGGCGTGATGGAGGCCGGAAACCGCGGCGCGGCGGATGTCGGCGGCGAATCCATCAGCCTTAATATTGTGTTGCCACACGAACAATCGCCGAACCAGTATGCAACGCCGGAACTGTGTTTCAACTTTCACTATTTCGCCATTCGCAAGATGCATTTCTTGATGCGCGCCAAGGCAATTGCGGCGTTTCCGGGCGGTTTTGGTACCATGGATGAACTGTTTGAGGCCCTGACCCTGATCCAGACCAAACGTATGGCGCCAATGCCGATTTTGCTGTTTGGCAAAGATTTTTGGACCAAAATCATCAATTGGGAGGCTTTGGCAGATGCGGGCACTATTTCAGCCGATGATCTAAAGCTGTTCAACTTTGTTGAGACCGGCGCCGAGGCATGGGACATTATCGAGAACTGGAACGGCTAGATCCAAACACGCGGTCGGCGACATTTGTCACGCCGACCGCCACACCTGATCCCTCAAACGCACCAGATATTTGGGTCCGATGGATCAGCAAGCGTTTGAACGCGCTGGCCAATTCGGGGTTGGGGGGCTGTGGTGTCGTCCAGAAATCATCTAGTATTGCCGTATGTGTTAGGCCCGAAATGCGATAAAGCGCCTGACCAATCACATGGGTTGGCACGCCAAAATCAATGGCCGTCAGCCCCACCGTTGAATTGACCGTGACACAGCCGGCTGAGCGTTTGAGTAACGCATCCAAATCGCCCCCATTCAGAAAAACACACCGATTTGTGCAACTGTTTTCCTGCGCTGCGTTGGTGATGATTTTTCGCCAATCCGTCAGCTCGTTATCTAGCGGATGTACTTTAAACACCAGCATGGCGTCAGGATTCGCGTTTTTTGCAAAACTTCGAATGGTCGTGACAACTGTATGGCGCAACCCTCCAGCAGGGCCGTGGATGCGAATTTGACTGTCGGTTTCCAGTTGCAGGGGAAACAGGAAAACCGGCCCTTGATGTCGGGCGATTCGGGCAAGGGTTGTCGTGCGATTTTTTGTGGTGGTTTTGCCTCGCAACGCCTTGGCGATCCAACCGCGCCATTCTTGCAACGGATGGTGCAGGGAGTGGCTACGGAAATGTGGGTAAAATATCGGCGACAGCACAATGTTGGAGAGATTCCAGCCGATATCAAGCAGCGCGTACCGCAGAAACGAGCTTTTGTATTCAGGTGTTACGGCCAACTGAATGCCGTTAGAAGCTTGCAATATCTCGTGTGGATCACGCGGAAAACCGCTGTTTGCGTTTAGCCCCCCCAGCTCAAGCGTCAACCATCCGGGGCGATAGTATCCGTGTTCGACCACATGGATTTTCGGAGAATTCTCCATATTCTTGCACAGGGAAATTGCTTCGGTGTGCCAAAAACGACTGTCTCCAAGGCAGATGATATCGGTGATTTCATGCTGCGTGATCAGCTTTGATAAAAAGCTCTGATATGTTTGTGGACGTCCCCGAAAAGCAACGTGTTGACCGGATCTTGTTCGCCAATACAGACGGTCACCAGCGCAAAAAGATAGCCGCGTGACTTGCGCCCCCCTATGGCGAAGTTCTGCGCCCAAATACGCAAAAAACATTGAGGATGGTCCCTGAAGCAGCAGGATTTTGCGCATGTCGGTCATTAATTAATTAATACAACTTAAACGTTAATAGATTGGTAACTCTCAACGTATTAAAACAGGTAGAAGCAACTGAACTGGACGGAAATTTTGACCGATCCCAAGACCTTTCTATTTCTACAGGGGCCGCCAAACGGATATTGGCCGCATCTTGCCGAACAGCTCGAATTAGCGGGGCATACGGTACGAAAAATCAATTTGTGCCTAGCAGACTGGGTGTTTTGGCGTCGGCCTCGTGCTGATAATTATCGCGGGAGCCTTCCTGCCTGGGAAGCGTGGCTAGAGGCGTATATCGTCAGTAACGGCATAACCGACATTATCTATTACGCTGACCAGCATCCCTATCATGTGGCAGCCCGAACCGTTGCCGACAGGCTGGGTTTGCGGTGTTGGGCGATAGAATTCGGCTATCTGCGCCCTGATTGGTTAACGCTTGAACAAACCGGCATGGGGCCGCTATCGCATTTTCCCAAAGATCGAGCGTCTATCGAAATATTGGCCGCGGACCAGTCGGAACCGGATATGGTTTATCGATACCCTCACTCCTTCGGGCAGGAGGCCGTGGGCGAGGTGGTTTTCCATTTACTTCAGGCCTATGGACGACCTTTCTATCCACGTTTTCGGTCTGATAAAACGTATTGGCCCGCGATTGACTATCTGGCCTGGTTGCCGGAATTCACCCGACAACGGCGTCAAATCAAATTCGCTGAGCTGATTGAAGCACAGTGCTTGCAGGGCCAAACACCGTTCTGGCTAGTGGCCTTGCAAATTCATGCGGATTACCAAATTCGCAGCCACAGCCCCTATGATCATCAAGAAGATATGTTAGCAGACATTTTTGCATCGTTTGCCCAGCATACACGCGCCGGTGATTTGGTGATTAAAATTCATCCAATGGATAATGGCTTGGAAAACTGGCCAAAACGTGTGGCGCGTCAGGCCGCACAGTTCGGCTTACAAGGACGGGTGCATCTGATTAAGGGCGGCGATCTGGGGCGATTTATCAAGGCGGCACGCGGGGTGATCATCGCCAATTCGACCGTTGGTCTGCACAGCATTGCAGCGGGTGTTCCGACGTTGGCGCTGGGCGATGCGCTTTATGATATTGATGGCTTAACCCATCAGAACGGTATCGATAGTTTTTGGCTAAAACCGCAAAAACCTGACGTGGAATTTGCTAAAACCTATCGTCGGGCATTGCAAGTTATTCAGGTCAAAGGATCATTTTATCATCGTGCTGGGCGCGATTTGGCGGTTGCCCAGATGGTGCAACGGCTGACAAAAACCGACGCGGCGCTAAAAACGGCTTTCCAGCCTGACGCTGAATCGATAATACTTGCGGCCGAATAGAGCCCGAGGTCCAAAATGCCACATTCCGATATGCCAAAAAACGCTGCCAATTATGCGGCGCTGACGCCTGTTTCTTTCATCCACCGTGCTGCGATGACTTTCCCGAAAAAAACCGCAGTGATTTACGGAGATCTGCACCGCAGTTGGGCCGAAACCTATGCGCGCTGTCGGCAGATGGCCTCAGCGCTGACGCAATCGGGGTTGAAAAAGGGTGATGTAGTTGGTGTGATTGCCGCCAACACGCCTGAAATTTACGAGGCTCATTTTGGGGTGCCGATGGCCGGAATGGTGCTGAATACATTGAACTGTCGGTTGGATGCCAAGACCATTTCCTATATTCTTGAACATTCAACCACACGGCTTCTGTTTGTGGATCGCGAATTTTCGAGCGTGGTCAAAAAAGCCGTTGCGGAGCTTGAGAACCCACCAATTTTGATTGATATCATTGATCCGCTGGGGCCAGAGGGCGCGCCGCTGGGCACCCAAGATTATGAAGAATTTATCGCAGCCGGCGACCCGAATTTTGCCTATCAGCCCCCCAACGACGAATGGGATCCGATCAGCGTTAACTATACTTCCGGCACGACGGGCCATCCCAAAGGTGTGGTGTATCATTATCGCGGGGCGTACCTGAATGCGCTGGGCAATATTGTTGATTGGAACATGCCCGCGCATCCAAAATACCTGTGGACCTTGCCGATGTTTCATTGCAACGGCTGGTGTTTTCCGTGGACGGTTGCTGCCAAGGCTGGCACCAATATTTGCATGCGTAAGGTCACGGCTGACAATATATATAAGGCGATTGCCAATGACGGTGCTGATCATTTATGCGGCGCGCCGATTGTGCTTAGCTTTATGATTAACGCAACTGACGATGAAAAACGCCCCTTCAAGCATCTGGTCAAAGTAATGACCGCCGCCGCGCCGCCGCCCGCCAAAGTACTGCAAGCCATGAAGGAAGAAGGGTTTGACGTGACGCACGCCTATGGCCTGACCGAAACTTACGGCCCCTGTATTTCTTGCGCGTGGGACAGTGACTGGAACGACTTGCCTATTGGCAAACAGGCAAATCTGAAATCTCGCCAAGGGGTGCCGTATGTCGTGCAGGAAGACGCCACCGTGATGGACCCAAAAACCATGCAACCCGTCCCGTGGGACGGTGAAACCATGGGCGAGGTGATGATGCGCGGCAATATCACCATGAAAGGGTATCTGAAAAATGAAGCCGCCACCGCTGAGGCATTTGCTGACGGTTGGTTCCACTCCGGTGATCTGGGGGTTGTCCAGTCTGACGGATATATCCAACTGCGCGACCGTGCCAAAGACATCATCATTTCGGGCGGCGAGAACATTTCAAGTATCGAGGTTGAGGGCGTGATCTTTGGTCATCCGTCCGTGGCAGCGGTTGCCGTGGTGGCGCGGCCTGATGATAAATGGGGCGAAACGCCGTGTGCCTTTGTGGAGCTTAAGCCCGATATGACCGCAACCGAGGATGAAATCATCGCCTATTGCCGCGAGCATTTGGCGGGTTTCAAGCGGCCCAAGTCGGTATTTTTTCGAGAGCTTCCCAAGACATCCACCGGTAAAATCCAGAAGGTAGACCTGCGGAATTTGGCTAAAACGCTTTAGCCAGTGCTCCAGGCGCGGGGCTGCTTCATGCCTGATATTTTACAAGCTTGTTTGACATATCCATACGGAAACAGGTTGAAAAGTTGCTGTTTTGCGGCTGATTTACTGATGTTTTGTTGATTTTGTAATAGTTTCAAAACATGGCGCACGTCAATGGCAACCCCGTGTTCAGCCAGTGAATCGCGCATGAACGCGATAATCTCCCAGTGTTGCGACGTCAGGGTGATATTTTCACCTTGCGCGATATGCTCCGCAAAATCTTTGGTCCAAAGGTCTGGATTAACCAGAAATCCGGCCTCGTCAAGTTCAACTGGCCCTGCGGGCAGGGTCAGGGTTGTCAGAATGTCGGGTCGAAAACGCATTTTGGTGCCTGTATAAGGTTCCTATGGTCAATTCTTACGAATGATGTATCCATTCAACCCGCAAATCAATGCGGCGAAATGGTATGGGGCAGATATGGAACTATGGATTCCCATCACGATCGCAGCGGCGTTTTTGCAAAACCTGCGATCTGTGCTGCAAAAACATCTGAAAAGCCGGTTGTCGACTGCGGGGGCGACGGTGTCGCGGTTTATTTTTGCGGTGCCGGTGGCGCTGACGGTTTTGGCAATGCTGAAATTCGGGCTGGGCTATGATATTCCGACGCCAAACGCGGGTTTTCTAACGTATGGCATGGTCGGTGCGATCATGCAGATTACCGCGACGTTTTTGCTGGTTTACCTGTTTGGCTTACGTAATTTTGCGGTGGGTACCACGTTTTCAAAAACCGAGGCAGTGCAGACCGCCGTGGTCGGCTATCTGGTGCTGAGCGAGAAAATCAGCACATATGCAATTGTCGGGATTTTGGTATCTTTGGTTGGGGTTGTCGTGATTTCTTCGCCCGGTGGATTACGCAAAGGGCTGTTTAGCCGGTCAGCCGGTATTGGCATTGCCTCGGGGGCAGCGTTTGGCATCTCGGCGGTGTCGTATCGGGCAGCATCGCTGTCGCTGGATACCGGCGATTTCTTGATCCGTGGTGCCACGTTACTGGCCTTTACAACCGTATTTCAGACAGTGTTGATGCTGATCTATTTGGCCCTACGCGAGCGTGGCCAAACGCGCGCTGTACTGATCAACTGGCGGATTGGCGCGTTGGTTGGGCTAACCGGCGGGATGGCCTCTCTGGGTTGGTTCACGGCAATGACGTTACAAAATGCGGCGTATGTACGGGCATTGGCACAAGTTGAATTGCTATTCACGCTGGTGGCATCATGGCTGATTTTCAAGGAAAAAACCAGTGCGAGGGAGCTGGCCGGGATGGGTTTGATCCTTGGCGGGATTCTGGTGTTGGTCTTGCTGCGCTAGGCCACGTCCCAGCCGCATTCGGTCAGCATCTCAAGGATTTTTGCGGGCGCCTCATTGCGGCCAGCATTGATGCAATTCATCTGCAAATACCAATACAGATACTTTTCAAAGGCTGGTCGCAAGGATTGGCTTTTGGCAAAAGCAGACGCGGCCTGCGTTGGGTTGGCCACCGTCTGACAGATATGCAGATAGTCGGCTTGTGCAAATAGGATTGCCGGTTTTTGATATAAAAAACCATGAAACGCCACTGACGAATTATGGGTCACAACGTAGGCGCACTGGCTCAACAACGCATCGGTATCAGCGTTAGAAACAGTGATTCTGGGGTTTAAATTTAGACATTTGATATAGTTGAGTTCGGCCTCTGAATAGGCCTCTTTTGGGTGGGGCTTAACGATTATCTGGCGGGTATCTTGTTCGAGAATCGTGTTAATCATCTGCTCGGTGCTGGCATACTGCCAGCTGCGTTGCTTCAATATGCGGCCTTGCAAAGGCACAAATACATAGTCTGATTGAGGCAGCGTTTCTTTTGGTGTTGTCAGGTTGCGCACGCAAAGTTTGTTGAAGAAATCCTGCGCTGCGATGCCGTTAACCTGGTCAGGGTCAAAGGTTTTTCCGGAAATCCGCGGTGTCCGGCGCGTACCGGCATTTTCCAATGACCAAAACGGGTAAAAATGCGCGCGCCGCACGTTTAATGCACGTTTACCAACTGCGCCGTCGATATTGAAAATATGATAGTTGTGGTCCAGATTAGCCAGTAATCCGCCGTGCTTTGTTTGCCGCTTTGTTGCGGTAGTGAACCCGATTTCTTCGACGGTTTGGCGCAGAATACGAAAGAAATTATGCCGCCCTGCATCGATCGATTTTTTCAGTTCTGCTGGCGCGTGGATGATCAGTTTTCGAGACATTTTCAGGCTTTTACACGGATAAGATGCGGGTATTTTACATAACTTCGCGCAGTTGTGAAGATTGGCCGTGCAATTTTTCGGCCGAACCCTCACTGTGACGGCCATCACAAGCAGGAAAATGACATGGAACACCCCAAAATTCGCGCGGCAGTTTGCGATCTGAACGGTATTTGGCGCGGAAAACTGATGCCGTTTTTCCAGCGAGATAAAGTTTTGAACGGGGCGATGCGGATGCCAATTTCGGTGCGCCCATTGGGTTCGCCTTGAATCGCGCCTTCCAACGGCACCAGATGCTCGCCGAAATAGACCCGACCATCGCGCAGACTGCAGGGCAGCACGTTCATCCCGGGCGAGCCGATGAAATGGCCGACAAAGGTATGTTTGGGGCGTTCAAACAGCTCAACCGGCGTTCCGATTTG
>JAESRG010000088.1 GCA_016764785.1 Paracoccaceae bacterium
GGCCGTTTTGTTGCTGGCGCTGGCCGATGGCCTGTTCTGGCAACAAAAGCTCGGAATATCCATTGCGATATTCGCGATGGTTTTTTCTGGGATCATCGTGGTATTGCGACCCGCAGAAACTTCCAGGAAAACTTGGTGCGCGGTGATGGGGTTTGCGGCGCTTGCCAATCTACCGGTTATCGAAATGGCACAAGGTGTATCGGTTTTGATCAGCGGGTTGGGCGTTATATCACTAGCCGTGTGGGCGGCAAATGACCGGATTGTCCAGTTGGGGCAGGGGGTGGCGACGATCCTGAAATTGTCGGTTTTCGGGCCGGTGCTGCTGGCACTGGGGGTTCAGGATGTCGTGAAAAAAAGCGGCCCTGCGTCTGGGGTGCGAAAGCAACTAATGGCGATGATATTGCCGGCCGCGGTCGGCGCCGTCTTTATCGGGCTATTGGCTGCGGCCAACCCGTTTTTGGAAAACGCATTAGAGACCCTTAGTCAGATTGAATTTTTGTCGCTCAACATGTTTGAGCGGGTTTTCTTTTGGGCTGCTGTACTGGTCTTGGTTTTGCCCTATCTGAATTTACGGCCTTTTAAGGCGGTACAGCCCGGTTCGGTACGCATTAAAACCCCGGATGGCCGGTTTCCGTCGCTGGTAAACACGGCCTCGGTTCGTAATTCGCTGATATTGTTCAACGGTATATTTGCCCTGCAATCGGGGCTTGATATGCTGGTCTTGACTGGCGGCATGACATTGCCCGAGGGCATGAGCTATGCCAGTTACGCCCATCGTGGCGCATATCCGTTGGTGGTTACAGCCCTGTTGGCTGGTGCGTTTGCCGTGGGCACCCGACGGCTTATTCAGAACAACCGGCTTTTGCGCGGCCTAATTTTTGTCTGGTTGGCGCAAAACCTGTTTTTGGTTGCAACCGCAGCCTTTCGTCTGAACCTGTATATTGAGCAATACGCGTTGACCCGACTGCGGATGGTCGCCTTTATCTGGATGCTTTTGGTTTTCATCGGGCTGGTCCTGGTGGCCATCCAAATCGCAAAACACAAAAGAAATGACTGGTTGATCAAACGGAATCTGCTGGCGCTGATTTCAGTAATTTATGTTTGTGGCTTTGTAAATTTTTCTTATGTGATTGCCGATTACAATATCACGCATAAAGACGCCCAGAAATGGTTTGATGCGCCCTATCTGTGCAGCCTCGGGCCGCAGGCTTTGCCAGTGCTGCTTAAGGCGCAAAAAGGGGCAATTTCACCCTATTGCGGGCGGCTTGACATGCCGGATGCTCCGCAGATCGCAGGGTGGCGTGATTGGGGCTTTCGCAATTGGCGGCTTCGGCGGTATCTTTTGGTGCACAAAGCGAAGGGCTAAGATGATTCTGGTGGTTGATGATGATCCGCATATTCGCGAAGTCATCGGGTTTGCGTTGCAGAACGCCGGATACTCCGCACGGTTTGCCGAGAATGGTTTGCTGGCGCTGGACGCCGTTTCGGCCAGTATGCCCAAGCTGATCGTACTTGATATCGGGTTGCCGGAAATGGACGGGCTGGAGGTTTGCCGGACGCTGCGCAAAACCTCGGAAGTGCCGATTTTGTTTCTGACGGCGCGCGATGATGAAATCGACCGGATTGTCGGGTTTGAATTGGGCGGCGATGATTATGTCACCAAACCGTTCAGCCCCCGCGAGCTGATCGCCCGAATTAAAGCCATTTTGAAACGGCGGCTGCCAGTGCTGAAAACGGCGGGTTCCGATCGTATCTGGGGGGCGCTAAGCCTTGATACTTCACGGCATCTGTGTCGGTTCGCAGGGGCTGAAGTCAGCCTGACGGCCTCGGAATTTTCCTTGCTGGACGCGTTGCTGCGGCACCCCGAACAAGTGTTTACCCGACCGCAGTTGCGGCAGGCAGTTTATGGCAGCAATATCCATGTTTCAGACCGGACCATCGACAGCCATGTGCGCAATATCCGTGCCAAACTGGCTAACGTGGGCTGCGAAAATGGAATCAAAACCGTTCATGGGGTCGGGTTAAGGATGGGACAGTGTCGCGTTTAAAACAAAAATGGCGTCCGCGTCTGTCATTTGTGCTGTTGGCAATGCTCGGACTGGTGCTGTGCTTGCCCATCGCCGGCCTGTTTCTATTCAGTTTTTATGCCAATCAACTGGTGCAACAGACTGAGGAAAGCCTGTTAACACAGGCATCCGTTTTGTCTGCGACCTTTGCTGTTTTATACGCTGGCGCGTTGCCGGAGAATGCGGATTTTGGCGCCTTTACCCCGGTATTTCCGTCGCTGTCATTAAATGCAGACACAATTTTGCCACCGCGTCCCGAAGCCGTGGAACCCGAAAAACCAGCCAGTGAGTTTTATTTGGAAATCGGTGTGCAGCTTAGCGCAATTGTTATTTCTGCCAAAAAACAAACCCTTGTGGGGTATCGGCTATTGGATATTCACGGCATTGTAATAGGTGGGACCGCTGAGGTTGGCCTGTCACTGGCTGGTGTCACTGAGGTGGCAACGGCACTAAATGGCCAGATTGCCTCGGTGCCGCGGGTGCGCCTGCGCGAGACGCCTGAACCTGCACTTTATGCGCTTAGCCGCGGCACGCGGGTTCGGATATTTGTGGCCATGCCAGTGGTCGTTGATGGGCAGGTCATCGGTGCGGTTTATCTTAGTCGCACCCCTAATCATATTTTCCGGTTTCTGTACGGAGAGCGGGTCAATCTGGCCAAAGCGGCAGGTTTTGTGGTGCTGGCAACCGGGTTGATTGGCTTTGTGTTCTGGCGATTTATCACGCGCCCTGTGCATGAATTGATTAATCGCACCCGTAAAATAGGCGCAAACCCTAAAGCCCGATGGCGATCTGCAGCACATGCAGGCACGCGCGAATTTGCCACGCTGGGGGATAGCTTTCAGACCATGGCAACCCGTCTACAAGACCGGCAAGAGGCCATTGACACCTTTACCAGCCATGTAACCCACGAGCTAAAATCACCACTCACTGCGGTGCGGGGGGCGGCCGAACTGCTGCGCGAATCTAAAACAATGTCTGACAATCAACGCAACCGGTTTTTGGAAAATATCCTGTCTGATACCAAACGAATGGAAGTATTGCTGAAAGCCATGCGGGATTTGGCCCAGTCCGAACAACCGATGGCGGCTGGGGCTTCTTGCTTGCAAGAGGTTCAGGAGCAATTGTCGCGGCAGTTTGACCAGCTTGATATTCAGTTGGAAAATGAAATGACGGTACTACCAGTGCAACGCGAAAATATGGCCATTATTCTGGGGCATCTATTGGAAAATGCTGCCGAGAACGGCGCGCAACGTGTCATCTTGACGGTAGGGCCGGGTTCATTACGAATCCGCGATGACGGGAATGGGATATCTGACGGAAATTTACTGAAAATAATGTCTCCGTTCTTCACCACACGGCGTGAGGTTGGTGGCACGGGCATGGGGTTAAGCATTGTCAAGTCGATGCTCGATTCTGTCGGGGGCAAGATTTCTGTGGTTGCGCAACAAGACGGCGCATGTTTTTTGATAGAATTTCCAACAGATGATAACGGAGAACTCAAATGATCAGGGATATCTACGCATCGTTCCGGGCTTTGCCAGTCTGGGTTCAGGTTTGGGTCGCGCTGATCCTGGTGCCGGTGAATGCTGCGGCGCTGCTATTTATTACCGAACCCTCAGGCGTGTGGATCGCTATTCTGGCGGTTGGCGCGATGCTGCCAAACCTTGGCGTCATGGCCTATGATCGCGGGTTTTCCAAACTGATGGCGCTGCCGCATTTGCTGCCGTGGTCGGTTCTGGTCAGCTGGTTACTGTTCTTCCGGCCAGAGGCTTTTGGCGCGTATGCTATATACTTATGGGTATTATTGGCGATCGATGCGGTCTCGTTGGGGTTCGATTTCCCCGATGCGGGGAAATGGATTAAAGGTGATCGTGCCGTCGCGGAACATAGTTAACCGAATATTAAACGTGGTGTGGAAAGGGTAAAGAAAACCCGCAAGGCTGCCGCATGAAAACCAGACACGCCATCATTACCGGAGCATCGCGCGGCATCGGCCTGTGCCTTGCGCAAAACCTGTTGGCGCAGGGTGCCGTTGTGTCAAACCTGTCGCGGACCGATGGCGGCGTTGGCACGCATTTTATAACAGATATGACCGCAGACCCAGTTGCAGGGTTGCAGGCTGCCATCGCGCAAAACGGCGTGCCGGACTTGCTGATATTGAACGCAGGAATCGCGCTGCCGGGTATTTTGTTAGAAATGACTGATCAAGGGTTTCACGAACAGATGCAGGTTAATTTTTTTGCCAATGTTGCGCTAACCCGCGCAGCTGTTCAGGTAATGTGCCCCGGCAGTCACATTGTTTTCATTTGCTCTGGCGCGGCATATGTCGGCATTCAGGGGCACGCTGCTTATTGCGCTAGCAAATTTGCGTTGCGCGGATTTGCTGAGGCGCTGCGCGGCGAGTTAAGGCCGTCTGACCTTACTGTCAGCATTGCCTATCCGCCAAATACCGACACCGAAATGTTTATGAAGGAACAGCAAGCTCTGCCAGCTGAGACATTGGCGATCACGTCATTGGCGCGGACATTTCCTGCTGAAGATGTGGCGCGCGATATATTAAAGGGGCTGCGTAAAGGACAGTTTGAAATTCCGATTGGCGTGGAAATGCGGCTGATGGGCCGGTTCCACAGCCTTTTTAAACCCCTGATATTTTGGCGCATGGACCGGTTGGCGGCTAAGGTTAGGGGCGGGTGACGCCAAATTTGACGTGCTAACGATCGGTGGCCGCCAAATCAACAAAAGCCCTTATCAGTTTGCCGCCACGTCGTTCGCGCAGGTTAATCAGGGCTTCGTCCATGGTGATCGTCAGGTCTGTGATGTTAATCTGTTTAATCCGATCATCCCGCCGAAATTCCGCTGCTGATACGAAGCCGATTCCGACGCCGTTGGCGACTAGCTCGTGTACGGCCTCACGCCCTTCGGCCTCAATCATCGGGGTCAGAGTGATGTTCTTATGCTTGGCCGATTCCTCAAGTTTTTGCCGGGTTTTGGAGCCGATCTCGCGAAAAATAAGGGGTTGGCTGGCAAGGTCTTGCAAGGTTTGGCGCGTGGGTAGGTTTCGCGCAAAATCTTTGGAGGCAAAGGCAATAATCGGAGAGTTGCCAAGATGCAAAATATCGAATTCCGCCAATTTTGGTACATCACCAAGCACGCCGATATCAGCCTGATAAGCATGTAGTGCCTTAATAACATCATCGGTATTACCGGTGTGTAACGTAATGTGAATATTGGGAAATTTCTTTTGAAACCGTCCCAATATTTCATGCATATGATGCGCCGCGTCAGCAATGATCCGCAACGTTCCGGTGCTAAGCGCACGGGATTCGTTCAGCAATTCCATTGCCTGATGCTCGTTCTCAAACATCCGGTGGGTGATCTCCAACAAACGATCACCGGCCTCGGTCAGGGTGACCTGTTTTTTCAGCCGATTGAACAGCAGTACGTCATACTGCCCCTCAAGTTTGCGCACCTGATCTGAGATCGCGGGTTGGGTTAAATTCAGCGCCCGCGCTGCATTTGAAAACCCGCCATGCAGGGCAACATGATGAAAAGCCCTGAGCTGAACGTATCGCATTTCGTACCTATCGTTAAAACTTATGATATCATATGAAATAACGATTTTACACGCAAGTGTTTCGGCGCAATAACCTGTCTAACCACAGCAAAAGGAACGCTGACATGACCGTACTTCCTGCCCCAAAAATGGGTGAGCCGTATCTGCTGACCCCCGGGCCGCTGACCACGTCATTTGCGACGAAATCCGCCATGCTGCGGGATTGGGGTTCATGGGATGCCGAATTTCGCGCAGTAACTGCTGAAATTAGGGCAGGGCTGTTGGAACTGGTTGGCGGAGTTGACCTTGATTGTGTGTTAATGCAAGGCAGCGGTAGTTTCTCGGTTGAGGCAATGCTGGCGTCATTTGTGCCGCATGATGGCAAGGTTTTGGTGCTGTCCAACGGGGCGTATGGCCTGCGAATTGCCCAGACTTTAGAATACCTTGGCCGCGACTTCACCTTGATGGACAAAGGCGATTACATGCCGCCGCGCGGTGATGAGGTTGCTAAAGCCTTAGCCGCTGACGCCGCCATCAGCCATGTTGTTGTGGTGCACTGCGAAACATCGTCTGGAATTTTGAACCCGATTGCTGAAATTTCTGATGCCGTGAAAGCCGCTGGCCGTAAATTGCTGGTCGACAGCATGAGCGCCTTTGGGGCCATTGAAGTTGACGCTGATTATGTGGCGATGGTTTCATCTGCCAATAAGTGCATCGAGGGCGTGCCGGGCTTTGGTTTTATCATCGCCAAGATCGAGGAACTGGAGGCCGCCAAGGGGCGCAGCCACTCACTTTGTCTCGATATTCATGCCCAATGGCTGCATATGAAAAAAACCGGACAATGGCGGTTCACCCCGCCAACCCATGTTGTTGTCGCTTTTCTTGAAGCCCTGCGCGCCCACAAAGCCGAGGGCGGCGTTGCCGCGCGCGGCGCGCGATATGCCAAAAATCGCGACGTTGTGGTTGAGGGGTTGCGAGGCCTTGGGTTTGAGACCCTGCTGCAAAACCGCTGGCTGTCGCCGATCATTGTGACGTTTTTCTGCCCTGCGCACGAAAATTTCGATTTTACCAAATTCTATGACCTCATGAAGGTCAAGGGATTCATCATCTATCCGGGCAAGCTGACAATTGTGGACAGTTTCCGCATTGGCTGCATCGGTCAGATGGATGAAAATGTGATGCGGCTGGTTGTCACCGCTGCCAAAGAAACACTCATCGAGATGGGCGTCGATAATGCCGCCCCTCCCGCAATTGCAATTACTGAACGTAATAAACTCACCTAAGGGGAATACCATGGCTGGACCATCTGAATACACTTTCGCACGCACATATCGCGGCAAAATCAAAGCAGCCGTGCTGGACTGGTCCGGCACCTTGGCAGATGCCTATGTGATCGCACCCGCAGTGGTGTTCGTTGAGGTTTTCAAAAACCAAGGCGTTGAGATTTCCATGGAAGAAGCGCGCGGCCCGATGGGTTTGCGTAAAGACATCCACATCCTGAAACTGACCCAAGATCCAGTGATCGCGGCGCGGTGGGAATCCATCAAAGGCAAAGCCCCTACGCAAGCTGACGTTGACGCGATGTTTGCTGACTTTGTGCCCGCACAGCTGGCCTGTCTGCCGCTGTATACCACGCTGCTGCCAGGGGTTAAAAAGGTTTGTAATGATCTGCAAGCGCAGGGCATCAAAATCGGCGTTTCAACTGGTTTTACCCGCGTCATGGTTGACGTCTTGTTGAAAGATGTGATTGCCCAAGGCATCACGCCTGACGCAACGGTCGCTGGTGACGAAGTGTTGAACGGCGCGCGTCCGTCCCCGCACATGGTATTCAAAAACCTTGACCTGCTGGGCATCGATGATGTGAAATCAGTGGTCAAATGCGACGATACCGTGTCGGGCATTGGCGAAGCCATGAATGCAGGGTGCTGGGGTGTTGGTCTGGTGCGGTATTCAAACTATATGAATATCAACACCTTAGACGAAGAAGCGACGCTATCCGAGGCCAATATAGCTGCACGCATGGCGAAAACCCGCAGCATTCTGGAACAGGCAGGCGCGCACTATGTGATCGACAGTCTGATTGAGCTGCCAGCGGTTATTGACGACATCAACAGCCGTCTGGCCCGTGGTGAAAAACCGTAACCATGGCCCAAAAACCGCCAGTCGCAGCGCATACCGAGGGGGAATCCAACACCTCGGCCAAGCGGCGCGACTGGCGGGAACGCCATGAACACCCTGATGCTGACGCATTGCTAAAACGCGATGCGTCAGCTTTTTTGCATCAAAGCCTGTCTAGCCCGTGCGTCAGTACAATCGTCAAGGCCGAGGGCATCTGGATCGAAGATATTGCCGGGCGTCGATACATGGATTTCCACGGAAATTCAGTGCATCACATCGGCTATGGCCACCCCAGACTGGTTGCCGCGATCAAGGCACAGCTAGATGATTTATCGTTTGCACCGCGTCGTTTTACCAACGAACCAGCGGTGCAGTTGGCCGAAAAACTGGGTCAGTTGGCCCCTGAAAATCTCAACAAAGTGCTGTTCACCACGGGCGGGTCCGACGCGATTGAGGTGGCGATGAAAATCGCCCGCGCGGCAACAGGACGGTTCAAAACCATTTCATTCTGGGATGCTTTTCACGGGGCCGGTTTTGGCGCGTCAAGCATTGGTGGCGAGGCCACGTTTCGTTCCCATATCGCGGGGCCGTTGCTGCCGGGCAATGAACATGTTGCGCCGTTCGGTTGCTATCATTGCGCATATAACCATACCGACGCCAAAACCTGTGGTTTGGCCTGCGCCAAAATGGTGCGCTATGTGTTGGAACGTGAAGGTGACGTTGGCGCGGTGATCGCCGAGCCGATGCGCGCCGTGCCTTACGTGCCGCCAAAAGGGTTTTGGCAAGCGGTTCGGCAGGCTTGTGACGATCACGGCGCCTTACTAATTTTTGATGAAATCCCCACGGGGCTTGGCAAAACCGGCAGGTTTTTTGCGTTTGAGCATGATAATGTTATGCCTGACATCGTGGTTCTAGGCAAAGCCTTGGGCGGAGGTATTTTGCCGATTGCCGCCGTGATTGCCCGCGCTGAACTGGATGTTTGCGGCGATTTTGCCATTGGTCATTACACCCACGAAAAAAACCCGGTGACCGCGCGCGCCGCGCTGACCACGCTCGAAATTATTGAATCTGAAGGCCTTGTTGATCGGGCAGCAACGCTGGGCGATTATGCATTGGCGCGTCTGTCGACATTGGTGCAAACCTCGCCAATTGTTGGCGATGTGCGGGGCAGGGGCCTGATGTTCGGGGTCGAGATTGTCTCGAACAAAGATGCCAGAACTCCAGCCAATGATCTGGCCGAGGAAATCTATTACCGGTGCCTTGAGAACGGCCTCAGCTTCAAGATTTCGCACGGAAATGTGCTGACCCTGTCGCCCCCCCTGACCATCGCACGCGACGATCTGGACCGTGCGTTAACAATTGTTGAGAACGCAATCAAGGCTGTTAGCCCTGCATGACAACCACCGCCGTATCCCTTGTTTTAGTGGCCGCGCTGCTGCATGCGATCTGGAATGCCTTTGTTAAATCAGCAAGCGATCGTCTTGCCGTGCTTGGCCTAATTAACCTAGGACACGTGGCATTTGGCATCGGTTTGGTGCTGATCTCGCCGTTTCCGGCGATTGAAAGCTGGGGCTATATCGCAGCATCAACCGTCATTCATTTTGGATACTATTTTTTGCTGTACCATTCGTATCGACTTGGCGATCTTAGCCATGTTTATCCGATTGCGCGGGGCATGTCGCCCGTTATCGTGGCGCTTGGCGCGCAGTTTTTTGCCGGTGAGACTCTGCCGCCAATGGCATGGGCCGGCATTATTGTGGCCTCAGCCGGAATATTTTTACTGTCGGGGGACGTATTCAGGGGTAAAACACCGCCAATTGTGGTGATTACCGCACTGGTAACGGGCGTGATGATCGCCAGTTATTCGCTGGTTGACGGGCTGGGCGTGCGGCTTGCCGGAACCTCGCTTGGCTATATCGGCTGGCTATTTGTCTTTGAGGCACTGGCGGCGGGCGTTATTTTTGCCAAACTGGGGCGCGGTGTTCGGCTGATATCACGCCGTACATTGGTTTTGGGACTTTTGGGTGGGTTGGTTTCGGCAACGGCTTACGGCTTGGTGATTTATGTCAAAGCCATTGCACCGCTTGGCATGGTGTCAACGCTGCGTGAAACCTCAGTGGTTTTTGCTGCCCTAATCGGCGCTATTTGGCTGGGCGAGCGCCCGTGGAAACTGCGGATTGCTGCGTCATGTATTGTGGCTTGCGGCGTTGTTATCATGGGCTTAGCGGCGATTTAACGGCGTCTGCGGCGACGACCCTCGCCACCGCCGGTGTTAAACGACACGTCGGGCAGGGTGGTGATGGAATTCAAAATGGGAAACGGTGCCGTGGCATGCGGAATGGCTGAGGCCTCAACGAAATGTTGCTGAAATTTTGGTTCAACAGCCGTTTCAATCTTCTCGATTTTGCGCACGGTGGCCTCGATTTCAGCCCGCGCTTTTGAATTCAACAGAGCGATTCGTGCGCCAGTACCCGCAGCATTGCCAGCCGAGGTTACCTTGTCCAGCGGACAATCAGGGATCATGCCCAACACCATTGCGTGCAGCGGCGAGATATGGGCGCCAAATGCCCCCGCCAGCACCACGCGGTCAACGGTGTCGACCTCCATTTTGTCCATCAACAACCGCGCGCCCGCGTAAAGCGCGGCTTTGGCAAGCTGGATGGCGCGGATATCACCGTTGGTGACGGTAATCAGCGGGCCGCCGTCAGCGGTGCCGTCAAAAATGACGTAAGAATTGGTGCGCCCGTCAACGATGCAGCGTTCGGTGCCAACCTGCGCGGCAGACCCGATCAAACCGCTGGCATCCAGAATGCCGGCCATACGCATTTCGGCCACGGCCTCAATGATGCCAGAGCCGCAAATGCCGGTAATACCGGATGATAGGGTCTCATTGGTAAAACCATCTTCATTTGACCAAAGCTCGGACCCGATGACGCGGTAACGCGGTTCTTTGGTGATCGGATCAATACGCAGTTTTTCAATCGCACCGGGGGCGGCGCGTTGCCCGCTTGAGATTTGCGCGCCTTCAAAGGCAGGGCCAGTTGGCGATGAACAGGCCAGAACCCGATGTTTATTGCCCAGCAAAATCTCGGCGTTGGTGCCAACGTCAACGATTAACACCAAGTCTTCGGATTCGTTGGGGGTTTCTGACAGGGCGACGGCCGCCGCATCCGCGCCAACATGGCCAGCAATGCAGGGCAAAATGTAAAACCGTGCCAACGGGTTCATTTCAACGCCAACATCGCGGGCCGCAAACGTCAAGCTGTCAGCTGTGGCCAATGCAAATGGTGCCTGACCCAGTTCGACCGGATCAATACCCAGAAAAAGGTGATGCATAACGGGATTGGCGACCAGAACCGCTTCAAATATCATTTCACGGGAAATGTCTGCCTCGGTGGTTAGCTGACCGATCAGCGTGTTGATGGCCTCGCGCACCACATTGGTCATTTCCACGTCGCCGCCGGGGTTCATCATTACATATGAAACGCGGCTCATTAAGTCTTCGCCAAACCTAATTTGCGGATTTGATGTGCCTGATGATGCGATTGTTGCACCAGACAATAGCGATACCAAATGGAGCGCGATGGTTGTTGAGCCAATGTCGCAAGCCACACCATATGCTTCGTTTTTAAGGTCTGGATAAATTGCAATTAGGTGAGGGCGAGCCGTTTCACTTTCGCGATGAATTGCGGCTGTTACTTTCCACTTGCCTTTGCGCAATGTTTTTTGAACGGTTTGCAAAAGGGAAAAGTCGATTTTAATGTCTTCAAATCCCCACTCCTTGGTAATCGCTTGCAACAAGCGGTCGATATCGCCCAAGGGTTTGTGCATGTCTGGTTCTTCAACTTCCACATAGCACATTTGAATGGCTGGGTTGCGATCGATGTGGCTGGTTCTTACGGTGTGGTCATCAAGGATGATGGTACGGTAGATCAAGAGGCGACCATAAGCCTGCGGGCTGAGAT
>JAESRG010000089.1 GCA_016764785.1 Paracoccaceae bacterium
ATTGACGCAAAAATTGCGGCACTGGGCGATGCTACTTTTAAAGGCATCATCAAAATCATTGCGGATAAGTCCGACAATTATTTCACGATACGGATTCAGGACAACGGTATTGGCCTGCCCGCCGATCGTGCCCGATTATTTGAACCCTATGTAACCCACCGCGATTCAGGCACCGGCCTTGGCTTGTCGATTGTTAAGAAAATCATCGAAGAGCATGACGCCACACTAGAGCTTTTGGACGCGCCACAATTTGACGGACAGTCTCATTTTGGCGCCGAGGCCCTGATTATGCTGCCGCTGCCGACCGACACAATTTCTACTGACAAGGATAAATCCGATGAGTGATATTCTGGTTATCGACGACGAAAAAGACATTCGCGATCTGATTGGCGATATTTTGGAAGACGAAGGTCATCAAGCCCGATTGGCGTGGAATTCGACCTCAGCTTTTACAGAAATTAACGCTGCGGCGCCTGACCTGATTATCCTTGATATCTGGCTGAAAAATAGCGAGCTGGACGGCATTGATATTCTTAAAAAAACCAAACGCGATAACCCCGATATTCCGGTTGTGATCATATCGGGCCACGGCAATATCGAAATTGCGGTGGCTGCGGTCAAGCAGGGCGCGTATGATTTCATTGAAAAACCCTTTAATATAGACCAGTTAATGGTTGTTGTTTCTCGTGCGCTTGAGGCATCCAAGCTGCGCCGCGAAAATACGTCCTTGCGCCAAAGCGCGTTCAGCCCCGAGCAAATGATCGGCGAAACTTTTGCCTTCAAGTCTCTGAAAAACCAGCTGGAAAAGGTCGCCCACTCCAATGGTCGGGTGATGCTTTCCGGACCGGCAGGATCAGGCAAAGAAATCGCGGCGCGGTTTATCCACGCCTTGTCAGATCGCCATGCCATGCCATTTGTGTCTGTCAATTCGGCCTCCATTGAACCGGAGCGGATGGAGGAGGTACTATTTGGCGTTGAAAATGGTGCAACCGGCCATCAACCCGGATTGTTTGAGCAGGCCCATGGCGGTGTTTTATTTTTTGACGACGTTGCTGATATGCCGCTTGGCACCCAGTCCCGAATTCTTCGGGTGCTGGTCGATCAGCAATTTTCGAGGGTAGGGGGGAGCGATACGGTGCGAGTTGACGTCCGGGTTATCTCAGCCACAAATCGCGACCTGATCAAACAAATCAAGCGCGGAAAATTCCGTGAGGAGCTGTTCCACCGGCTTAACGTGGTTCCCGTTACGGTGCCGTCACTGGAGGAGCGCCGGGACGATATTCCACTGCTTTGTGCATATTTTGCTGAGGAACTGAACCGCACACAGGGCCTTGCACTGCGCGATCTATCGCCGGAAGCGCTTGCCAAACTGCAAACCATGAATTGGCCGGGCAATGTGCGCCAGCTCCGTAATACGATGGAGCGGGTGTTGATTCTGGGCCCGGAAGTCGGAAAAATAAAAGCCTCGGAACTAGAAGAAGCGTCGCCAACCGGATCAGATACCGATCGCGGCAAAATCATCACCCAAGCCATTGCCACCCTATCGCTTCGTGAAGCGCGCGAGATATTTGAGCGTGAGTACCTTGTCACCCAAATCGACCGGTTTGCCGGCAATATCTCCCGAACTTCCAGCTTTGTGGGGATGGAAAGATCTGCGTTACATCGAAAAATGAAGTCTCTAGGGATCTCATCAACCGGAGATCGTGCTGTTGTGTCGTTACCTCCGAAAAAATGAAGATGATTGACCCCAAGGTTCGAAAAATCGCATGATGATAGTTCACAATAAGGGCGGATGGCCAATATGAAAGTTATCATTTGTGGCGCGGGTCAGGTTGGCTGGCAGATCGCGCGACACCTGTCCCTCGAAAACAACGATGTAACCGTTGTCGATAAGGACGAGGCGCTGATCCGGCGCATTACCGACACACTGGATGTTGGCGGCGTTGTTGGCTTTGCTTCTTATCCCGACGTGTTGGAGCGGGCTGGGGCCAAGGATGCCGATATGATCATCGCCGCCACTTTTGCGGACGAGGTCAATATGGTGACCTGTCAGGTCGCGCACTCGGTCTTTGAAATTCCTCGGAAAATCGCGCGGCTTCGGGCGCAATCCTATCTAGATGCGATTTATTCCGACCTGTATCGACGCGACCATTTGCCAATCGATGTGGTGATTTCCCCGGAAAAAGAAGTGGCCAAGGCTGCGTTAAGACGACTAGCGGTCCCGGCGGCATTTGATACTGAAAGTTTTCTGGATGGCATGGTGCATCTGATCGGCATAATGCTGGCCGAAGATTGTGCTGTGATTGACACGCCGCTCCGGCAATTATCAGAGCTGTTCTCAACCCTTAGTGCTGTAGTTGTCGGTGTGCGGCGTAATGGGCATTTATTTGTGCCATCACCAAATGACCAACTGTTTGTTGGCGACCAAATTTATGTAATTTCGGCCACAAGTGACGTTAGCCGCACCTTGGAAATATTTGGAAAGACACAGAAAAAAGGCGAGCGCGCCATTATTATTGGCGGCGGCAATGTTGGCCTTGGTGTCGCAAAACAGCTGGAACAGGGTGACAGCCGGATGCGTGCAAAATTGATTGAAAAAAATCGGGCACAGGCTGAAATTGCCGCTGATGCGCTGGAACGCACCATTGTTTTGCATGGCGACGGGCTAGATGTTGACCTGTTGGAAGAAGCCAACATTGCCAAGGCTGACGTACTGCTGGCGGTCACGGATGATGATAAAACCAACCTGTTATCGTGCGCGCGCGCCAAGGCGCTTGGCTGCCCGTTAGTGATTGCGCTAATTAATGACCCGAGCCTTGAAAACCTAATGGTTCCCCTTGGAATTGACGCTTTTATCAACCCTCGAGCCACGACTGTATCGTCAATCCTGCGCCATATTCGCCATGGACGTATCCGCGCCGTATACTCAGTCGGCAATGCCGAAGCCGAAGTGATTGAGGCACAAGTCATGGGAACGTCCTCAATTGCCGGAAAGCATATCCGTGAAATTAATTGGCCGGACGGATCCATTGTCGGAGCGATTCAAAAGGGCAAAAAACTGGTGGTGCCACGCGGGGATACCCGCATCGACGAGGGTGACATCCTGACCGTTTTCGCTTTGTCAGCTGATGTGCCTGACGTTGAAAGACTGTTTCAGGTCAGCATGGATTTTTTCTAGCAGATGAAGCACCTCCGCAAATACCCACTGTTTGTGCTGGTGCTGATGATCGGCGCGATTGCAATGTTGATTCCGGCCGCACATGCTGCGCGACAGGAAAATTGGCTGGTTGCCCGCACTTTTTTCCAGATTTCCCTGCTGATCCTGGCGTTTTGCGGTATTGTCGGCCTGTCGATGATGAACCGCACGCCGCGGAATGCGGTGCGGTCAAATCTGGTGACACTGATCCTGTGTTTTACGATATTACCGGTGTTTCTGGCGCTTCCACTGATGCAGCTGGTGCCATCGCTTGGATTTCTTCGGGCCTATTTCGAGATGCTTTCCAGCCTGACAACCACGGGTGCGACCCTGATCGACAAGCCTTCCAGCATAGCCGAATCGTTGCATCTATGGCGCGCAATGGTGGCTTGGCTGGGTGGATTTCTGGTGTTATTGTCGGCGATGACCATCATGGAACCCATGAATATTGGCGGGTTCGAATTGCGCACAATGATGAACGACAAATCCTCAAAAATATCGCGGCGGGTTGGCGGAAGCCATGACGGCGGCGAAAAAATCATCGGTTTTGTCAAAATGCTGGCGCCGGCGTATGGGGTGTTCACCGCCATTCTTGCACTGCTTCTGATCATGAGCGGCGAGCGGGTTTTCATTGCCGTGATCCACGCCATGTCGGTGATTTCGACCAGCGGCATTTCTCCGGTTGAAGGGTTATCCCAATCGAATGCCGGATACCGGGGCGAATTTTGGATCGCATTATTTATGCTTTTGGCGATTTCCTCAAGAACCATGAACCTGTCGCAGGGCAGGGCGACCCTACGGGGTATGCCAAAAGACCCAGAATATCGTTTAATGGCGATTGTTGTCATTGGGGTGCCGACCGTTTTATTCCTGCGCCACTGGATCGCGGCGTTCGAGGTGAATGAGGGCCAAAACCTGATGGCGGGCATCCATGCGTTTTGGGGGGCCATGTTCACGGTATTATCATTTATGACAACAACCGGGTTTCAAAGCGCTGACTGGCACGCCTCTCAGTCGTGGTCTGGCCTGCCAACACCGGGGATCATTTTGTTTGGGCTTGCGGTGATGGGCGGCGGGATAGCCACCACGGCAGGCGGGGTAAAACTGCTGCGCATATATGCGCTTTATAAACACGGTATGCGAGAGATGGAGCGTCTGGTCCACCCAAGCAGCGTTGGTCGATCCGGGCTGGCCAACCGCAGGTTTCGTCGGCAAGGTGCTGAAATTGCGTGGATATTTCTGATGATTTTTATTCTTGGGATTGCCGTGGTAACCGCACTTTTATCTTTAACCGGCCTTACCTTTGAAAAAAGTCTTGCGCTGTCCATTGCCGGATTATCGAATACAGGGCCGCTATTATTCGCGCTTGGCGACCCTTCGGCCAACTATGCAAATCTCAGCGACACCGCGCTCAGCATCATGTCAGCGGCGATGATTCTGGGCCGTTTAGAGGCCTTGGCCCTGATTGCTCTGTTTAATCCAGACTATTGGCGGCAATAATCCGCGTTTGTTGTGTTAATTATGCGATTAACCTCTGGAAATTAACCATTTTGCCCCCCATTATAGAGATAATAATAAAACGACCCCTTGGGGCATTATAAAACTGAAGGCTGAAAAAAATGGCTGCCGATAAACAAAACTTGCAAGACGCATTTCTGAATAACATTCGTAAAGCAAAAAACCCTGTGACGGTTTTTCTCGTGAACGGGGTAAAGCTGCAAGGTGTGATCACTTGGTTTGACAATTTCTGCGTGTTACTGCGCCGTGAGGGTTCCTCACAGCTTGTCTATAAACACGCAATTTCAACCATCATGCCCACCTTACCGGTGCGGTTTGATGACAATGATGAAGGTTCCTAATTGGGCAATCCTCGCTGCTGTGTTTTTCACCCAGACCTAAAGGAACGCGGCCAACGCCGCATTCCTGCTAACGCGCTGGCCGAGGCCGTAAGCCTTGCGGCGGCGCTTGATTTAGATGTTGTGTCAGCCTTGGTTGTACCGTTGCCAAAACCGAGGGCAGGGATGCTGTTTGGCAAAGGTAAAACGGCTGAGCTGGGTGAGCTGGTTAAGGATTCCGAGATTGATCTGGTGATCATCGACGGCCTGCTATCGCCTGTTCAACAACGCAATCTGGAAGAAGAATGGAAGGTTAAAATTCTTGACCGTACCGGCCTTATTCTGGAGATTTTTGGCGCGCGTGCCGCGACGAGGGAAGGGGTGTTGCAGGTTGATCTGGCACAATTGAGCTATCAAAAGTCGCGCCTTGTCCGCAGTTGGACCCATTTGGAGCGTCAACGCGGCGGCATGGGTGCCGTCGGCGGCCCAGGTGAAACTCAGGTTGAAAGTGACCGCAGGGCCATTGATGACGCTATTTTACGGATCAAAGTCCAGCTTAAAAAGGTGGTCAAAACCCGTAAATTGCACCGCGAAGCCCGCAAGAAAATCCCGTATCCGATCGTGGCACTGGTTGGCTATACCAATGCTGGTAAATCAAGCATTTTCAACAGGATGACTGGCGCTAACGTGCTTGAAAAAGACATGCTGTTTGCGACCCTTGATCCGACGATGCGCTCGATCGAGCTGCCGTCAGGCAATATGGTGATCTTGTCCGACACGGTTGGTTTCATTTCTGAACTGCCAACCCAGCTGGTTGCGGCGTTTCGCGCCACATTGGAGGAGGTTCTTGACGCTGATCTTATCCTGCACGTGCGTGACATCTCGCATGTCGACACCGAGGCGCAAGGTCAAGACGTGCGCGACATTCTGCAAGATCTGGGCGTGAACCAAAAACGCCAAGACGACATGCGCGAGATCTGGAACAAGATCGACCTGTTAGACTCGGAAGAACAAGCGGCCGCCGAGAATTCCGCAGAACGGAATGAAGCTATCTGCGCGATATCAGCGACAGCCGGCATTGGTATGGACAAGCTATATCAGATGATCGAAGACGCCGTGATCGAACCCACGGTGATAGAGGTTTTGGCGTTGAAATTTGCCGACGGTAAACAACGGGCGTGGCTGTTTTCAAATAACCTTGTTGAGTCGGAAGATGCCGACGACGAGGGTTATAAGATCAAAGTGAAGTGGACAAAGCGCGAGCAGAGTCTATTTTATCGGCTGTAAGCCGGTGTAGACAAAAGGCGCATAATGGATACTAAGTCCATGATATTACACGCTTTTTTCCGGTTTCGTTCCGGTAGGGGAACATCCCGCTACCAATAGCTGTAGATTGAATAGCTATTTATTGTGCTATGTCAATCTTTTTATACCATATGTCGTTTTTCTCCCTATGGTTGTGATTGTGATTATTACGTTTTTTTACACCAAGGGACATATGCCCTTGAACCACCGCCGCCCTTACGGGCTTTTTTACTGTCTGGCCTCTCTTTGCATGTTTTCTTTTCTTTGCGCGTCTCTTTGGACGAATTCACAGGCTCATGCAAAGTTGCTAAATGCTTTAAGTCGACCCTTGGTCTCTTTGAGGGCGCAGTAGGTGTTATTGATATTGAAGCTTCCTCTAAACCAGTTGTCAACATTTTCGAGGGCTTTTTCTCCCTCGTATTCGTACGAATTAATGTTTTTTTCAATGGCGATTTCAAAGCCGAATTTGTTAATTGCGTCCTGCTCATCACTTTCGAGAGCGTCGTAACACGCTCGACACGGTCGGAAGGCACCGCACCTATATCTAATGCGTTCTCTTGCCGCGTTGCTGCCTGCATTCGCAGCCTTAGCTGCAACGCTCTCGCTGAATTCCTCGTCTGTGAACGAGTCCTGCTCGATGATCTTGCCATTTTGTAAAATCTCCCAATCTTTTTGTTGATCCACTACGGAGGCAAGCAACGCGGCCATTTGTGGCGCTCGCTTGCCGGTTCGGTATTCTATTATCTCGTTATTCTCCCATATGGTTCGAAGTAAGTAATCCCGCATTAGCCCCGTTGGGTGCCAATAGCCTTTGTAATCCTGTATTTTGAATTCCAGATTATGCGGCACAGCGTTTTTTTCCAGTAAGCTATCCAGCTTGCCCTTAAGCCAGTTAAGAGCGATAGGGGGTCGCCGACTTTGTGAGAAGTAACCGGACGCCCAGTGTTCTGATTTGGTTTCACGCATAGTGCCTTGCGAATTTTCAATGTTAAACTGATGTTTCAACGCGTAAGACAGAGCGTATTCCATTCCACCCTGATCGGGTTCCTGAACACTGACAAACCCTGATTTCCATAGTGTCCAATTTATCCGCTTATGCTTCTTGCTATGCGCTTTTACATCCTCTCTTTGAACCGGCTTACCCGTCCACCAGTGACTCCATTTGCCAAAGCTTAATAGGTCCACTTGAGAGTAAAGGACTATGTGCCAGTGGCACCGTCCTTTTTTTGACCCATTTTCTCCAGCTACGATAAATCGCAACTGTCCACGCTGTTTTGTTTTACGATAGATTGCTTGACGCAAACGTTTCATAAAATCTTTTATATCTTTGTAAACAAAGGTTTTTGCCGCGTCGCGGCTTTCTTGAGTTTCGTCATTATAGGTTAATGCGAATACGAATGTTTCTTCATTGGTGGCTTTCTCTGCCATAGCCCGAGCAACCCACCCGTTTTTTCGTGCCGTAATACACTGGTTACATTTTCGGCAACCTACAAGCTGCCCGTTTATCATCGGAGGGTCTGAACACATGTTTTTTTCCTTTGTGTCTCTTTTTTTTGCGCCACCCCCTTTTTGGGCGGGGGTGTCGCAAAATGTATACAGGAACAAGTTGGTTCCGATTGCCGCCCGACTTACCCCCAGTCGCTCGATCAATGCTTTCTCGCTCAGGGGATAAGTCTAACGTGTGCTACCCGAACAAAGTCGGATAACACTCTGGCTTATTTAGTGTTTTTGGTTTTCTTGCCCGATCTATTTAGTCGGGGGCAGGGGCCTCAGAAGGGAGCACCTCAAGGAACCGCTCTCGCAGTTCTTTTGGCGTCGGAGTATGATTTCCCCCGTCATTTTGCTCTCTCTGCCTGTCTCGCACCGCTCGCCAGCTTTTCAGCTCGATATGAGCACTATCGACGAACTTCCAGTTATGACCGTGGACAAGCTCGACGCCGTATTCCTTGGCGACCACCCGCACCACTGTTGCGAGATGGTCCCAATATCCGGGCGAGGCGTCCCAATAGAGATATTTGTGTACGATATCGACCGCCTCATAGTATTGATGCGCCGATTCCCATTCCCGAACCTTCGAATGCCCTTTTTCAAAAACATCGTTTTGCTTTTCCGGCGAGCGGTAACAACAATGGATTTTACTCGGGAACCCCGAGCGTTCCATACGTTTAACGATCTGCATTCCGAGAAAATACATAGGCCCGTCCTTACGGGTCACACCCACCTGTAAGCGGGGTTCTTGCATTTTCTCATGGGGAGCGGCCCAGCGGCGCAAACGCGCCACTAGGTCCCGTGGACAGACTGCCTTTAGAAAGCAATCATCCCACTCTTTTTTGCGGTTACTCACCTGCCGCCGCCTCAGCTGACGCCTCAGCCGCAGCTACCGCAGCAGCCTTGGCGTCAAGCTTCGCTTGTGCTTCTGCCGCCGCGTCAATCACCTCGACTCTCTCACGAGTAAGCCGTGTCAGCATACGCTCTTGTTTGTTACTTTTCTTAAGAAGCTTGTCCACCGTATGAGCCATCAACCGTTGCGCACGGTCCGCAGAGGTCGGCTTGTAGTCTGGATTTGCACCCACCGCCGTTGCGAGGCTATCGCCGTCTGCCGTCTTGCGCGTATATTTGATTCGAATGGCGCGGTTATTATCGCGCCCCATGACAGTAACAGGCCCGACAGTGACAAGCACATCGGTTGATGACATTAGCTTGCGAATTTCATCGAAGCTTTGAAGCCCCTCTTTAAGGACTACAGTCATTTTATTGACGCCGTCAGTGTCGATAATATCGACCTTTGCGCCTCGCCCAGTTACCGACATTATTGCGGTTAGAGCTTGGGTTTTAGTAATACTCATTTTCTATTTTTCCCTTTGGGTTTATGCGTCCTGAAAAACGTCTTCGGTTTCGATTGCCGCCAGTTCTTCAAGCGGTGTCGGTCCGAAGATTGTCGGCGTACGAACAGTGACGAAGCTTTCCACAATATAAGTGCAAACCTCAGCTTCCTGATCCGCAAACGGGTAATGTTCCAAATCTTCCGGATAAAGAACGCTTTCAGGCGTTACCGACATTGGCACTTCAAGTTGCCATAGTGCTGTTTTACTGGCGACAGTATTGAGGTCGGTATTCCGGCTAAAGCCGTAATTAGTATATGACCGTTTGAGGCCATTATACCCGACATATAGGGCTACACTGCCCTCATCCCCAACGTCACAATCGGCATCCAATTCGCGGATCGTCACCTTCACAGGATCAAGTGCTAATTCATCAGCAACGAAGTTCACCTTTCCCCATTCTTGCGCAAGAATTGGATGAGGCTGGCTTGCCAATGTTTCGTCAGGCTTAAGCACCGCGAAAGTCACTACCACACCGCCAAGTTCGGTTGCCGGAACCGGAACCGTAAAGCGAATTTGCGCACCCAAATCACTTTGACTGGTATCGAGGTTTGCGCCATCGGTTGCTCGCCGCAATTGCATCCCAAAGACCTTAGTACTGTGGTGCAACAGGAATGGTTGCTTACCAACATCAATAGATAAGCCATGCGCCCACCGTGCGACGATTTCTTCACCATATTCCGGATTTTGATCGACTATTTGCCGCATTTGCCGAGTCAGCGCATCCATGCGTTCAGCACGGTAGAAGTCCTGCGCGGACACACTGCCAGTTGTGATTCCTTCCATATCGGCAAAAACCGCTGGCCACCCCGTTTTAGCAGGGTCCTCTTTAACCATAACCGCATCGGTATTATGAGTGTCGCCGACTTTTAAATAGCTACCATCGTTTTCAGCATCCGCGCCAGTTTCGCGCACACCTGTTTCCGCATTAAAACCGCCACCGCCTGGTTTAATACCCAGCCCCGAAATCGGTATCTTAATCGTCGAAAGATCAAGATTAACCTTACCGTTAATCCGGTCCTCAGGGTCAAGTACCCCGTTAAGCCGTTCCAGCACTGTCTGACTGATAAGGGCAGGGGTGATTGCAGTACTTGCCGCCAGCAATTGAACCGCATTAACGTACTTTTTTCGGCGGAGGAAATTGACTGCGCAATTATGCCCAAGACGTGCAACCTCATTCACTTTTTTCACGCCGGATATTGAACTCGGCACAACGCCCATCCGTTGCGATAGTTCGCTTTCCTCTTCCAAGCCGAATAACGGAGTGCCCGATACTAGCTTATCGCGAACCAGTTCGCTCACACCTGCATAATCATCATCTGGATTTTTAAGCACATCCATAGCTTGCGCAGGTACATATACCGAGTAAACCTCAGCCGTGATTGGGGTAATCATACGGCCAGCGATCGGGTCGAGTTCGAAACTCACCGACTGGTTAATAATGCCGCTTTCGCTCTCGCGAAATGCTTGAAGCATTACCGGAACCAGCTTACCACCACGGAACCGCCCAGCGATAGTACGAGCCTCGCGGCGCGTATTATTTGCCTGTTGATATTTTGACATGTTTTTGACCTTTCAGAGTCAGTTGTTGCGAGGGCAGGGGGCCTGCACTCTTGTTTTGTTTGAGTTTTTAGAAGGGTTGATAAACGCCGCTATTAAAATAATACCAAGCTGCGCTATTTGGGTTCATTTCGGCTTGATCGTATTGCCATTGCTTTTCTGCATAGGTAGCAGTCGACCAATCTATAGGTAATTCCTCTGGTTCAAGCCGCGTACCGTCCGCGTTATGTATTGGCCGCGTCCGCGCTGGTTCAACCCATTCCCTCAAAGTTGCGTCATAGCTACGCCCAAGTCCATTGTTTCGAATGTCCGAAAGCAGATAGGGAGCAATATAAAAGTTAGACGCTAAATCTCCGGTATCATCCTCAAGCCGCTGCCCCATACCCGGAAATTCTGTAAACCAAGTACTTCCATCTGGTAACTGCCGCTCATGAATGCTTTGATCTGTAACGGAACCGCCCGTACCTACAGGTAAGCGTACAAGTTCCTCAGTAAATAGAAGCCCACTACTAGCAACACTGGAAGGGTCACGAAGAAGCGGAACAACAGTTGCCGCCGACCCAGCCAGTACAGGAACATTATACCCAGTATTATTTCCGCCATTTTGTCCGCCTCTGCGTCCTGCATATATGCCGCCGACAGTGGGTGTCAACGTTTGGCGTTGAATGGCTAAGTCCAAATTCTCGCGATCCATAGCAAGAGCCGCTTGCTGAATTTTTAGTTCCTCATTTGCTTGAATTGATCCTGCTATCGCGCTTCCCGCGTTAGCTATTGCCGACCCCATTACAGGGCCATATCCGGCTGTTGAGTTGACGCTCGGACCTGCAAAGATGCGCGGGTTAAAACCCGCCGCCTCGGCATTAGCCCGAAT
>JAESRG010000090.1 GCA_016764785.1 Paracoccaceae bacterium
CTGTTTGACCGGGTTTTGGGTGAAAAAGGCATCGCGGTGCTGAATATGGATGACCCGTTTGGCGCAACGATGCGGCTAATCGCGCAAGGGCGCAAACAGGAAGTCATCACCGTTGGGGCGCTGGAGTGTTGTGATTTGCGTATTCTCAATACGCGGTATGATGGCGACGGGCAGGAGCTGCGGTTTTCGTGGCGCGGTGACGTTCACGGGGTTCGGCTGGGGCTGATCGGCAGTTTTCAGGCCTCAAATGCTTTGATGGCGGCAGGGCTGGCGATTGCGTGCGGCGAAGACCCCGACGCGGTTTTCAACACACTGTCTGGTTTAGAAACCGTGCGCGGGCGCATGCAACTGGCCGCGACTCGCAACAATGGCGCCAAGGTTTTTGTTGATTACTCACACACCCCAGATTCACTTAAAACCGCATTGCAAGCGTTGCGGCCCCACACTTTGGGCCGGCTGATCGTGGTTTTTGGCGCTGGTGGTGATCGCGACAAAGGTAAACGTCCGTTTATGGGCAAAGCCGCCGCTGAATTTGCGGATGTGGTGTTTGTGACCGATGATAACCCGCGGTCTGAGGACCCCGCGGTTATTCGCGCTGAGGTGATGGCTGGCTGTCCGGATGCCAGCAATGTTGGTGATCGGGCCGAGGCTATTTTGCGCGGCGTTGACGCGCTGCAACCGGGCGACACGTTGTTGATTGCGGGCAAAGGCCATGAAACCGGCCAAGAAATCGGCGACGATATTCTGGCATTTGACGATGTCGAACAGGCAAGTATTTCGGTGGCAACGCTTGAGGAGCTGGGCGCATGACCCCGCTTTGGACACGCGACGAGGCCGTGGCGGCAACGGGTGGTTCCTGTGCAATTGATTGGCAGGCCAGTGGTGTGTCGATTGACACACGCACCCTGCAAAAGGGCGATATTTATGTGGCCTTAAGTGCGGCGCGCGATGGCCATGATTTTGTCGCTGATGCGCTGAACAAGGGGGCGGCGGCCGCATTGGTATCGCGCATTCCAGCAGGGTTAGAGGGCGCGCCGTTGTTGCAGGTGCCAGACGTGCTGAAAGGTCTTGAGGCATTGGGCATTGCGGCCCGTGCGCGGTGCAACGCCAAGATAGTGGCAATTACAGGGTCGGTGGGTAAAACCGGCAGTAAGGAAATGCTGCGCTGTGCGCTGATGGGTCAAGCCAAGCTGCATGTTGCAGAAAAAAGCTATAATAATCATGAGGGTGTGCCGCTAACGCTGGCGCGTATGCCGCAAGATACTGAAATTGCGATTTGCGAAATTGGCATGAACCATCCCGGTGAAATTGCCCCGCTAACCAAAATGGTGCGACCGCATATCGCGATGATTACAACGGTTGCGCCGGTGCATCTTGCCGCCTTTGGTACGGTGCGTGATATCGCCCTCGAGAAATCCGCGATTTTTGCGGGCATCGAACCCGAAGGGATAGGCATTCTGAACGCTGACCTGCCGGATTTTGACGTGCTGTGCGACGCTGCAACTGCGGCGGGGGCAAAGGTTGTAACCTTTGGCACGCAGGGCAAAATTGTGCTGAACAATGTTGATCTTGTCGCCGGTGTCACGGTTGCGCGCGCCAGCAATAATGGCACAGATTTTATCTTTAAACTGAACACATCTGGCGCGCATCTGGCAATGAACGCGCTCGGTGTGTTGGCCGTGGTTGACGCGCTGGGCGCAGATATTGCGCGGGCCACGCTGGGGTTAATGGATTGGCAAGTGCCTGACGGGCGTGGTGCCAGTTATCGCGTTGCGCTTGGCCCAGCAGGGCTGGACGGCGCGTTCACCCTGATTAACGAAAGCTATAATGCCAATCCGGCATCGGTCGCCGCGGCGTTGGATGTTTTGGCTAGCTCGCAGGGGCGAAAAATCGCTATTCTGGGCGATATGCTTGAATTGGGCGAGACCAGTTTGGCGTTGCACAAAGCGTTGTCGACGCTGCCCAGCTTTGAGAGCATAGACAAAATTCACTGCGTAGGCCCGCAAATGGCGACTTTACACGCAGCTTTACCGATTGATAAACGTGGACTGTCCACACCAGATTCCGCAGAAATGGCGGCTAAAATCGCGCGGCTGATCAGGCCCGACGACGTGGTGATGGTCAAAGGATCATTGGGGACAAACATGGCATTAATCGTTGACGCGATCAAAAATATGGGCGAAGCCACCAGCCAAACTACGGGGAGTTTTTAAATGTTGTATTATCTATCCGGCCTGTCTGACGGCGGCGGTTTTTTTAACCTGTTTCAGTATATCACCTTTCGTTCTGGTGGCGCGTTCTTCACGGCGCTGATCTTTGGGTTTATATTCGGTCGTCCGTTGATTAACCTGCTCAAACGCAAACAAGGCAAAGGCCAGCCGATCCGTGAGGATGGCCCCGAAAGCCATATTCTGGCCAAAGCCGGCACGCCGACCATGGGCGGCGTGCTGATATTGGGCGCAATCCTTGTATCAACGCTGCTGTGGGCGCGGTTTGATAACGGCTATGTCTGGATGGTGATGTTTGTGACCTATAGCTTTGGCGCGGTCGGGTTTTGGGATGACTATTTGAAGGTCTCCAAGCAGAATCACAAAGGCGTTTCGGGCAAAATTCGGCTGGCTTTGGGTGGATTGGTGGCAATCATTGCCGCGTTTTGGGTGATGTATCTTCAGACTGAAACGCTGTCTGGCTACCTTGCCTTTCCGATTTTCAAAGACACGCTGCTTTACCTCGGGCTGCTGTTTGTGCCGTTTGTGATGATTGTCATTGTTGGCACCGCCAACGCCGTAAATTTCACCGATGGTCTGGACGGGCTGGCGATTATGCCGGTGATGATTGCCGCCGCATCTTTCGGGATTATTTCATACCTTGTTGGACACGCGACCTTTGCGGCTTACCTTGATGTGCATTACGTGGCAGGTACCGGAGAGCTGACAATTTTTGTTGCGGCCCTGATGGGTGGCGGCCTTGGCTTCCTTTGGTATAACGCCCCGCCCGCCGCGGTTTTTATGGGTGACACCGGGTCGCTGGCCCTTGGCGGCGCGCTGGGCGCGATGGCGGTGGCGACCAAACACGAGATCGTTTTGTCGATCATCGGCGGCTTGTTCGTGGTGGAATTGCTGAGCGTAGTGATTCAGGTTTTGTACTACAAACGTACCGGAAAACGAATTTTCCTGATGGCCCCAATTCACCACCATTTTGAGAAACTCGGCTGGGGCGAAAGCCAGATCGTGATCCGGTTCTGGATCATCTCGCTTATTCTGGCGCTGGTCGGGTTGGCCACGCTAAAGTTGCGCTAAAGGGGTTTTGCGCGTGTATGCGGGACTTAAATTGGGATGGCGCAATTTTTTGATCGGTGCGCTTGTTGGGATGCTAACATTTACGTCAGTAAATGCTCAGACAGAGGCTGAACTCCAAGAATATACCAATCTGTTTTTGCGGCTCGACGGACAAACAAATAGAACGCCACTTGATCAACGCATTGAAGCGGGCGAAGGTCTGGCAAACCTTGCTCTTGTTTTGTTTGGGATTTCAGACAGCAGAACATATAATGCTTGGGGACGTCTTGCGACTAAATATCAACTAAATCACGAGCCTGAAAAGGCGGAATACTATTACCGTCAAGCTGTGCAAGGTTTTCGTGACGGATCCGAACCCGCTAGCGTAAATGTGGCAAGGTTTTTCGGCTTTTTTGCAAGTTTGTTGATGATAAGTGAACGTCCAGATGAGGCCGAACAGTTTTATTTGGAAGCACTAGGGTTTTCCGAAGCGACGTTTGCTGATGCTGGGGCTTTTCGTCTGGCTCTCTTACAGATGTATATGGAATCGGAAAGATATGTCGATTTAGAACCGGTTCTTCGTGATGCGATGGAAATCTCTTTGTTGTATTTGGGGCCGGAGGATCCAAGTTATGGGAGCAATGTTGCTGCTTTGGCCCATGTACTGGCAAAAATGGGGCGCAATGATGAGGCAATAGAGTTGTTGCATGAAACACTGAATGCTCTCCCGCTTGATGTTGATTCAGAGGCTCTAATTATCAAATGGTTGAGGCGCGAACTTGATTCTATTCTTGGCGGCCGCCCTACCACCGACTGAGCTTTCCAAACCCCTGCAATTGCGCTATCCCAAAGGGGAATTCAGGAAAGGCATTGCTATGATCCCAGTCACAGGGTTTGAGGGCCAACGCGTTGGTGTGTTGGGGTTGGGGCGGTCCGGTCTTGCGACCGCAATGGCTTTGCTTGAGGGTGGTGCCATTCCTGTCTGTTGGGACGACAACGAAGCGTCGCATGACAAAGCCGAGGGGCTTGAAATCGCCGACCTGACCCGCGACAAAAACTGGGAGGGGATCAGCACCCTGATCGTCTCACCCGGTATTCCGCATATGTATCCCGCGCCGCATCCCGTGGTGCAATTGGCGTGGGACAAGGGCGTGGTTGTCGACAACGACATCAGTCTGTTCTTCCAATCGGTGGCGCTGGCGGAATGGTCAATGTATGACCATGAACCCAAAATCGTGTGCATCACCGGGTCAAATGGCAAGTCGACCACGGCGGCGCTAATCCATCATATTCTGGAATCTGTTGAGCGCCCCACCCAGATTGGTGGTAATTTTGGCACTGGCGCGTTGGGCCTCGACCCGTTGATCGACAACGAAGTGGTGGTGCTGGAGCTGTCATCCTATCAGACCGAGCTGGCGCGGATACTGTCGCCTGACATCTCGGTTTTTCTGAACCTGTCGCCTGATCATCTGGATCGGCACGGCGGGATGGGGGGCTATTTTGCCGCCAAAGCACGGCTGTTTACCGCATGTGCGCCCGACCGCGCGGTGATCGGGATGGATGATATTGAGGGCCGGTTTTTGGAAAACCGGTTGCTGAAATCCGGCACGCCGGTCATTCAGATCGCCACACGCAAACTAACCGGCCCTGCTTGGCAAGTATTCTCCCGCAAGGGGTTTTTGGCTGAATGGCGCAAGGGCCGGCAGATGGGCTCAGTTGATCTGCGGGACATGGCCGGATTGCCCGGCGTGCATAACCACCAAAACGCCTGCGCGGCGTATGCGGTTTGCCGGTCATTGGGGCTGGCCCCCAAGGTGATCGAGGCCGGATTGCGCAGCTATAAGGGCTTGAAACATCGCTGTCAGACTGTGGCAGAAATTGACGGTGTGACTTATGTGAATGACAGCAAAGCCACCAATGCTGACTCGGCCGCGAAATCGCTGGCGGCGTTCAAAAATATCCGCTGGATTGCTGGCGGGCAGGCAAAAGAGGGTGGCATCGCACCGCTTAAACCGTTGTTTGAGCGTGTGACCAAAGCCTATTTGATTGGAGAAGCCGCTGCCGCGTTTGCGAAAACGCTTGGCGACACACCGCACCAGATTTGCGACACGCTCGAACAGGCCGTTGCCGCCGCCAAAGCCGATGCGCAACAAGGCGACACGGTGCTGTTGGCCCCAGCCTGCGCCAGTTTTGATCAGTTCGACAGTTTTGAAGCCCGCGGTGAGGCGTTTGAGGGGCTGGTTACCTAGCCCCTCAGAAAGCTATCTGCTACGACGCAGCCGTTTTTCAATTTGACGTTTTTCCCAACGACTGCCCATTGGGCTGAAGATTTCGAATACCGACAACCCGTGGAAAACCACGCCGATGCCCCAACCAAGGGCGGGCCACACGACCCATAGATATCCGGGGCTGGTGAGTAAGTTAATGACCAACAAAATGACCAACATCACCACGTAACTGCCAAGGTTGGAATAAAACGACTTTATGTCACGCACATATTCCATGGCGTCTTGTTCCTCGTCGGAAAGCGAGGGGTCGATTGCGGTGCTGCTATTGTCGTATTTCATCCATTCCCGCACTTGGGCAAGTGCGGCGCGGTCGTCATTTGAAAGTGTGTCAGAGGGCATGGTGTCATCCTTTTGCAGATCATTGAGATCGGTTTCAAAAACCGCAGCAAGGCATTTCAGGGATTCAAGGCTGGCATTGCCGCCACGCTCCAGCCTCTGGATGGTTCGGGTGCTGACGCCAGACATTTCGGCCAGTTGTTCCTGAGACCATCCCTTGGCGAGACGAAGTTTGCGAATAAACATTTGAGTTCCTGTAATTTAGGGCTGCGATGTATGCATTGCTAAGGGATAACGCTGTATTGTGACCACGTCAGCAAGGCGACGCAAGCCCGACAAACGTGTCGGGTCGGTAAAATGCTGGCATTTGACGACGCGATTCGCTAAGATGACGACAGGACCGGAAGATCTGAAAACAGGCGCAATCCGGAACGGCAGTAAATTGAGGATAAGCAGGCCCCATGACAGAAATGGTATTTGGCGCAGTTGCGGTCAAAGCCTCCGAACCGGCGGTGTCGCGCTGGTGGCGGACGGTTGATCGTTGGACACTGGCCGCGATTGTAATCTTGTTTGTAATTGGCATTTTGCTAGGCTTGGCGGCGTCGCCCCCATTAGCTGCGCGCAATGGCAAAGATGTGTTTTATTACGTTGGTCGGCAGGGTTTTTTTGGCATGGCCTCGTTGTTGGTCATGGTGATTGTCTCAATACAAGACCCGCAACGTATCAAACGCTGGGCTGTTGTGCTGTTTCTAATCACCTTGGTAACGCTGTTATTTCTACCAGTTTTTGGCACCAATTTTGGCAAGGGCGCAATGCGGTGGTATTCGCTGGGCTTTATGTCGTTTCAGCCCTCAGAATTCATCAAACCGGTGTTCGTGGTGGCAATGGCGTGGCTGATGTCAGCCAGCAATGATATTGCCGGCCCACCGGGGAAAACTCTGTCGTTTGGCGTGACCGTTCTGGTGGTGTTCATATTAGCCATGCAGCCTGATTTCGGGCAGGCGACCCTTGTTTTGTTCAGCTGGGTGCTGATGTTTTTCATTGCTGGCGCGCCTAAAAAACTGATGATCGCGGTTGGCGCCATAACCGCAATGGCAGGGATGGCGGCCTATAATTCATCCGAGCATTTCGCGCGTCGGATCAACGGGTTTCTATCTGGTGAAATCGACCCAACCACCCAAATTGGTTTTGCAACCGAAGCTATTCAAGAGGGCGGTTTTTTTGGGGTTGGTATCGGGCAAGGTTCTGTCAAATGGTCGCTGCCCGACGCGCATACCGACTTTATTATTGCTGTTGCCGCTGAGGAATTTGGGCTGGTGCTGTGCCTATTCATCATTGCTTTGTTTATGTTCATCACCATCCGGTCGTTGCTGCGGTTGCGGCGTGAACGTGACCCGTTCACCCGTCTTGCGGGCGTTGGGCTGGCCGTACTGTTGGGCATGCAGGCGTTTATTAATCTGGGCGTTTCGGTGCGGTTGCTGCCAACCAAAGGCATGACGTTGCCGTTTATCAGCAACGGTGGTTCATCTATGTTGGCGATTGGTGTGTTGCTGGGCATGATGCTGGCGCTAACCCGTCACCGTCCGCAAAACGATATGGCCGAGATCATGGGGCGGGGGCACTGATGGCGCCGCTATTGATTATTGCCGCCGGTGGTACGGGCGGGCACATGTTCCCCGCACAAGCCTTGGCCGAGGAAATGCTGGCGCGCGGCTGGCGGGTGAAACTATCAACCGATGAACGCGGGGCGCGGTATGCGGGTGGTTTTCCCGATGATGTACTGCGCGAAGTAGTCAAATCGGCCACCACAGCGCGCGGCGGAATGTTGGCCAAGCTGGCCGTTGGGCCAAAGATATTATCTGGCGCATTGAAAGCGCGGCGGTCCATGCGGCGTGACCGACCTGCGGTTGTTGTCGGGTTTGGCGGATATCCGGCTTTGCCCGCAATGGTTGCCGCGTGGATGCTGCGGTTGCCGCGAATGATCCACGAACAAAACGGTGTTTTGGGGCGGGTCAATAAAGTTTTCGCGACGCGGGTTGATGTGGTGGCTTGCTCGGTCTGGCCAACCGAATTGCCCAAAGGTGTTGAAAGTGTCCATACCGGAAATCCGGTGCGGGGTGCTGTGCTGGCCAAGGCAGGTGCCGCTTACAAACAGCCCGGCGATTTTCCCATGCAATTGCTGGTGATCGGTGGATCACAGGGCGCAAGTATTTTATCGCGGGTGGTTCCGGCCGCATTGGCAAAACTGCCAGCGGCACTGCTGGCACGGCTGAGTGTCGCGCATCAGGCGCGCGATACTGACCATGACACGGCGGTTGCAGCGTATCAAAAACTGGGTGTTTCGGCCAATGTGCAACCGTTTTTTGACGATGTGCCAGACAGGCTTGCCGCTGCGCAATTGGTGATCAGTCGGGCAGGGGCATCGTCTGTTGCTGACCTAACCATTGTTGGGCGACCCTCAATTTTAGTGCCGCTGGTGATTGCCACAAATGACCACCAAACCGCCAACGCCAAAGGCTTGGCGCAGGCGGGGGGCGCGGTGGTTATCCCTGAACCGGAATTTAATGCTAAGACGTTGGCGCAGCATATTGGCCTAATTTTATCTGACCCAGACAAGGCGCAGGCCATGGCTGATGCGGCTCTGTCGCTGGGCAAACCCGATGCAACAAAAAAACTGGCTGAACTGGTCGAAGCCCTGAATGATCGAGGCCCAAAATGAATTCTCAAACCCGATTGCCTCACGATATTGGCCCGATCCATTTTGTTGGCATCGGTGGCATTGGCATGTCTGGCATTGCCGAAGTGCTGCTTAACCACGGCTATATCGTGCAAGGGTCTGACCTGAAATCAGGGCCGATCACCGAACGGCTGGAAAAGCTGGGCGCCAAGATTTTTGTCGGGCAAAAGGCTGAAAACCTGAAGGGCGCTGCGGTGATTGTGATCTCTAGCGCCATTAAACCGGGTAATGCTGAACTTGACGCCGCACGGGCCAAAGGCCTGCCGGTGGTGCGCCGCGCTGAAATGCTGGCAGAACTAATGCGGCTGAAATCCAATGTCGCCGTGGCCGGTACGCACGGCAAAACCACCACCACGTCGATGGTTGCCGCCCTGCTTGATGGCGGCGGCATGGATCCGACCGTGATTAATGGCGGTATTATCCACGCTTATGGCTCAAACGCGCGCATGGGCACCGGCGATTGGATGGTGGTTGAAGCCGACGAAAGCGACGGTACGTTTAACAAACTTCCCGCGACCATTGCCATTATCACCAATATCAACCCCGAACATCTGGACCACTACGGTACTTTTGATGCCCTGCGTGAGGCTTTCTATACTTTTGTGTCCAATATTCCGTTTTATGGCACCGCAATTTGCTGCATTGACCACCCCGAGGTTCAAGCGCTGGTCGGGCGCATAACCGACCGTCGGGTGATCACATACGGCATGAACCCGCAGGCCGATGTGCGGGCAGATAACCTGCGCTATGAAAATGGCGCGGCGTTTTTTGATGTGGTTTTGAAGGATCGCACCATCAAAGGCCTGACCCTGCCGATGCCCGGCGATCACAATGTTGCCAATGCGTTGGCCGCTATCGCGACGGCGTTGCATCTGGGGGTAAACGCGTCGGAAATTCGTACCGCCCTTGAGGGGTTCGGCGGTGTCAATCGGCGCTTTACGCTGGTTGGCAAGCCAAATGGCATTACCATTATTGATGACTATGCCCACCATCCGGTTGAAATCACCGCAGTGCTGAAAGCAGCGCGCGAGTGCACATCTGGCAAGGTAATCGCCATCCACCAGCCGCACAGATTTACCCGTCTTCGGGATTTGTTTGAGGATTTCTGCAGCTGTTTCAACGACGCTGACACGGTGGCAATTGCGCCGGTTTTCGCGGCGGGAGACGACTTTATCGAGGGCGCTGACCACGTCGCGCTGGTTGCGGGCATCAAACGTCACGGCCACAAATCGGCGATGACGATTGAGGGTGAAGATGACTTGGTCAACCTGATTAACAACGCCGCAGAATCCGGCGACATGGTGGTATTCCTCGGGGCTGGCACCATCAGCGCATGGTCGCGAAACATGCCAAAAGCGTTGGGATGAGCGGGGCAATCTATGCCTGTATGTGGGCGATTTCAGCTAACTTGATCGCCATGATTCCGTTTATGAACACGTTCAGAATCCACTGGAATTTGGCGCGTGTGTTGGTGCTAACCTTGCCGTTTGTGATCTGGCGGGTCGGTTTGGATTTCGGCCTTGGCTGGCAGTTAGCCGCGCTGGCGGTTGCGATATTTCAACTGCGGCTTATGTTAAGGCATATGTGGCGGCAGTTGGTCGCGAAACTCAGGCAGAGCAAATGACGGCACTTTTTACCGCAGCAATCTGGGCGATCATGGCGAATATGACAGCGTTGCTGCCGCATGGTCGCTTGCATTGGAATATGGGCCGTCTGCTGGTGCTTAGCTCTCCGGTTATTTTATGGCTGGTCGGGCGTGATTTTGGCTGGCTGGCGATGGTGGTGTTTGTCGTTGTGATTATATCATTATTCCGTATTCCGCTGGGCCATATGGTGCGACAGCTGCGGGAAAAAATGCGAGGCCACGGATGAGTTTGCTTGATATTTTGCCACAGGTAACAGGCACGTTAACGCCTAATCGCCCGATGGATACGCTTAGTTGGCTGCGCACTGGCGGCCCGGCCGAGGTGCTGTTTCAACCTGCGCATATGGCTGATCTGGCGGGGTTTATGAAAGCCTTGCCTGCTGAAATTTCGGTGCTGCCGATTGGCGTTTGCTCAAACATGATTATCCGCGATGGCGGCATTAAAGGCGTGGTTGTGCGGCTGGGGCGCGGGTTCAACGGGTTTGAGGTAATGGCCAACGGTAATATCCGTGCGGGTGCATCGTTGCTGGGCGCACATGCGGCGCGCAAAGCGGCGGATGCAGGGGTTGATCTGACGTTTCTGCGCACCATACCGGGGTCGATCGGAGGGGCGATTAAGATGAACGCTGGCTGTTACGGTGACTATCTGGCTGACGTATTTGTCTCGGCCACGGCGGTGACGCGGGCGGGTGATATCGTGACATTAAAATCTGACGATATGGGTTTTTCCTATCGGCACTCAGACATGGCGGATGACATGATGATTACGCAATGCGTGCTGCGCGGGCCTGCCGAGCAGCCGGATGTGCTGCACCAACGTATGACTGACCAACTGACTAAACGCGCCGAAAGCCAGCCGGTGAAAGACCGGTCTTGCGGGTCAACATTTCGCAATCCGGCGGGGTTTTCGTCAACTGGACGGGCGGACGATGTGCATGATTTGAAGGCGTGGAAGGTCATTGATGACGCGGGCCTGCGCGGTGAAAAACTGGGCGGAGCGCAGATGTCGCCGATGCATCCGAATTTCATGGTGAACACGGGCGACGCGACCTCGGCTGACTTGGAAGATTTGGGCGAGCTGGTGCGCCGCAAGGTTAAGGAACACTCCGGTATTGATTTGGAATGGGAGATCATGCGGGTGGGTGAAAATATGTTGCCTGAGGGTGATGGATAAGGCATCGTACCAGTTATGGTTGAGATTGTAGATATTAATGATCGTAAGAGTCTTCGGGCGTGGTTGGAAATGCAGCCACAAAAGGCGTCGGTTGCCATTGCGCAGCGCGCGGCAATGCGGGTTCTGCCGGACTATTGGCATTGGGTGCTGACATCGGATAATTCGAAAAAACATAATTTGACAGCCATGCCAATATTACGCCGAGTTTTAATCTCGGGAGTCGCCGTTGATAGTCCAA
>JAESRG010000091.1 GCA_016764785.1 Paracoccaceae bacterium
GAGTGCTCCATGGAGAAAATCCTTCCTAAAATCCAAAACCTACATGCGGAATCGCAGATCAGGTCACGGAGCGGAAGGTGGGGGCGGGACAACGCTTACTCTAAACACTCCATCTTTTCCTAAAGATTAAAGTGTTGCGTCCACCTGTTGAGAGCACCGCCGGAAAGCGGACCTTCGCTGCAGGTTGCGCCAAGGCCTGCTGTGGGGACAAAACGGACATTTGAAGCGGCTGTTACAATGACTGCTTTGCGGGCTATCAACTATCTGCGGTACTCTCTATTTCTTTTGCAATAGCGGTATTTTTTGCCCTTCTTCTGATGATGCAATTAAAATTCCCAACCTTCTCAAGCGTGTTTCCTCCCTTTTTGCGCTCATGACCCACCATATGGAGTCTCTCTTGTACGAGGGAGCGAGATTGCAAAAATTGGTCCAGGCAAAGGAATTCGCCCTGATCTGATTCTCATACACTCGGGCAAGCGGAACGTTTCTATTCTCAGAAGAATAGCCTCGTACATCAGTTCTGTTTATAAAGAGCTGAAGGCCCGCGGGTTTCATCTTTCCTAGCGATATGAGCGCTTCGACCTTCTTGACGTTCACCGCGCTCCAGACACTGCCCATTTGCCGTGGGGTAAAGCGGATCTTATAGCTTTGATCATCAATGGTTTTTCGTATGCCATCGATCCAGCCATAGCAAAGAGCGGCGTCAACTGATGCGGACCAAGTAAGGCTTGGGCGCTGTGTATGTTTCTTGTAATAGCCCACCCAAAGTTCAGTCGCGTCGCCATGTTTTTCTAACCAATCGCTAAACTCTTCTTGGTTGGTGAAGAAAATCACATCGGCCATCTTCTAGTCCCCATACATTTCCAAACAACCTACCATTCGTGCCCTCAGGTCAAACCGGAGGGCACGCTTAACTTTGAAATGCTCTTGGCGCTAGGTTGCATCCTGCTGTTCTAGCCAGTTCAAAATCACTTGGTTCGTTTCTTCCGGCATTTCTTGTTGAATCCAATGCCCGCAATCCAGACTGATCACTTCGGCATTGGGCACAAAATCTGTTAGTTTTTCAAACTTTGGAATTAAATCCCGGTCGCCGTGAATCATAAGTGTCGGCTGTTGGATGATTGGGTTCACCTCCGCCAACAAGCGCCAGTTGCGGTCAAGATTTCTGTACCAATTTATACCGCCCGTGAACCCCGACGTTTCAAAAGCGGCGGCAAAAACGGCGAGTTCGGTGTCGCTCATTATTGGCTCACCGAGTGGCGTTTCTGCTTGGGCAAGATTGATCATCGCCATACCTGGTTCAGGCGGTGCCAAAGGCACGTTTTTGCGGAAGATGTTGTGCAGAAACTGGGATGTATTTTCGTCTAATACTGCGTCCGCAACACCCGGCTGTCGATTAAAGTGAACAAAATAGAAGTCGCCACCAAATATGGCTTCCATCATCTCGATCCAGGGGGTTTCTCCGCGCTCTTGGTACGGCAAAGCGAGGTTTATAACTTTATTTACCCGATCTGGATGCAGCAAGGTCAGCCCCCAAACAACATTAGCTCCCCAATCATGACCGACAAAGGTGGCATCCTCATAGCCAAAGTAATCGAGAAGCGCGACGAGATCACCCGATAAGTATTCAATGTCATAATCCGTTACTTCTGCTGGGCGTGATGAGTTCCCAAACCCCCGCTGATTTGGGACGATGACATGGTAGCCCGCCGCGACAAGAGCAGGTATTTGATAGCGCCAAGTATAGGCGTGCTCTGGCCAGCCGTGACACAGCACAATGGGTTTTCCTGCGTTTTCTCGACCTGCCTCAAAGACTTCGAGCTCGATACCGTTAACGGGAATAAGGGTGGGCTTGGGGAAATTGGTTGGATTAAACAATGTATTATCTCCTTGATGACATGTTTAACCGCTGCTTAAAGTATAATGGTGCCAAATACTGGCACCATTGAATGGATGACTTACGAAATGAACATTCGCCTTAGACATGATGCCATCGTGCGCAGCCTTCGCCGCAATGGCACGTCAACAATCGCTGAGTTAGCACAGGAAGTTGGTGCATCCAGACGCACAGTTTTGCGTGACATTAGCGCGCTGCGCGATGCGGGCTTTGTCATTCATTCTGAACCCGGGCGCGGGGGCGGTCTGCAACTTGATCCCCAATCGGTTCAGACCACGCCGCGGCTTTCGGTCGCCGAGGTGTTTGCGCTTCTTATCAGCGTTGCATCGATGCGTGCCGCCGGAAATTTACCGTTCTCAGATCTCGCCGATGCAGGGCTTGCCAAAATCGAGAAAGCCTTGCCGTCGGACAAGGTACGCGATTTGCGCCGGTTTCTGGATTGCTTGTATGTCGGGCAACTTTCACCGCTAGTAGACATATCCGATTTGGGCGCGATGGACCCCGCACTGCTACCCGCATTCGAGGCAGCGTTTCTCGGGCGGTTGCATCTGCGGTTCCAGTACCGTGACGCAAAAGGGTCCGTAACCAGCCGAAATGTTGAACCGCAAGCGATGCTGATTTTACCACCACTCTGGTATTTGGTGGCCTGGGATCCTGCGCGCAATGACTTCCGTCATTTTCGAATGGATCGGATCAGCACACCAGAATATGTCGGGGGCACAACATTTCGGCGACGGTATGTGCCATTCGAGGATCATGTCCGTCCAGTTTTAGATTTGCCGCGCTAACCATCCTGCCAACTTCCACAAACCCGACATTCGCCGCGTTGCAGCAAATCGGTAAGAAGGGTTCTTTGCTGCCATTTGCTGCGCCGCCCACAAAGGTTCGCTATGGGCCGGAAGCAGCCTGTTCCACGAAGGAATTGAAAAGTAGTTAGCGAGTGCAGCACCTTTGGGCTTATCTGATGAGCATTAAGCGCCGTATTGAAAAGCTGGAACTGAAACGGTTGGGTGGCCTCAGAGTGGTGAGTCAGAAGAATGCTGAGCAGCCACTGATTGATAATCCGCCGGCGAGAGGCGAATCTCTGGTCATTGCGGTTGCGAAAGCAGTTCGGCAATTCCCCGAAGCGGCCATTCAGTAACAACCCTACAATGCCTAGCCAGCTAATGGTGATTTTAGCGAGCATTTCAGGCATTCTCTTCAGTTGTGCCAATGTTTGCGTTCAACAACATCCCCAGACAAGCGAAAAAGAGGACTGGGACCTAAGCCAGGCCGCTTGGAGTGAATCTCGCATGCTGGAAGGCATGGTCGCCACGGAAATTTATCGGTCAGGCGGGTGCTTAGATTCTACAAAGCAAACGAAATGAGCCGGTAAAGCACGATTACACGCGCTGCGTCATCTGCGTCGCAGAGAACGCATAAGTCTACCCGCGTTTGAGCGCTGAAAGTAGTCGACAAAGATCAAATATAGCATGGTTGAAAGACGTTTAATGGCATCTAAGGTTGGAGCAGAACTTTCGATAGCTGGTACGATCGTTATCGTTCCAATGCCAATTCCGGGCCGGTCCAGAGATGGGGCTTGCGTTTCATCGAGTAGAAACTGCAGTATCGTCATTGCGTTAGGATTTAAGTCGAATTGAACACAAAATGTTGCGCTCCAATGGTTTTTCTTGCGCTTATGATTGCTACCCCTTGAATTAACACGGCGGCCATTGCATAGGAGCGGTAGTGCGTCGAGCGCATGTCGATTGTCATGATACGCCCGAAAAGTGCATCGAACCTCACGCCCACCCGTATAGGGAAGCAACATTTTGGGATTTGGATTTCGAGAGGTCCAATGAATATTCCCATCCGGCACATTCTGCCAATCGAATGCGAAATGCCCTCGCTTGTGCCTTATTGCGACGCCGTGGCTGGGAAAAGCAACTGACCGTTGAACAATACCTTTGCGCGATGCGTTTTGTCGTGCGAGTACGCCGCGACCCATCTTTTTGTAATTGAAGTAGCGCATGGTCATATACACATTATGGTTTTTTGATTCTTCAACAATACGCGCGATGTTGCGTGCATGATCTGCTTGCCGCATGGCTGCCAGCATATCGCTCTGCTCATCAGATTCATGCGTCAAATAGCTGAGGTAGCGATGTCCAGCAGCGAACTTATGCACCGAAATATTGCCAGTAGATGCAAAATGCAGATCTGCGTTAGCGGCGCGCAAAAGGAAATCACAGTCAACGGGTGGTCTTATATCAAATGGCATCCGCCAGAACCCAATTTCCTCACAAACCAATTTCTTATGCGCAAAGGAACTGGGTGGAAAAAAATTCTTGTGCTTGGCGCTGTCATCCTTAAAGATACCGGTGACTTGGCAGCCCAGTATTCCGTTTGGCAGGTGGAAAATCAAGCCACCCACGGCAAAATCGAGACTTGGATTCGCTGTAAACAGGGCAGCAAGGCTCGAAAGGTGATCTGGTTCCCAGATGTCATCGTGGCCGATATAGGCAATAATGTCCCCGTTTGCAGCCTTTATCCCAGCATTATTGGGCGCGCTCTGACTTCGACATCTAGCGGGCAAGTTTATCCAGCGCACTTTTGAATCTTTGAAGCTCTCAACAACAGTTTCAGTATCGTCGGTACAGTTGTCCCCAATTACGATCAGTTCAAATGCTTCATAATCCTGCTGCAGTACCGATTGAATCGAAGGCATAATATGACGGCCACGCCCAAATGTGGCCATCACGACACTAAAAAATGGTTTCATCATTCAAAGGTATATGAAATTCCGGGGTTGTCCTTTTGGACACGCGACTTGTCCGGGCGGCCAGGATCGTAAGCTTTTGTCGAGGCATTGATGAATTGTGCGCTTAGCGCGCCTCGATTCTGGACCCCATGTGCCACAAAAGGCGGAATAGTCAAAAGAAGTTTATTGTTTTCACCTACGTCCAGTACGTTCAGTTTACCATAGGTCGGGCTATCTTTTCTGAGGTCGTAAAGAACGACCCGAAAATCGCCTTGCGAAAAGGCCAGGCGATCATGCTGATGTCTATGATATACCCAAGCCCGCACAGATTTGGCAGCCGCAGTGACAAGGTAGACGTGTGGTGAATGATGGGTGGGATCATAAATATTTGACATAAGAACAGTCAGATCACCGCGCGTATCAGAAAAGGTATTGAGCCGTTGCATAGCAACGCCGTCGATTTGGTCTTCGATGATTATTTCCGAAAAAGGTGTGTGCTTAGGGGCCCAAGCAGGATCATCTGTGAAATCGTCAAGTTCTAACATCTTTCAAATCCTCTTTAGTGTGCAAAGCCACACTCTCAGCCATTAAGGGAACACTTTCAAGCAAGTATGCAAGAACAAAGCGGCGAGGTTTGGCGGCCCACTGGATCGGAGTGAGCAATTTATTTGGTTTCGACCAAGCCCTCGTGACATTGCTCTTGGCTGTGAGAAAATGCCTATGTCCGCTTTGACACGCTGCTATGTGGGATTTTGGAAAGTCACAAACGGCAGCTTTGGGCCGATAGCTACCGCGCAACCGCCGCCTTTGGTTCTCCATGTTATCTCTAGAGGTGCGTTGATATGAATTTCTTAGTGATTGGCCACGGCAGGCATGGAAAGGATACAGTGGGCGAAATGCTAGCTGCTCTTACTGGCCGGCCATTTGCATCTAGTTCCGAGTTTGCAGCGCAAAAGGCTGTATTTCCACTGATGGTAGATCAATATGAAACTTGGCAGGACTGTTATGCTGACCGCGCCAATTTCCGCGAATTATGGTTTCATGCAATCGCTGCTTATAACTTACGTCCAGGGCCATCTCTGGCAGAACAGGTCTTGGCCGAGCATGGCACCTATGTCGGAATGCGTAAGCGCCGCGAATTTGAAAGCACTCGGCATTTGTTTGATCAGGTGATTTGGGTGGACCGGTCCGATCACTTGCCGCTTGAGCCGATGGGTAGCATGGAATTGACTGCTGGCGATGCAGATTTTGTTATGGATAATAATGGCGATCTACTGCAGCTGCAGGCCAAGGTTGCGGCGTTTGTTTTGCTTGCAAATTAAGACCGTTAAAACGGGATTGGCCTGTAATAATGACAGGCAGCTAGCTGCGATTTCGGCTGGCCTTTTGTTGTAGATCTATTTTTGCCTCCACTGACTGCGCGGATTTTGCGCGAACATGCCATTTTTCTGCCGCGCATTTCCGCGCATCAAAACGCATTGCACGGTATAACTACCTAATGAATGTTAAAACGTTCTTTCGGCAACGGCACCAAAATCCGCTTTAATCGTCAAAAATATGGGGTTAAGTGGTGCTGCTGGGGAGAATCGAACTCCCGACCTCTCCATTACCAATGGAGTGCTCTACCGCTGAGCTACAGCAGCAACATGCGGGGTTCTAACTAAAAACAACAGGGGTACACAAGCGGATTCTTGCGTTTTATTGCATTGCCTGACTGGACCCCGTGATACGCCTTGCGATAAGACTGGTATATGATCGAAAAAACAGGCACAAAACCGGGGCGCAGCACGGATAAGGCATCAAAAAAAGATGCTCGGGCTGAACGTTTGCGGGCGAACTTGCGGGCAAATTTACAACGGCGCAAGGCGCAAGGGCGCGCGCGGGATGCAAGCGCGCCGGATGAGGATAAATAGCCGGAAACTCGGCTGGCAGGTAAAGGGCAGTAAAAGATGGATAAAATTATTGTTGAAGGCGGCGTGCCGCTAAACGGGAAAATCTCGATTGCGGGGGCCAAGAACGCTTGCCTGACGCTGATGCCCGCAGCATTGCTGACCGATGAACCCTTGACGCTGACCAATGCGCCGCGCTTGTCGGACATTAGCACCATGACCGAGCTGCTGGAATCGCTGGGCTGCGAGGTCGCATCCTTGCAAGACGGAAAAGTGCTGGTGTTGGGTGCTGAAACGATTTCAAACCATACCGCTGATTATGACATCGTGCGCAAAATGCGTGCGTCTATTTTGGTGTTGGGGCCAATGCTGGCCCGTGACGGCCATGCGGTGGTTTCACTGCCCGGTGGTTGTGCGATTGGCGCGCGTCCGGTTGATATTCACCTGAAAGGGCTTGAGGCCCTCGGCGCGGTACTGGATCTGCGCGATGGTTATATTCATGCTAAAGCCCCGAACGGGTTGATCGGCGCGACTTATGAACTGCCGTTTGCATCTGTGGGCGGTACTGAAAACCTGTTGATGGCCGCAACGCTAGCCAAAGGCACAACCATTCTGAAAAACGTGGCGCGCGAACCTGAGATTGTGGACTTGGCCGAATGCTTGCGGGCAATGGGCGCTGATATTTCGGGCGAGGGCACGGATACGCTGACCATCAAAGGTGTGGCAAAGCTGCACGGGGCAACCCACCGTGTGGTGACTGACCGGATCGAACTTGGCACTTATATGATTGCGCCGGTGATCGCTGGCGGCGAGGTCGAACTGATCGGTGGACGGCGTGATTTGCTGGAAGCATTTTGTACCAAACTTGAGGCTGCTGGCGCGATCATTACCGAGACCGACGCGGGGCTGAAAGTCTCGCGTAGGGCAGGGCGCATTCAGCCGGTGGACATCGTCACCGAGGTGCATCCGGGCTTTCCGACTGACCTTCAGGCGCAAATGATGGCGTTGCTGTCTTTTGCCGACGGGACCAGTGTGCTGGAAGAACGGATTTTTGAAAATCGCTTTATGCACGCGCCTGAATTGCAACGTATGGGCGCCAAAATTGAGGTCCACGGCGGCGTTGCAACTGTGACAGGTTCTGAGACGCTAAAAGGCGCGCGGGTGATGGCAACCGACCTTCGGGCATCTGTGTCGCTTATTCTGGCGGCTTTGGCGGCCGAGGGCGAAACCGTGGTCAGCCGCGTATACCATCTGGATCGCGGATATGAGCATCTGGTGCGAAAAATGACCGCTTGTGGTGCAAAAATCCGGCGGGAAAAGGAATAGATATGACTGACGCAAGTTTTCAAGACGGTACTGAAAATCCGGTTCGGCTTAAGGTTGAAACAGCCGATGATTTACAGGTGATTTCAACGCTCGTTCAGGATGCTGTTGGCCAGAATTCGGAAACATCATGGATGCCGCGCAAACATAGGTTTGCCTTGATGTTGAATCGGTTCCGCTGGGAAGATAAGGAAAACGCCTCGACTCAGAACCGCCCATTTGAGCGGGTGCAATCGACGTTGATTATTGACGGCGTGCTGAAAGCGGGCGGCGACGGAATTGACCCCCGCGACAAAGACTCGATATTTTCGGTTCTATCAATCGGGTTTGAAGCCTCAGAAGACGGAGCCGGCGACGTGGTGATTGTGCTGGCCGGTGACGGGGCCATTCGTCTGTCGGTGGAGTGTCTGGACGTTACCCTAAACGACGTATCGCGCCCGTATCGTGCCCGCGCGAAGATCGCGCCGACACATGACTTAAGCTAGACAGCTATTTTTTGTCAGAATTTCCATCTGGCGATCCGCCGGATTTTGACGTGGAAACAACACCATCTGTCTGATCCGGTGTTGCTTTGGCACTGCCAGATTTTGAACTGGATACAACGCCGTCTGCTTGGTTGCTGCCTGCCCTTGCACGGGTGCGGCTGGGTGCGGTTTTCTCTGCTTCTGGTTCGGCTTTACTCGCTGATGCACGTGAGCGACTGCCCCCGGACTTTGACGAAGACGCTTTCTTGGGGGCTGGTTCATCCACGGCTTTTTCATCAACCTTGCGGGTCGTTGTGTATTCTTTGGTCTTTTCATCATTACAGCTCGCACAGGTATAGGTGTCGACCACGTCGTACACTTCCTCGGTCCAGGTGGTGACCTTGGTGGAGCCATCTTCCTGTGCGTCGCGGGTCTCTTTAGACTCGCTGGATTTCAGGGTTTCGACATGGTTGGTTTTACTAATGCTGAATGCGGCCGAGCATTTTTCACATTGGGAAGATTTTGAATTTGCTCCGAAACGCCATTTGAATACGCCAAACAAAACCACAATCCCTGCACCGGCAGATGCACCCATACGCACCATTGCGCCTTGGCCCCCCAATGACCAATAGGCAATGCCTGCGATGATAACGCCGAAAATGATGCTCCAGATCATCGCGCTTTTCTGAATGGATTGGCGCATTTCTTCTTGTTCTTGTGACAAATTAGTCATGGTGTTTCCTGTTACTTTTGGTTAATTCTTGCGGCCATTTTCCGCACCAATGTCGCGCGTAAATCGTGCATGGCCATTAAAACCGGATCACTAATATTTTCGATCTGATCGTTTGATGCTGTATTTTCAATCCAGTTTGCGGCGTGATTCATTGCCTCAACAAGCCGGTTGATATCATTCTGACTGCGCATATCCAACTGACCCTGCCGCGTTTCGCGCCACTGTTTCATATCGTTGGTTTCTTCAGCCGAGTGCTTCTTTCCCGACAGCACGGTGATGGTATTTTCGGCGACGTCGATCGCGGCGATTTTCTCAAGGTCAAGCCGTCGCAACCGGTTTTGCAGATCAATCCGATAGACATCCGCACCAGCTTTGCTGACGCGATAGAAAAGTTTTTGTAGATTTTGAACCATAAAAAATGCCCGAAAAGTATCAATAACAGCAACTTGCCCGATTTTACCCCTAAAAATCAAGGATTTCCGCAATTGTATGTTGCCTACGCGACATTCTATGATGCGCACAGAGCAAAAAAGGACGAATTATGACTGAAACGCCTGAAAATCGCCTGAAAAGGCTCAAGATTCGCAGTTGGCGGCGCGGCACCAAAGAAATGGACCTGATTTTAGGCACTTTTGCGGATGCAATGCTCACAAAACTCGACCCGGAAACGCTGGATCGGTTCGAATCGCTGCTGGCCGAGAATGACCAGGATCTTTATCCGTGGTTTTCGGGGCAGGAAGATGCGCCTGTCGAACATGCAGAAATGCTTGAACAAATTCGTGTTGCTGAAAAATTCCGGTAAATTTGTGACAGCTTTAACCAGTTATTGCGACTCTTATGATGAAACTCTCCTCAGGAACGAAATTTTGATGGAGAATAGTATGGCTACGCAGACAGCGATTCGGCAGGGCACCAACGGTAGCGCCGCGCCGACGATCAGCGGCGACACCGCGGCGTTTTTACACGGTTACCTTGAAAGCTTGGCGATTATTGAACGGTTGCACCGGTTGCTGCTGGACGTGGTCAAAGACGAGTTCGAGCGGTTGCGGATTATCGACATCAATTCAGTTCAGGCGCTGTTACTGTACAATATTGGCGAGAATGTTGTTACCGCAGGAGAGCTGAAGTCGCGCGGATACTATCAAGGCTCTAACGTGTCCTATAACCTTAAAAAATTGGTTGAAGCAGGGTATATGCACCACCAGAAATGCGAAGTTGACCGGCGTGCTGTTCGGGTTAGACTAACTGAAAAAGGGCGTGACGTGCGCCAAACCGTGGCTGAACTTTTTGAACGCCACGCAGGTGTCTTGAACGATAAGGGCATTGTTGATTCCGAGGAAGTTGATGAAACTAACAACGTGATGCGCCGGATAGAACGGTTCTGGACTGATCAAATCCGGTTCATTTATTAGACCTATCTGTAGATTTTCCTTGATGCGGCATTTTGTTAGGTGAATTTTTCTGATACCTCGTTATCTATATACGTTGAGTTTGAAGATTCCCGCCGGAGATGCCATTGATGGATTATAATGCCAAACTAGATACCGCCCTAAGTGCTTTGCATGATGAGGGGCGATATCGCGTTTTTATGGATATCGTTCGTAAATGCGGCACGTTTCCGCGCGCAAACTGGAACCGGCCTGATGGCGAGGTTCAGGAAATTTCTGTCTGGTGTGGAAATGACTACCTAGGTATGGGCCAGAATCCAGTCGTTCTGGAGGCAATGCACGCGGCCATTGACGACGCAGGTGCCGGGTCGGGGGGGACCAGAAATATTTCTGGCACCACTGCTTATCACACCGCGCTGGAAGCCGAGATTGCTGATCTGCACCAGAAAAAAGCCGCGTTGGTGTTTACCTCGGCCTATATTGCTAACGAGGCGACCCTGTCGGTGTTGCCTAAGTTGTTCCCCGGGCTGATTATTTTCTCGGATGCTTTGAACCATGCGTCGATGATCGAAGGTATTAAAAACGGTAAATGTGACAAAAAAATCTGGCGCCACAACGATCTGGCGCATTTGCGTGAATTGCTGGAGGCTGCAATCGATGAATTTCATCACATCATTATTGATAAAATTCCCGGAGACGATCGGGCGGCACTCAAATCCGTTTTCGCCTAGTTTTTGAAGAACATTTGCCCGGTCTAAATCGCTGTCCGGGCGGATGA